>JAVETB010000097.1:0-9991 GCA_034006265.1 Syntrophus sp. (in: bacteria) | reverse complement strand
CGAAGGCTTCCCCAGGTATCACGGCAAGCAGGAGGCACAGAAGACAAAGGATGACGGGTGTTCCGGTTCTTTTCATTTTTCCCTCCACAAAGATCGATCTATTGGGGTCGGCGGACTTTGCAGGATACCATAGTCGAGCATCCGCAGATCATCCATCAGGAAAACCCTGATTTGTTCCCTCCAAAACCCTTATTTTTTGCTTTTCTCCCCGAGCGGGGAGTTTGCCAGGCACGGGAAGAGATTCCCGGCACCTCTCCTCTCAAGGGGCCAGTTTTTTCAAGGCCTCCCTCGCTTCCCTGTCTCCGGGGAACGGCTCCCGGCTTGCCGCTGCAACGTTCAGATACGAGCGGGCTTCGGCGGTGTTTCCCAGGGCGAGATAAACCATGCCCAGGTGGTAGCTGATTGCGGGATTCCGGAGCGTCTGTGCATCCAGTCCCGCCAGCAGCTCTCTGGCCTGGGCGTAGCGCCCCTGCCGGTAAGCGATCCAGGCTGCCGTATCCGCAAAGTGATAATTCTTCCCGTAGGTTTTCATGAAGGGGGCCAGGAGCTTGTCCGCCCGGTTCAGGTTGGCCGGTGTCGGCGCGTACTCGGCCAGATGGAACGCCAGATTGTTGACGAGCAGGGGAGAGTTGGGGTAACGGGACACCATCTCTTCATGAATGATCCGGGCCTTGGAGATTTCTCCCCGGCCCTCCAGGATGCGGGTGATGCCGATCGCCGCTCCGGCGTTGTGCGGGTAGAACCCGCGGATCTTTTCATAATAGGCCAGCGCCTGCTCCGGCCGCTTCCGGGATTCCTCCAGCAGGGCGAGCCCGAAGAGGGCGCTTTCGGACTTGGGCTGCAGGCTGAGAATGGTCTTGTAGGTGTCTTCAGCCAGTTTATCCTCCTTGTTCAGCGAGTGAACCCGGGCAAGCCTGAGGAGAACGGGAATCGAATTGGGCGACGACTTGAGGACGGAGCGGTATTCGGTGATGGCGGTGACATAATCCTTTCTGTCCGCCAGGATGTCGCCCTTCATGACATGGGCTGCTTCATCCTGCGGGTTTTCCTTGATGACCTCCTCCACCAGCTTCTCGGCCCTTTCCTTGTTCCCTGAGGGATAAAGAATGCCGGCCAGCAGGAGTTTGGCCTTGAGGCCGGCGGGAGCGCTCCCCGCCTTGCCCAGGTACTGTTCGAGCAGGGCGATGGACTGTTTCGAGTTGTTGACCGTCAGGTAATACCGGGCCAGGATGTCATAGGGCGCCAGCTCCTTGGGAAAATCCTGAATGGCCTTCTGCAGGACGGCCACCATGGAATCGTACTGCTTCCCCGCCGCGTAGAACTGGGCGAGCTGGATCCGGGGATTCAGCTTGTCGGGATGGCCCTTGACCAGGTCCAGCAGGATGGCTTCGGCCGCCGAGGGCCGCCCAGTCCGCTGATAGAAGCCCGCCAGGAGAAGCTTCGGGTCATCGGCTGCCGGATCGAGGGCTGCCAGCGCCTTGTATTCGTTCTCCGCTTCCGGCCAGGCCTTCTGCCTTTCCAGCATCGCAATGAGCATCAGCCGGGCTTTTTTGCTCTGCGGGTTCTGGGCAAGAAGATTTTTCAGGATCGCCTGCGCATCGGCGCCAAGGTTCTGCCGGTTCTTCAGGCCCGCCAGCAGCAGGTAGGGTTCTTCCTTCTTCGGGTTGCGGGCGATCAGGGATTTCAGGATGGACTCGGCATCTTCGGTCTTCGAATCCGCCAGGAGGCAGAGGGCTTTGAGCATCAGGGCTTCTTCATGCTCCGGTACTTTGGCCAGGACAAGATCCGCCTTTTCATGCGCCTCAGCTTTCTTCCCCGCCGCGAACAGGAGGCTTCCCAGGGTGACCTGCGACTCCCAGAGCTGCGGGTTCAGCTCCACGGCGCGATTGAGAGAGGCGTAAGCCGGCTGAAAGCGCTTCAGCCGGAAATTGGAAAGGCCGATCATCTGGTGGGCCAGGGCAAAGCGGGGATCGATCTTGACGGCATTCTGATAATTGATGATCGCCTTGGCGTATTCCCCCTTTTTGTAAAGCTCCTCCCCGTTCTTGAAAAATTTGGCCTTCCGCTCTTCAGGACTGCCGCAGGCCGAAAGACAAACGCACAGGAACATCATCACGAGAACAGCTGCACCGATTCGTTTCGCCTTCATCATGGTCCTCTCTACATTGTCCTTTCCCATAATTTTTTTAAGAGCCGCCGAATCATCCTTCATTTATGAAAACATCATGAATTGCTCGGTGCTGATGAGACAAGCAATCTCTGAGCCGACATCTTTTAACAATTGCGGGATTATAACTTTTCCGGGAATTTTGTAAAGGGCATTTCTTGAAAGCGGTTTTTCTCACAGCCCCAGGTAGGCCTGGCGGACCGCTTCGTTGTGGAGAAGCGTGTCCGCCGTTCCCTCCATGAGGATCTCACCGTTTTCCAGGACATAGCCCCGGTGGGCCACCTGGAGGGCCATGTGGGCGTTCTGCTCCACGAGAAAGATGGTCGTCTCGTTTTCCGAGTTGATCTTGCGGATGATCTGGAAGATCAGGCGGACGACCAGAGGGGCGAGGCCCAGGGAGGGCTCGTCGAGGAGAAGGAGTTTGGGCCGGGCCATGAGCGCCCGGGAAATCGCCAGCATCTGCTGTTCGCCGCCGCTGAGGGTTCCGCCGGGCTGGTGGCGGCGTTCGGCGAGGATCGGGAAGAGGTCGAAGACGTAGTCCAGGTCGTTGCGGATCGCCAGCCGGTCCCGCCGCAGAAAGGCCCCCATGTCGAGATTTTCGGCGACGGTCAGCGACGGGAAGATGTGTCTCCCTTCCGGGACCTGGCAGATTCCCATGGCCACGATGGCATCGGGCGCCCGGTCATGGATGGGTTTCCCCTCGAAGAGGATCTCGCCCCTCCGGGGCGGAACCAGTCCGGAGATCGTCATGAGGGTCGTGCTTTTCCCGGCGCCGTTGGCCCCGATCAGGGTGATGATCTCTCCCGGGCGGACCGAAATGTCGATTCCCTTGAGGGCCTGGATGCTTCCGTACCAGGTTTCAACTTGCCTCAGTTTGAGCATGTTCAGATGTCCTCTCCCAGGTAGGCCTTGATGACGACGGGATTTTCCCGGATTTCCCGCGGCGTGCCCTCGGCGATCTTCTGTCCGTAATCCAGGACGGTGACCCGGTCGCAGAGGCTCATGACCAGCTTCATGTCATGTTCGATCAGGAGGATGGAGATGTGCTCCTCATCCCGGATCCGCCGGATCAGGCGCTCAAGCTCACGGGTCTCCTGGGGGTTCATTCCGGCGGCCGGCTCGTCCAGGAGCAGAAGAAAGGGCTCCGTCGCCAGGGCCCGGGCAATCTCGAGGCGCCGCTGCGCCCCGTAGGGAAGGTTCTTGGCCGGCAGATTGGCCGCATCGGCCAGTCCCATCTTTTCCAGGATGGCGTAGCTGCGGCGGGCGATGTCCTTCTCCTCCCGGCGGGTTTTCGGTCCGCGGAGAACGGCTCCCAGGATGCCTGCGGAACTGCGGCAGTGGCGTCCCAGCATGACGTTTTCCAGGACCGTCATGTTCGAGAAAAGGCGAATGTTCTGGAAGGTGCGCGCCAGACCCCTTTTCGTGACGTCATGGACCTTCAGCCCGGATATCCGCTCCCTCTTCCCTCCGGGCGGGGAAATGAAGATGGCTCCCCCCGTAGGCCGGTACAGCCCGGTGATGCAGTTGAAGAAGGTCGTCTTGCCGGCTCCGTTGGGGCCGATGAGGGCGACGATGTCCCCCTCCTTCACCTGAAGGGAAGCGCCGTTGAGCGCCCGCAGACCGCCGAAGTCCATGGTCAGTTTCTGGACGTCCAGGGCGGGGGAGGCTTCCGTTCCGGTCACGGCTCATCCCCCCTGTACCGATAGGACCGCCGGATGGCGGGAACCATGCCCTGGGGGCGGAAGACCATCATCAGGACCATGGTGGCTCCGAAGAGGAGCATCCGGTAATCCTGGAAAACCCGCAGGTATTCCGGAAGAAGCATGAGCAGCAGGGCCCCGAGGATCACACCGGGGATGGAGCCCATCCCCCCCAGTACGACGATGGACAGAATCATGGCCGATTCGAGAAAGGTGAAGCTCGCCGGGTTGATGAAGGTCGTCTTGGAGGCCAGAACCACCCCGGCCATGCCCGCCCAGGTGGCCCCCAGGGCGAAGGCGGTCAGCTTGGCCATGGTCTTGTCAACCCCCATGGCCTCGCAGGCCAGTTCATCCTCCCTCAGGGCGATCCAGGCGCGGCCGATGCGCGAATCCTGGAGGCGGTTGACCACAAGGATGGTGAGGAGGCACAGGGCGATCATGAGATAGTACGTATAGGACGTAGCCTGCTGCAGGTTGAGTTCTACCCCGAACAGCCCGGGCCGGGGGATGTTGGAAATGCCGCTGGGGCCGAAGGAAAAATCGCTCCAGTTTTCAAGGACCAGGCGGATGATCTCGCCGAATCCCAGGGTGACGATGGCCAGATAATCGCCGCGGAGCCGCAGGACGGGAAACCCCAGGAGGATTCCGAAGAGGGCGGCGAGCAGGGCGCCGATGGGCAGGGCCGCCCAGAAGCCCAGCCCGAAGTGGACATTCAGGAGGGCGTAGGCATAGGCGCCCACGGCGGCGAAGGCGATGTAGCCCAGATTGAGGAGCCCCGCGAGCCCCACCACGATGTTCAGGCCCAGCCCGAGGACGATGTAGAGCAGGGCCGTCGTCAGAATGCTGGTTTGATAACTTGGAAAGAGAAAGGGGAAGGCCAGGGCGAAGAGTCCGCAGACCGCCAGAAGAGGGTAGCGGACCCGGCGATCTTCCAGGATCCTTCGGTACAGGGACCGCATCGATGAGCCTTCCCCTTCGCCGGGCCCGCGGGCCGAGGCCTGGCGGGGCAGGAGGTACTGCCACACAAGGGACAGAACGAAGCTGCCGATCCCCACGTAGATCATGTTTTTCCAGCGCCATTCCACGAGATGTTCGATCGTGTTCACCCGGATGGCGAGGAGCGGAAAGGTGAGAAACAAAAACCAGAGGGAGGTGAGAGCCGCTTTTTTCAGCATGGCTACACCTTTCCGGGAGGGGTCCGGCCCAGGAGCCCCGCCGGGCGGAAGATCAGGACGAGCACCAGCAGCAGAAATGCGAAGACATCCTCATAGTCGCTGGAAACGTAGCCGGTGGCAAAGCTCTCCGTCCAGCCCAGGAGCAGACCGCCGAGGACGGCGCCGGGAATGCTTCCGATGCCGCCAAGCACGGCTGCCGTAAAGGCCTTGATGCCGGCGAGAAAGCCGATGTAGAAGTTGATCCGGCCGGTGTGGGAAGCGATGAGCACCCCTCCCAGGGCGGCCAGGGCGGAACCCAGGATGAAGGTGTTTGAAATGACCCGGTTGACGTTGACGCCGGTGAGCATGGCCATGGTGCGGTCCTGGGCGGTGGCGCGCATCGCCTTCCCCATGCGTGTGAATTTGATCAGGACGGTGAGAAGCACCATGACGACGGCCGTGGTGGCGATGATGAAGAGCTCCGTCGAGCCGATGACGGCGGCGTAGGGGGCCAGGAAATCGAACTGCGGCAGCAGATTGGGGAAGGGGAGAAAATCGGAGGTCTGGGCGAGGAGAACGTAATTCTGAAGAAAGATGGACATTCCGATGGCGCTGATCAAGGGGGAAAGGCGCGGCGCCTGGCGCAGGGGTTTATAGGCGATCTTCTCCACGGTAAACCCGTAGGCGGAGGCATACACCACGGCAAAAACCGCCGCAAGGACCAGAACGGACACCCCGGAGAAGCCATTCAGAGTCAGGACGCTTGCGACGATCAGGGCGGTGAAGGCCCCGATCATGTAAATCTCGCCGTGGGCGAAATTGATCAGTTCGATGATGCCGTACACCATGGTGTAGCCGAGGGCGATGAGGGCATAGATGCTGCCCCGCGTCAATCCACCGACGAAAAGCTCAAGAAAATACTCCATCCCGTATTACTCAACCTCGGTGTAGACACCCTTTTTCACCTGAAACATGGCAAAACCCACTCCTACGGCTTCTCCCCTGTCGTCAAAGTGGATCTTTCCAAGGGGGGTTTCCACCTCCTGGGTGCGCAGGGCCTGCAGGACCTTTTCATAATCGGTGGATCCGGCCTTTTCAATGGCGTTGAGAAGCGCCTGGGTTGCGGCATAGGCGTTTAGGAAGAAAGCGCCGGGTTCGGATCCATAGGCCTTCTTGTGGGCCTCATTGGCGGCCATGGCGATGGGATTGGAGGATGTGTCTCTGGGACCTGTGGCATAGACGCCTTCCGCGTAGGGGCCGGCAACCTTGATGAAGGTGGTGTCCTTGACGCCGTCATCGGAGAGGAAGGCGGTTTTCATGCCCTTCTTGCGCATCTGCATGACGATGGAGGAAGCCTCGGGATGATAGCCGCCGTAAATGACGGCATCGGCTTTGGTCCCCCTGAGCTTCTGGACGACCGCCGAATAGTCCACGGCACCCGGCGTCACCCCTTCAAAGAGGACGACCTCGGCCACTCCGGACGCTTCAACGAACTTTTTGGCGAATTCAGCCAGGCCCTTCCCGTAATCGCCCTTATCATGGAGAATGGCGATCCTGCGGGCGTTGAGGCGGTTGAGGGCAAAATCCACCTGCATCTTCGCCTGGGCGTCATCGGGGGCGATGGTCCGGAAGAAATTGGGGTACCGGCCGCTCTGGGTCAGCTCGGGATTCGTAGCCGACGGGGTGATCGCGACGATCCCGGCATCCTTGTAGATCCCTATGGCCGCTTTCGTCGCGCCGCTGCAGATATGGCCGATGACGGCATGGACCTTGGCCGAGACGAGCTTGGCCGCGGTGTTGGCCGCCATTTCCGGCTTGCAGGCATCGTCTTCAACAAGAAGTTTGACCGGGCGCCCCAGAATGCCCCCCTTGGCGTTGATGTCTTTGACCACCAGTTCCGCCGCCTTGACCGTGGGCAGTCCGTAAGAGGCCAGATCGCCGCTGTGAGCCCCGGCGACGCCGATCCGGATGTCATTTGCCGCAGCGGCTTCCTTCTTCTCTTCGCCGGCGGGTGATTTCCCCTCCTCCCCGGCGCAGCCGGCAAGGGATACGAGGAACAGCAGGATCAAGAATCCTGAAAAGATCAGGCTCGAAGAAGAACGATGTAAAAAACGCTTCATGGTAACCTCCTGAAGGGCGCTTGTAAATTTGTTATCCCGCGCAAATGACAGGGTAATCCGAAATTTAAAACCCAGCATTACTACTGAAAAAGTCGGAGGGAGTCAAGGCGAAATCAAGCTTTCAGGAGCCGGTGTCCCGGTGCTTCCTGCGAAAAACGATCCGGATGGGAACTTCCGTGAACCCGAAGGCCTCCCGCAGGGAATTGATCAGGAATCGCTCATAGGAAAAGTGGATTTCCGCGGGTTTGGCGACAAAGAAGGCGAATGTAGGCGGTTTGACGGCCACTTGGGTGACGTAGTTGAAGGGGTGTCCCTTTTTCGCGTACTGGGGCGGCGGATTGCGGGTGACAATCTCCGTCATCTTCCGATTCAGCTCCCCCGTGCCGATCCTGGCCGTGTACTGCCGGTACACCTCCTCCTCCTGGGAAAAAATCCGCATGACCCGCTGGCCGCTCAGGGCGGAGACGAAGACGATGGGGGCGAAATCCATGAATTTCAGCCGGTCATGGATGTCCTCGACGTAGCGGCCCACCGTGCTGTTGTCCTTGGCGATCTTGTCCCATTTGTTCACCACGACAATGACCGCCCGGCCCTTTTCGAAGGCGAGCCCCGCAATCTTGGTGTCCTGGTCCGTGATCCCTTCCTCCGCGTCGATGAGCAGCAGGGCGATTTCACAGCGGTCCAGAGTCTTCAGGGCCTGGACGACGCTGTACTTTTCGAGCTGAAGGCTGATGCGGCTCTTCTTCCGGATGCCGGCCGTGTCGACGAGCAGATAGTTCCGGCCGTTGAAGGTAAAGGGGGTGTCGATGGAGTCCCGGGTCGTTCCCGGTGCGGGGTTGGCGATGGTCCGCTCATATCCGAGAATCTTGTTCAGCAGGGACGATTTGCCCACGTTGGGTTTCCCGATCAGGGCGATCCGGATCCGCTCCCCCACTCTTTCCTCTTTGCCTTCTTCGGGAGTTTCCCTTGCCGGAGGGAGATATTCCGCCAGGTCATCCATCAGTTCGTCAATGCCCAGGCCATGTTGTGCGGAGATGTCATAGATCCGGTGCGCTCCCAGGCGGTAGAATTCGGGCAGGAAGTCTTCATGGCGGGGGCCGTCCACCTTGTTGACGGCATAAAAGACGGTCTTTCCCGCTTCCCGCAGCATCCGCGAAATTTCGATGTCGGCGGGGGTCAGGCCATCCCGTCCATCCATGAGAAAAATCACGAGGTCGGCCTCTTCAATGGCCAGATGGGTCTGTTCGCGCATCTGGATGAGGATGGTCTCCGTGGAAGCGGGTTCGAAGCCTCCCGTATCGATCAGGGTATACCGGCGTCCGTACCAGCTGCAATCCGCGTAGTTCCGGTCCCGCGTGGCTCCCGGCACATCGATGACGATGGCCTTGCGTTTATGGGACAGCCGGTTGAACAGCGTGGATTTGCCCACGTTGGGCCTTCCAACGATGGCGACAATGGTGTTTCTTTCCAAAACCTACCCCTTATTAAAATGGTGCGGACTGTTCTTCCCGGTCGGTGTGACATGGAGAAGGGGAGCTTCCGGAAGAAAGGACCGGGCAGGAAGATAAAAGCGAAAAATCGGATGACTCCCTTCATTTCTGCACATGAAATTGACGGGGCATTCTGGCACATCTTGCCGGACAGTTCAAGGGAAAAAGGCAACAGCAACATTCGGGCTCCCCGGTCCGCCGTCAGGAAAAAGCGTTCCTTGGAATTCTCAGGGGCGAAGCTTCTTTCCTGCCTGGACAATCGTCCAGGAAATCAGGCAAATCAGGAGGGCGGTGAGGATCAGGCTGAAGCACAGCAGCGTACACTGCTCCATGGTCATGAACTGGCGGGAGGGGATCAGGTGCCAGCCGTCGCGGTACAGGTCCGTAAAGTATTTCTGCATGGGGCTTAAAACGGCGCCTTCGGGAATGATCGGATAGCTGACGCCGCAGTCTTCCGTAGGAAGAAAGGTGGCGGGAAACCACGAGTGCAAGGGCAGGTGAAAGGGGAAAGCCGGCTCCGCACTGCAGCCCTGGACGCCGAAAAGATTGCCGCTGCGGTAAGCCTCGCCGATCCGGATCAGCGTCAGAGAGTAGCCGATTCCCTTCGTCGCCCCATAGACCGCCGCGCCGTATCCGGCAAGCTTCAGCACGAGAACCCTGGGATTGGCGGCGCCGACAGCGCCGCCGACGGCGATACAGGCCATGGCGAAGCGGATGTAGACGCACTGCTCGCACGGCCTCATGTAGAGCCACTTCTGGAAGACGAGAAACGAGGTCAGGGCAAGACCGAAGCCGATGATTGCCATCAGGAGCCATAAAATCCGGCGGTCCTGCAAGGTGGCTATTTTTTCGATCCAATTCATCGTGCCTTCTCGTGAAACCGGAAGATGGCCCCGGCGGAGGGCTATTTTGCCATCAGTTCCCTGATCTTGGCCGCCATGTCGTCCAGCGACCGGAGGTTTTTCATGGAGAGCAGGTATTTTCCCTTTACGACAAAGGCCGGTATCCCCTGGATCCTGGCGATTTCATATGCACCGTTCCAGTCTTTGAGGCGGTCCTGGGTGGCCGGCTCCCGAAGAAGCTTCTGGAATTCCGCGCCGGAAATCCCGGCGGCGTCCAGGCCTGTTTTCAGAAAGCTGTCCGGTCCCCTGTCCCATCGCTCCCTGCTTTCGTGATAGGCTCTGTAGTAGGCGAACTTGGCCTTTTTGAAGGAGCCCCGGTCGTCGAAAAGGCCTAAACCGGCCTTCTCGTCCCTGGTCATGAGGGATGCGAAGAGTTCGCTTGCATTGGAGCCGTATCGGCCCCGGGTTTTGAGATGCCAGGGGGTGAACCGGATGCCGTCTCTGGCCAGGATCTTTGC
>JAVETB010000096.1:0-10006 GCA_034006265.1 Syntrophus sp. (in: bacteria) | reverse complement strand
CCAATCAGGATATCGCCGCCTACCTGGGAGGGCTCCCCAAGGAAAAGATGCACTGCTCCGTTCTTGGACAGCAGGCTCTGGAAAAGGCCATTGCCTATTACCGGGGAGTGCCCACTGAAGTCAAGGAAGGGGAGATCATCTGTGAATGCTTTGGCGTGACGGACCGGGAAATCGAACAGGCCGTTAGGAAAAACAACCTGAGTTCCGTGGAAGAGGTGACCAATTATACCAAGGCGGGAGGCGGTTGCGGAAACTGCCTCGACAGGATTCAGGAAATCATCGACAGGGTGCGGGCGGAAGTGCGTGAGCCCGTTCGTCCGAAAATGACGAACATTCAGAAAATCCGCATGATCGAAGAGATCCTGGATCGGGAAATCCGTCCGGCCCTGAAAAACGATGGTGGGGATGTGGAGCTCATCGATGTGATCGGCAACCGGGTGCTGTTGGCGAAGAGGGGATACTGCGCCGTCTGTCCGGCATCGCAGCAGACCTTGAAGGGTTTTGTAGAGGTCAAGCTCCGGGAACTGGTCTCGCCGGATCTCGTTGTGGAGGAGGTGACGGAATGACGACGGTCTATCTGGACAACAATGCGACCACCCAGGTTTCGGCGGAGGTGCTGGCGGCCATGATGCCCTATTTCGGCCGGCTTTACGGCAATCCGTCCAGCATGCACACCTTCGGCGGTCAGGTGGGGATCAAGGTCCGGGAAGCCCGGGAACAGGTTGCCGCCCTCCTTGGGGCGTCACCGGACGAAATCATCTTCACCAGCTGCGGGACGGAGAGCGACAATACGGCGATTCGTTCGGCGCTGGCCACCTATCCGGAACGGAGGCACATCGTGATCAGCCGTGTGGAGCATCCCGCCGTACGCTCCCTCTGCGCGCATCTGGCCAAGGAGGGCTGCCGGGTGACGGAACTGCCCGTGGACAGCGAAGGCCGCCTCAACATGGAAGCCTATGAAAAAAGTTTGACACCGGATACGGCCATCGTCAGCCTGATGTGGGCCAACAATGAAACGGGTGTCATGTTCCCCGTGGAAAAAGCGGCCCTGATGGCCCATGAGCGGGGCATCCCGTTTCACACCGACGCCGTCCAGGCCGTCGGGAAAATTCCCATCAACATGGGAAAAAACGCCATCGATATGCTGTCCCTTTCCGGGCATAAGCTTCATGCCCCCAAAGGGATCGGCGTCTTCTATCTGCGGCGCGGCACGCGATTTTCCCCCTTCATGATCGGCGGTCACCAGGAGCGGGAACGGCGCGGCGGGACGGAGAACGTTCCGAGCATCATCGGCCTGGGAAAGGCCTGCGAGCTTGCCGCCGCCTACATGGAGGAGGAAAACACCCGGGTGCGGGAGTTGCGGGATAAGCTGGAGAATGAATTGCTGGCCAGAATCCCCAATTCGCGGGTCAACGGTGACCGGGTCAACCGTCTTCCCAACACCACGAACATCAGCTTTGAATTTGTAGAGGGGGAGGGCATCCTGCTCATGCTGGATCGCTATGGGATCTGCGCCTCTTCGGGTTCGGCCTGCACCTCGGGATCCCTTCAGCCTTCCCATGTCCTGCGGGCCATGGGGGTTCCCTTTACGATGGCGCACGGATCGATCCGCTTCAGTCTGAGCATTAAAAATACGGAGGAGGAAATCGATCTGGTCATTGAAACCCTTCCGGAAATTATCCGGCGTCTGCGGGAAATGTCACCTTACTGGGATTCGGAAAGACAGGCCTGCGCCACTCCTTCGTAAGAAGATTTTCCGAGGCGTGTTTCTTTTCCTGTTATCATTCGAGAACGGTGCTTGATAAACCGGCACGAAAAAAAAGGGCGTAACCGAATTCGGTTACGCCCTTTTTTTCGTGCCGGTTGGCGGATTGAGGTTGCATCTGCAAGAAGGGCCTGGCGAGAGGTCGCTGGCCCCCCCCGCGTTTCCCTCGATGAAAGATCCGCCGGCGCTGCCGATAACGCAGCGTCGGCGTGCTCCGTTATCCTTTCCTGATCAGAAGGCGACAATACGCTTCCTTCAGAATGTTCTCGTTGATCCTGCTTCCATTGAGCCTCTGGCGTCTGCGCTTCAGCCACATAAGCTCCGGTGCAATCAAGCCAAGGGTGCCCGGATGCTTTGTTAAACGCTTCATAAAGTTCATCGTCCATGCTCCTTTCTGAAACAATGATTGAGTGTCTTGAACGGAAACAGCGTCTTCCCGGAGTTCCTGGTGCCGGTCTGATCTTGCTTAGGTGAATGTTACAAGATGGAAAAGCTTCAGACAATCGGGAGTATGATGATTTATTGCTGTTAAAAGCCTTAGAGACGAGAAACCAAAGTACTTAGGCGGGTGTGGATTAGATTAGGGATTAGTCTGTATTGCGGATCAGAGGATGCCTTGCGGAAAAAAAGTCATACTCCGCTTTCAAATCTCGCCCTGAAGCCGTCGGGAACCCTGACCGGCTTCTGGCTCCCATAATCAAAGAAGACGACCCCGGTTTTGGCTCGCGCCACCTCCTGACCGGTCTCTTGATTGCTGAGCCGGTAAAGAAAATCGCAGGATTTGGAGGCAACGTTCCGAACCGCTACCTCGACCCGGATCACCTCCCCGAAAAAGGCCTGCGATTTGTAGACGATGGCGGCATCGGCGGCAACATAGCCACAACCGTCTATGTTCAGGTGGGGATAGCCCAGGTGTTCCAGAAACAGGAAGCGGGCCTCTTCAGCCAGAGAGAGAACGGCGTCATGAGCCAGGTGATTCCCGGCGTTGATGTCGCGGAAGCGGAGGCGCAGATCGGTTGAGAAATCAAATGTATCCGGCAATTCTATCTTGACTCGCGTCATAAGTCTGGTATTCCCCCTGGAAGATTCAGGATTGACGATCGTAGAACATCCTGATGGTTCCGTGTTGTTCCTGCCGTCTCCGCGAAATGGAAAAGGTGCAAAGCGGCGGCACGAAGTGGCATTTTACCCTTCATTGAGCGATTCTTCAAGTAACAAGATCGGGTTCCGCGAAGTGGCACGGAAATCCGGAGGGAGACGAGGTTCAGCGGCGGCATGCGGGGTGGCCAGATCGCTGCAGTTTGTCGGCACGTCGGCACATGCTCCGTCGCAGATTCCTGGTTGGCGCAGCGCCCGGGAATTTTCTCCTTCCCCTCCATGCCTTCATGCCATGGAGTGGCTGGTCCTTGAATGACGCGCATCATGAGCTTTCTGGCGCCTTTTTCAACAACGGAGAGTCACCATTCCGCTTCCCAAACGATCCCGTGCGCTGTCCTGGACCGGTTGGGCGGCGTGTCTGCATTGTTCCGGAAGCATTCGATTCCTGTAAGCGGGGTAATCCTGGCTCCCTTTCCAGGCAACTACAAATCCAGGGGATGGATGCTCACCAACTGATTGTCCGGCGGGGAATTTTCTCTTCAGGAACCGCGTCGCTTCAGCCGGGTGGCGGCGACCACCGCCTGGCCGAGAGCGATGCAGCCGTCATTGGGAGGCAGGTTGATGTGGGTGTAGACGGCAAATCCGTCCTTTTTCAACTCCCGGCTCACACCGTTGAAAAGGGTGCGGTTCTGAAAGCAGCCGCCACTGAGCACGGCTTTTTCGATGCCGGAACGCTCCCGGATTTCGCAGGCCATGGCTGCCAGGGCTTTGATCATTGACGTATGGAAGCGGGAAGCGATTTTTTGGGGGGCTATTCCATAGATCCGTTTCTGGACGAGTTCCTGGACAAGGGCACTGAGATCAAGAATGGTGCGACCATTTCGTAGCGGAGAAGAAAGGGATAGCCCGCTTCATCGGGAACATCGGCCAGCGCCTCGAGCTCCATCGCCGTCTGGCCCGCAAAACTTGCCTCATGCCGAATTCCCAGAAGCGCCGCCACCGCGTCGAACACCCGGCCAAGACTTGAGGTCCGGGGGCTGTTCAATCCGGAAGCCATCATGGAGTTCAGCTGCTCAAATTGGAAGGCATACTCCTTGAGGGTCAGACTCCGCGCGATGTCCTGCCAGTCGTGGCCGTAACTTTCCCGCAGAAGACCGACCGCTGCCAGCCAGGGCTCCCGCACGGCCCTGTCCGGGTCGGGGAGTGGGAAGGGCTCGAGGTTCCCGGCCCGCTGAAAATCCTCCTCGTCGGAAAGGAGGAACTCACCGCCCCAAAGGGTTCCGTCCGGTCCGTAACCCGCTGTTCCGTCCATGGCCAGTCCGATCACCTGCTCCGACAGCCCGTTTTCGGCCATGGCGCTGACAATATGGGCGTGGTGATGCTGGACGCGGAAAATCTCCCGATGGGGAAGCTCTTCCGCAAGACGGGCCGTACAGCAGGCTGGATGAAGATCGCAGGCGAGCACCTCGGGTTGGCAGGAAGAGATTTTTTCCATCAGCTTCCTGCTTTCTAAGTGGGATGTCCGCCCCCCCGGGGTGTCCAGGTCTCCGATGTGGGGGCTCAGGTAGGCCTGGTTCCCCTTGAGGATGCAGAGGGTCGCGTTGTGCCGGGAACCGAGGGCGAGGACAGCCGGATAGGAGTGCTGCAGGGGGATCGGCCTCGGGGCATAGCCGCGGGATCGGCGGATCATGATCGCCTTTCCCTGTGCCACCGTTACAACGGAGTCGTCGCAGCGCACCAGAATGTCCCGGTTGTGAAGAAGAAAACCGTCGGCGATCCCCTGAAGGTGCGAAAGGGCCACCCTGTTTCCCCGGCATATGGGTTCGCCGACCCGATGGGCGCCCGCCATGACGAGAGGGAAAAAATTCTCCTCCAGGAGGAGCGCGTGCAGCGGTGTGTAGGGCAGGATGATTCCCAGGTCCAAAACGCCGGGTGCGACGGAGGGCGCGATCCTGATTTGGCGCTTCCTGCGGCACAGGACGATGGGCCGTTGAGGAGATGTAAGGAGTTCCCGCTCCTTGAGGCCGATTTCGGCAATCCGTTCGGCTGCGGACAGATTCTCCACCATGACGGCCAGGGGCTGCTCTTCCCGGCTCATCCGGATGCGCAGGCGCTTGACGGCTTCCTCATTGGCGGCGTCTACGGCAAGGTGAAAGCCGCCAATTCCCTTGATTGCCAGAATCTTTCCCCTTCTGAGCAGTTCCCTGGCCTCTTCGACAGGGTGCGCGGGATCGCCTGCCAGGGGCTCTCCGCGTTCATCCGCCATCCAGAGCCGGGGGCCGCAGAGCGGGCAAGCATTGGGTTCGGCGTGGAAACGGCGGTCGGTGGGATTTTCATATTCGCTGCGGCACTGAGGGCAGAGGGGAAAGCAGGCCATCGAGGTGTTCTCCCGCTCATAGGGGACATCCCGGATGATGGTCAGACGGGGGCCGCATTCAGAGCAGTTGATGAAGGGATAGCGGTGGCGGCGATCCTGCGGATCCTCAAGCTCCCTCAAACAGTTGCTGCAGACGGCAAGATCGGGGGAGACGGGGACTGCCGTGACGTCCATTTCCCTGCTGGATAGGATCGCAAAGGTCCGGTCTCCGCGGGCGGGAATGTCCTCCTGAGAAATGGCGGCAACTTCCGCGGCGGGAGGGAGTCTGTTGAGAACCGCGGAGAGGAAATCTTCAAACCGGCCGGGCTGTCCCTCAACTTCGACAACAGCACCTTCCGGTGCCATGCAGACGAAGCCGCCGAGCTTGCATTCCACCGCGATTCTGTAGATGGCTGGGCGGAATCCGACTCCATGGACGATGCCGGCAAAAAGGAGCCGGATCCTTCTTGGTTCCTGACTGTTCACGTTTCGAAAATCCTCGATCCGGGCGTAAAGCCCCTTGTGCCGGCCTTCCCGCCCCGCGCCGTTTCCGCGGGAGCGCCGGCAGCTTTTCAGGGCGGTGCCGATGGCAGGATCCGCCCGTCTTGCCGTTTTCCGCTCGAAAGCTTCCTCAGGCATCACATCCATGCTCGTGATGATCATGGCCGCCGGACCCACTCTGGTATTTAAATACCATTTTTGGCTCGGAATTGGAAATGTTTGCTCCGGGTTCCGCCACCGTTCCGGTGCTGATCCATCGTTCAGCCTTGAGTGTTTGGCCTTCGCCGAAAGGGGCTCCTTAAGCCGTTGCCCTTGACGATAATGAGGCAAAAGAGGTTTCTCGCGGCCTGAGCTGAGAAAAATGTTGGGCAGAATATTCCCTGTTGTGATAAAACCTGCTGAAAAAGAGGATTGACAACGTCAAAAAAGTCAACCAAAGAACTTGAGGAATTTCATCAATACAGCTAAGCTCAGCGGCAAGGTTTTACTGAGGATGGCATTCGTTTCCGGAAAAGAGGCAAACCTGAAAAAGGAGGTCATGCCGCCTCCATCGGCGCACGTTGTCGGGGATGAGAACCTTGCAACCCCTTGGCCGGAGTTGAAAGGTTCCGTTGATGTTGGCTCCCCGGCGCGGACTCGAACCGCGGACCCGGTGGTTAGCAGCCATCTGCTCTACCCGCTGAGCTACCGGGGAAAGAATGCGGCTGTATGAACGGGGCTCATCGTACAGGATTCCATGGATGTCAACCAGGGCATTATCGAAATCTAAGGAAAATTCTCTCCCTCGATGTACATGGAGATGATCAGCTTTTTATAAATTTTACCTGCAGGAGGAAAAGTCAAAATGGATAAGTATTTTTGTACCGGCTGTGGCTACATCTATGACCCGAGACTCGGCGATCCCGAGAATGGCGTCCCCCGGGGAACGCCATTCGAGGAGATTCCTGAAAACTGGTCTTGTCCAATCTGCACAGCTCCGGAGACGAGTTTCCAGCCCGACTACTGTGATGTATAGATAAGATTGGCAGGGGTTGAGGAATGAGATTTCTGATCAAGTGGATTCTTTTGACCCTGTCCGTTCTCCTGGCTGCCTATCTGCTGGAGGGGATCAGGGTCAGCGGTTTTTTTTCCGCGCTTTTCGCCGCGGCGGTGCTGGGCTTTCTCAACGTCTTTTTCCGGCCGATCCTTCTTGTTCTGACTCTTCCTGTGAATGTTCTGACCCTCGGCCTGTTCACCTTCCTGATCAATGCGCTTATCCTCAAAATGGTGTCGGGAGTCATCCCCGGTTTCGACGTTCAGGGGTTCTGGACGGCTGTATTCGGCGCGCTGGTGATCAGTGTCGTGAACGGGTTGCTGAGCGCCTTTCTGGGCGGGGGAGGCTCCCCTGGCGGCGGGGGCTTCATCGACATGAAAAAACGGGGCGGGGATCGCTGGGAATGACCGATTCCGTGGACATGACCAGTTTGACCCCGGCAATGCGGCAGTATGCGGAAGTGAAGAGCAGGCATCCCGACTGCATCGTTCTTTTCCGCATGGGAGATTTTTATGAAATCTTTTTTGAAGATGCCGTAACCGCCTCGAACATTCTTGAAATCACCCTCACGTCACGAAACAAGGGGAAGGAAGACAGCATCCCCCTGTGCGGCTTTCCCTACCATGCCTTGTCCACCTACATCCCGAAGCTCATTGAAAAAGGGTTCAAGGTGGCGATCTGCGAACAGGTCGAGGACCCGAAACTGGCCAAGGGGGTTGTCAAGCGTGAGGTCATCCGAATTGTCACCCCCGGCCTGGTCGTGGATGCCGAAAACCTTCATGCCAAGGAAAACAACTTCCTCGCGGCGGTTAATCCCCTGGGCTCTTCCATCGGGCTGGCCTTCCTCGACATTTCCACCGGGGAGTTCCTGGTCAGCGATTTCCAGGATCCGCAGTTTTTTGAGGCGGAGATGGCCGCCCTTGAATTCCGGGAAATCCTCCTTCCCGGGGACCTCCGTAGGAGCGGTTTTTCCAGGTTTTTTTCCGGGAGAGAACCCGTCTGCCGCCTGGATGAAATGCCCGGGGAGTATTTTGATCAGGACGAGGCCTGGAGGCGTCTTTCATCCGCCGTTCCGGAGAACATCCTTGAGCGGTCAGGCCTGAAGGGTCATCCGGCGGTGGTTGGAGCGGCAGGCGCCATTCTTCGATACGTGGAGGAGACCCAGAAGAATACCCTGAAGCACATCCGCCGGCTTCAGTGGTACTCGACAAAGGATTATCTGCTGCTCGATGAGACGGCGAAGCGGAACCTTGAACTGTTCAGGACCATCCAGGACAATCGGACCTCAGGCTCCCTGTTTTCCATCCTTGATGAAACGATGACCGCCATGGGGGGGCGTCGCCTCCGCTGGTGGCTCAACTATCCCCTCGTCGATCCGGAGAAAATAAGGGAAAGGCTGGCGGCCGTAGCGGAAATACGGGAAAACCATCTTTTCCGGGAAAACCTGCGCCGGACCCTCGCCAAGATTTATGACATGGAGCGCTTGGCGGGAAGAATTTCTCTGGGGGTCGCCAACGCCCGCGATCTCATTGCCCTGAAAAACTCATTGAGCAGGCTTCCCGGCCTTAAAAGCCTTCTTGCCGACAAAACCTCCCCGCTGCTGGAAAGAGTTCACCTGGGCATCGATGAATTGCCCGATCTGCATGACCTTCTTGAACGGGCGATTTGCGACTCCCCGCCGCTCACCCTTCGGGAAGGGGGGCTCATCAAGGACGGGTATGACGAGGAGCGGGACCGCCTGTCCTCCATGATGCGGGACGGGAGACGGTGGATCGCGGCGCTTGAGGAAAAGGAGCGAAAACGGACGGGCATTGCATCTCTCAAGGTGGGATTCAATAGCGTCTTTGGGTATTACATCGAGATTTCCAAGGCTAACGCGGCCAATGCGCCGGAAGAGTACGTGAGAAAGCAGACCCTCGTCAATGCGGAGCGTTACATCAACCAGGAGCTCAAGGAGTATGAATCGGCCGTTCTCAATGCGGAGTCTCGATGTCGGGAGCGCGAATACGACCTCTTTTCCGCCGTGCGGGATACGGCGGCAGCGGACATCCCCGGAATTCAGGAAACGGCATCCTGGCTGGCTTCCCTGGATGCACTGGCTTCCCTGGCGGAAGTCGCCGACAAGTACGGATACTGCTGCCCTTCCGTGGACCGGGAGGACCGGATTGAGATCGACGTGGGAAGGCATCCCGTTGTGGAGCGGATGCCCCTCAAGGATGGCTTTGTCCCAAACGACGTTCTCCTGGATACGGAGCTGAACCGCTTTCTGGTGATTACCGGCCCCAATATGGCGGGGAAATCAACGTATATCCGGCAGGTTGCGCTCATTGTTCTCATGGCGCAGATGGGAAGTTTTGTGCCGGCATCCAGGGCAAGGATCGGGGTGGTGGATCGGATCTTTACTCGCATCGGCGCGGCGGACAGCCTGATCCGAGGGCAGAGCACCTTCATGGTGGAGATGAACGAGGTGGCGCAGATCCTTCGTAATGCCACCAGGCGGAGCCTGGTGATCCTGGATGAGGTGGGGCGGGGGACCAGCACCTTCGACGGCCTCAGCATCGCATGGGCTGTGGCGGAATACCTCCACGACCCAAAAAGCATCGGGGCCCGCACCCTCTTTGCAACCCACTACCATCAGCTCACCGAGCTGGCCGTGGCGGGAACGGGATTCAGGAATTTCAGCATCGCCGTCAAGGAGTGGGGTGACCGGATCATCTTTTTGAGGAAGATTGTTCCCGGCGGAACGAACCGGAGTTACGGAATACAGGTTGCGCGGATCGCAGGCGTTCCGGACGAGGTGATCAGCCGTGCCAGGGAAATTCTAGACAACCTGGAAATCGGGGAGATGGATGAAGTGGGCATGCCTAAAATTGCCCGGAGCAGGAAAAAGAAAGTCCGCAACCCCGGACAGCTGAATCTTTTTATGAGCGAAAAGGAGCGGATTGCCGAAGAGCTTTCGGCATTGAACCTGTCCTCCCTGGCGCCCCGGGACGCCCTGGACCTCCTTCAGAGCTGGCAGAAGCGGCTGAAGGAAAACTGAACCGCTTCCCTATTTGATGCAGACCCTGCGGACCTGCCGGAAGTCGGTCAGACCCTGGATCGCTTTCTGGATGCCGTCCTGGAGCAGGGTCGTCATCCCTTCCGAGATGGCCGCATTTCTCAGAGATTCAATGTCGGCGTGCTTCTGGACCAGCCGTTTGATCGAATCGGAGCCGATCAGTAATTCATGAATGCCCATCCGCCCCTTGTAGCC
>JAVETB010000094.1:0-10734 GCA_034006265.1 Syntrophus sp. (in: bacteria) | reverse complement strand
GTCAATCGGGAAGAATACTCGGCGATTCGCGTCAAGGCCGCAGAAGAAGGGAAAAACCATTTTGATGTATGGAAGGAAATGTATGAAGAATGGAAATTTTACAATGGTGAAGATTTCACACTCAATGACATCGTTACTTGCCTGAATTCTGATTATCCCGACCTGTCACCTGAAGCCATAGCCTTCATCAAGAAATGGTGCAATGGCCATAACGGTGACGTGACCGAGTACCTCAATTGGCTTGCCACATACGATTTACAAGACGAGATCAACAAAGACGACCCCAAGGAAGGGATAACCCTTCTCACCATCCACGCCGCAAAGGGCTTGGAATGGCCGGTCGTCATCGTCGCCGGATGTAATGAAGGCATATTGCCTTCGAAGCAGGCTATCGCAGCCAATGATGTTGAAGCAGAGCGTCGCCTTGCTTATGTGGCATGGACAAGGGCGCAAGACCAGCTCATTCTGGCAGTCAGGCCTGAAGTGACTGAAAATGGAAACCGTGTTTATGAGAGCCCGGTTTCAAGATTTATCGGGGAATCGGGGATGTAATGTGCCCGATGAACTCTTAAATGAGATAGGAAGGTAAAATACATGCCCGCCCAGCTCAAAGTGAACATCCCCATAAATGACCTGAAGCAACGGACATGCCCCTGTGGCGGGACCGTGTTCGTTCAGGCCGTTTCTCTGAAAGAAGTCCCTCCCGTCTATAGTCCCTCGGGGAATCCGGAAACGATGATCCAGCCGCTCGGATTTATCTGCTCTCAATGCGGAAATCTTCTGTCCCTGCGGCCTGAAGAACCGGAAGAAGGAAACCGGATAATCACATAAAGAAAAAATGTTGACTTCCACTGCACCATATCGCCATACTCCTCTCAATTATCAGAGGGGAGGTATTTGCATGAAGGGTGGCGTTTACTCTGATGAGAATTGCCCGGTGTGCGGTGGCAAGTTCAAGGATTACGGCAACGCCTTGTGTTGTCCAGTCCATCCGAAATGCAGGGCAACAAGGTTTAAAGTTAAGTTTGGAGAAATCACAAAGCGTTTTAAGTCCTACGAAGAAGCCTCCCGTTTTCTGACAGGATTAAGGTTCAAGACTGACGAAAAAACTTTCGATCCGAGAGATTACAAACGCGACAATCCTCTGTCCTTTGTCAATATGTCTAAAAAATGGCTTGAATACAAGGAATCAGAGGTACGGAGGCATTCATACAGATCCATTTCCAACCATATAGATAAAGCTCAAGCCTATTTTGGGCACATGAATGTCAAAGATATCCGGTATGGAAATCTTGAAGATTTCATTAAGGGGTTAGAGCTTGCAGACAAGACCCGTCACAACATCCTTTCAACACTGCACTCCTTTTTTGCCTGGCTGAAACGCCGACAAGAAATTCATGATATGCCAGAGTTTCCTACTTTGTCCTATGATCTTGGATATCGGCGTACCGTAGATAAGCAAACACAACTGACAATAATTGAAGAAGTCAGACGGATTGCCCCGGAGGAAAAGACCTATTTGGGCATTTTACTTCTATCTACTTATTTTTCCATTCGCCCGAATGAGATGAGATTATTAAAAGAAGGCAATATTGACACTGGCAATGGCTACCTTTACATCCCTTCCGATCAATCGAAAACGGAGTACAAAGCGATTCCATTAATACCTGAAGATGTGGAATTGTTCAAACAGTTCAAGATGTCACCCTTCCCTGACACGCCATTCTTCCGCCATGCTGATGGCCGTATCTTTGGCGTGAATCATTTTTACCGCTACTGGAAAAAAGCCTGCAGGAATTTGGGAATTGAAGGAGTCGATCTATACGGAGGGACAAAACATTCATCGGCTAGAGCTTTACGGCGTGTCCACTCCCCGGAAGAAATCCAGAGGGCAATGATGACCAAAACCAATAGAGCTTTTGAAAGATATTACAAGATTGAGTCTGAAGATGCGCGGATGGTCTATCAATCAAACCGCGCGAATGTTATTCCGATCAAAAAATTACAGGGTCAAAATTGACACTGCATTGACACCGCTTTTTCGACCTTCCTGGTTTGCTAGTCTATTGAATTCACAAGATATGTATGGGGTGAGTGAAGGGACTTGAACCCTCAACCTCCGGGGCCACAACCCGGCACTCTGACCATTTGAGCTACACCCACCACACAATATGGTACGCCAGCAGGGATTCGAACCCGGGACCTACGGATTAGAAGTCCGTTGCTCTATCCAGCTGAGCTACTGGCGCATAAAGGCATGCGATCCATCAATCAGGGAGGTGAGTATCTAAACTGCTTTTCCTATTTTGTCAAGGCCGAATATATCATAGTTTTATATATTTAATTTCATATCATTTCTTTTCCCCGATGCGCCGGCCGCAACGGGGGCCTGTCCGATGTATTCAGGAGCGGCAACAGAATGCCGTTCCTCTTCTTGGTAAAAAGACTTGACACCATGCTATTATTCTATAAAGTACAAAGCCTTTTATCCGTTCATTTGATGGCGCACAGATATTGCAGCGGCATGATCATGGATTCGCAGAGTTCAGCAGCATTCGCCATGTTCAACTCCTGTTCCGGCGGCACTCCACTTTCCGATCCATGAAGTGACTCTTTTGCCTTGCCCATATGAATCTGGATGTCCGGAAAGACTTTAGTCATGGAGAACGATGAGCTCTTATATTGGCTGGCCTTGAGGTCCGCAAGCGGCATCGGGAACGTTACATTCAAGTCCCTTCTTGAATTCTATCCATCCCCCTACCACGTCTTTCAGGCCACCTATCCGGAACTCCTCAGGATTCCGGGCATCGGCCCCAAAACGGCATCCGCGATCAAGGGGTTTCATCATTGGCAGAAGCTTGAAAAAGAGTTGAAAGAGCTGAAAAAATTTCATATCCATCTTGTGACTTTCCGTGACAGAGAGTACCCGGGTATCCTGAAGAATATTTTTGATTATCCCCCCATCCTCTATGTCAAAGGCATTCTGGAGGAGGACGATCTGAATATTGCCATGGTCGGATCACGGATGGCCAGCACCTACGGCGTCTATACGACGGAAAGGCTCGCCAGGGAACTGGCCATGAATGGGATGACCATCGTCAGCGGAATGGCCAGGGGCATCGATTCTGCCGCCCATAGAGGAGCACTTGCCGGCAAGGGCAGAACGATCGCCGTTCTGGGCTGCGGACTTGATGTGATTTATCCTCCTGAAAACAAGGATCTTTACACGGAAATTTCGGGAAACGGCGCCGTAATTTCCGAATACGCCCTGGCCACACCACCCAACGCCCCGAATTTTCCCATGCGCAACCGGATCATCAGCGGCCTGTCCCTGGGGGTTGTGGTCGTTGAAGCGAATGAGCGCAGCGGCTCTCTGATCACGGCGCGCATCGCCATGGAGCAGGGGCGGGAGGTTTTCGCGGTTCCGGGAAGTATCGATTTTCACGGATCGCGGGGAGGCCACAGGCTGATAAAGGAGGGGGCGAAATTGATCGAGAATGTCGATGACGTTCTCGAAGAAATTCTGCCCCAGATAAGGCGAACACGAAGGGAACTCCTCCCGGGCGAACAAAAGGGGGGCGCGGATGTTACGGGAAGGCGGCATCCTGACGAGGAAGCTTCCGTTTCCCACCCTTCATCAGAGCGTTCCTTCAGCGAACATGAAACAATGATTTTGAATCTCCTGGCATCCGAAACCATTGACATTGACACGATCATTGCTAAGTCAGGACTCAGTGTCAATGAAACGATGAATTGCCTTTTAAATCTGGAACTGTATGATGCCATTCTGCAGTTGCCGGGAAAGCTTTATAAACGTAAGGAGACTCCATGCCCGATTCCCTGATCATCGTCGAATCGCCGACGAAGGTAAAAACCATCAAAAAATATCTCGGAGCGGATTATGATGTACTGGCTTCGAAAGGGCACATCAAGGACCTGCCCAAAAAGACGCTGGGGATTGATCCACAAAACGATTTTCAGCCCACTTACAGCATCCTCGATGACAAGAAAAAGGTCATCGCCGATTTAAAAAAGGCGGCGAAACATGCGAGCCGGATTTATCTTGCCCCTGATCCCGATCGTGAAGGCGAGGCAATCGCCTGGCACATCGCGGAGGAGTTAAAGGCCAAGAACAAGGAAGTATATCGTGTTTTGTTCAATGATCTCACAAAAAACACCGTCCTGGACGCACTGAGCCACCCCGGAGAGCTGGATTTCAACAAATACGAAGCTCAACAGACAAGACGCATTCTCGACAGGCTGGTCGGCTATCAGATCAGTCCGATTCTGTGGGAAAAGGTAAAAAGAGGGCTCAGCGCGGGGCGTGTCCAGTCCGTCGCCGTCCGGATGATCTGTGAACGCGAAGAGGAAATCAAGGGGTTCAACCCCGAAGAGTACTGGAACATCTCCGTGCAACTCAAAGGCGAGAGCCCCCCTCCCTTTGAAGCCAAACTGGTCAAGATCAACGGCAGGAAGGCCAAAATCGCCAATTCGGCGCAGGCCGAGGACATCGTAACGCTCTTGTCCGCTCCGATTTCTGCGGGAGACGCCCTGTCTTCACATCCCCGGTTTATCGTCAGCAAGCTGGAGAAGAAAGAGGTCAAGAAGGTCTCCCTGCCCCCCTTTACGACAAGCAAGCTGCAGCAGGAAGCATCCCGGTTGCTTCGCTTTTCGGCCAAAAAAACTATGATGACGGCCCAGAAGCTTTATGAGGGAATTGAACTGGGAGAAGAGGGCCCCGTGGGACTGATCACCTACATGAGGACGGATTCCGTGCGGATTGCCGACGATGCCCTCCTGGAGGTCCGCTCTTATATCCGGGAAAATTATGCCCCTGCTTTTCTGCCTGCAAAAGCACATGCCTATAAAAATAAAGGGAAAACCCAGGATGCCCACGAAGCGATCCGGCCGGCCTCGCTGAATTACAGGCCACAGGATGTCAAAAAATTTCTGACATCCGATCAATTCCGCCTGTACGCCCTGATCTGGAATCGCTTCGTCGCAAGTCAGATGAACCCGGCCCTTTACGATCAGACAACGATCCATGTATCGTCCGATCCCTATCTCTTCCGCGCCCAAGGGGCGATTCTGAAATTCGCCGGCTACACCATCGTGTACACCGAGGGGAAGGAGGATAAGGAGCAGCCGGAGGACGCGGAGGCGGAAGGCGTTCTTCCCGATGTCAAGGAAGGGGAGCAGCTTGCCCTTTTGAAGGTCAAGTCCGACCAGAAATTTACTCAACCGCCGCCGCGGTTTTCCGAAGCCTCACTGGTCCGTGAGCTTGAAGAAAAAGGCATCGGGCGGCCCAGCACCTATGCAAACATTTTGAGCACCATTCAGGACAGGAATTACGCAAGGCTGGAACAAAGCAAGTTCCACCCTACAGAACTGGGAATGATCGTCACGGAACTCCTCGTCAAGAACTTTCCCAAGGTGCTGGATATTTCTTTTACGGCTTCAATGGAAAATCAGCTCGACCTGATCGAAGAGGGAAAGCAGAAGCGCCTCGATACCCTTCAGGAATTTTACGCCCCTTTTGAAGAAGATCTGAGCAAAGCCAAAATCGAAATGAGGAACATCAAGCGGGAGGAGACGCCGACGGATCTGATCTGCGACAAATGCTCGAGCCCCATGGTCATCAAATGGGGAAGAAACGGCAAATTCCTTGCCTGTTCAAACTATCCCGATTGCAGGAACACCATGAACATTCCTCAGAGCGACGGCACCGAAAAAAGGAGCCCGGGGGGGGAGATGACGGAAACCCTCTGTCCGCAATGCGGCAAGAACATGCTGATCAAATTCGGACGATTCGGCCGTTTTCTGGGATGCTCCGGCTATCCGGACTGCAAATTTACCATGCCGATCAGCCTCGGGGTCAAATGCCCACAGGAAGGCTGCAACGGAGAGATCATCGAAAAGCGGACAAAGAAGGGACGAAGTTTCTTCGGATGTTCCAACTATCCCGACTGCACGTTTGCCCTGTGGGACAGGCCCGTGCCCGAATCCTGCCCCCGATGCCATTCCCCCTTTCTGGTTGAAAAGTACTCCCGCAATGAGGGAACCTACAAAGCCTGTCCCAACAAGGAGTGCGGATACACGGACAAGGACCAGTAATTTCAGTGGGCATTTTTAACGGGAAGAACGTGCACATGGAGGACCCCGTCACCATTATCGGCGCAGGCCTGGCAGGGTGTGAAGCGGCATGGCAGCTCCTCAACCGGGGGCATTCTGTTGTCCTTTATGAGATGAAGCCGGAAAAATTTTCTCCGGCCCACCGGTCCGGGTCTCTCGCAGAGCTCGTCTGCAGCAATTCGCTTCGTTCCAACGTGTCGGATCATGCAGCAGGTCTTCTGAAGGAAGAAATGCGCAGGATGGACTCGCTGATTATGAAGGCGGCGGACGCAACCTCCGTTCCCGCCGGGAAGGCATTGGCTGTTGATCGCCATGCCTTCTCCCGCTTTATTGAAAACCGCCTCAACGGCTTTTCCAACCTGACGATCATCCGCAAAGAAATGATCGAAATCCCTTCCGAAGGCATTGTGATCATCGCCACGGGGCCTCTGACTTCCGATGGCCTTTCTCAGCAGATCGCCAGGCTCACGGACAGCTCCTATCTCTATTTTTACGATGCGATTTCACCGATCATTGAAGGAGATTCCATCGATCTCGGAAAGGTTTTCAGAGCTTCTCGATATGACTCCACAGGACAGGGTGACTACCTGAACTGCCCCATGGAAAAAGAGGAATACGAAAACTTCTGGCGGGAACTGATGGGCGCACAGACCGTACCCCTCCGGGATTTCGAGGATCCAAAGTATTTTGACGGCTGCCTTCCCATCGAGGTGATTGCCTCTAGAGGGATATCCACGCTGGTCTTCGGCCCCATGAAACCGGTGGGAATTCTCAACCCGAAAACAGGAAAAATCCCCTATGCCGTGATACAGCTCCGCCAGGAAAATCGGGAGGCGACCCTTTTCAACATCGTCGGGTTCCAGACCAAGCTGACCTGGCCGGAACAGCGCCGGATATTCCGGAAGATCCCCGGCCTGGAAGAGGCGGAATTTGCGAGATACGGGAGCATTCACAGGAACACCTTTATCAATGCTCCGGCGCTGTTGAAACATACCCTTCAATTAAAAAAGGATGAGCGCATTTTCTTCGCCGGGCAGATCTCCGGCGTTGAAGGGTATATCGAATCCACGGCCATGGGACTGATCGCCGGATTGAGCGCGTCCGCATTTCATCACGGCAAGGCCTTCCCCCCGCCGCCTCCGGTCACCGCCATGGGTGCGCTTGTCAGCCACATCACGTCCGCAGAGAGCCGGAATTTCCAGCCGATGAACATCAATTGGGGATTATTTCCAGCCCTGCCTCAGAAATTGAAAAAAAGAGAGCGTGGCGCCTGCCACGCCCTCCGTGCCCTGACATCGCTGGATCGGTGGAAATCGGAGACGTTGCGTGAGATCTGATGGTGGGTTTCGCAGCCTGATTTACACTTCCGTTTCCCTGGAGTAGTTCGCCGTGACCCGGGCCACGTAATTCCGGGTTTCCAGGGGCATCTTCCCGGAGTTTTTCTCGACGTTGCCCATTCCCCAGTTATAGGCGGCCAAGGCGAGTTTCACATTGCCCTGATAACGATCCAGCAGCCCCTTAAGGTATCGCGTGCCGCCCATGATGTTTTCCTCGGGATTGTAGTAATTTTTCACCCCGAGCTCTCTCGCCGTTGCCGGCATTAACTGCATCAGCCCCATGGCCCCCTTGGGTGAGGTACTGTCCGCCTTGAAATTGCTTTCCACCTTGATGACGCTTTTTATCAATTCAGCATCCACTCCATAGGTTTCGGAAGCCTTCCGGATGAGGGCATCAAAGTTGCCGTTCGAAGAGGGTGTGTCAGGCTTTTGTTCCTTCGATACGGGAATTGACGCTTCTTCTCTTCTCTCCGGTTTCGGAGCATAACCGGAAAGCATACCGCGCACATCCCCGAAGATCTGGGCCGCCCCTTCGGCCTCTGTTTCCCCTGACAAAATCCGTAACAGATGACCGTTCATTCTGAGTTCAATACGCTTCAGCAGCAATTCAATCGGCGCCCTGGAAGGCGGTGGCGAATCTTCTGAAACGGGCTGAGCGGCCGATGAGGAACGTGCGGCCTCGTCTAGCATCCCGCTGAACACAGAACCGGAATCCCCACCGTTTTGATCCTGGCTGCCGGCCTGCCCTTTTTGAAGATTCCGCAGGATGGCCTGATTTCGTTGCACGATCTCCATCATGGGATTAGGTGTTGTCATAAACTGGATCATGCCTCATTTCGAAGTTTCATGTCGGAATGGATTCATCAATACTTACAGACTTTGCAAAAAGCATTCAACAAGAGTGCCGTCAAACTGCTTTCCACTGTTCTTTTTGAGTTCCTGAATCGCGTGATCCACAGACATGGACTTTCGATAAGGCCGATTGCTGGTCATTGCGTCAAATGAATCGGCAATGGCCAGCAATCGGGACAAAAGCGGAATTTTGTCTCCTGAGAGCCCGTGAGGATAACCCTTGCCGTCGTACCGCTCGTGATGGTGCAGAATGATTTCCCTCTCCCGGTCCAGAAGCATGACCGACTTCAAAATGCTTTCACCGATCCCCGGATGGCTTTGAATGACTTTATATTCATACTCGGTAAGGCGGTCAGGCTTCAGGAGGATTCTGTCCGGTATGGCAATCTTGCCGATATCGTGCAGCATGCCCGCAATCCGGACGCTTTCAATTTCCTCATTGGGACACCCCATATGCTTTGCCATGGTGATGACTTTATCCATGACCCGGTAGGAGTGCTCCTCCGTATAGGAGTCTCGAACCTGTATTGAAGCCACAAGGGATTTAAACGTGTCGATGAGATTGCGATAGAGACTTTCGTACAACACCTTGTTTTCAACATTCAGGGACGCCCTTTTGGTCAAAGTCTGTATATAATCCAGTTCCCTCTTTGAAAAGGCGATGCCCCGCTCCTTTTTCCGGATCGTCAGTATCCCGAAAACCTGGTTTCTGATCATTAAAGGCGCACAGATCACGGAGGGGGATGCCTCAGAACACTCGTCCGAGGTGATGATCATGGCTTCGCGGCTGTGGGCCGCCTTCTCCAGCGTGCCTTCGATCTGCGGGAAGATCTTTGTTCTGTAGGTCTCAGAATCTATCCCCTTGATGATGTGGGGATGAAACCGGCGCTCCTCTACATCATAGAGCAGCAACTCGCAATCCCTGCCCCCGACGACGTTGATGGCCAGTTCAACGACATCTTCAAAGATATAGTCATTGTCACCGAAGGAGTTTTCAATGGTGTCGTAAATGTAGTTTCGAAGCGATAAATCCTCGCAATGGCCCTGCAGACGAAGGGTTCCGGCATTCCTTTCCAGTTCCTGGGCGGATAAAGCCTCCCTTTGCCGCAGAGATACATTGACTTTAAAGAGCAGCTCATCGAGACGAAACGGCTTCCGGATGAAGTCAACTGCACCTTTTTTCATCGCGGAAACAGAGGTTTCGATCTCCGGATAGGCGGTCATCATGATCGTGAGGACCGTGGGCTGAACCGCCTGAATACTCTCCAGCAAATCAAGCCCGCCCATGATCGGCATCATCACATCGCTGATAACGATATCATAGGTCTTTTGCCGGAGAAGATTCAGAGCCTCTAACCCGTTTTCCGCCTCGCTGACTTCATAATGCCCCTCTGTCTCCAACGCTTCTCGAATTAAATCTCTAATGTGGGGATAATCATCAACAACGAGAATTTTTTTCTGGTTCAGAACGGTATTTTGCATTTCAACGCACTATCCATATCTCCAGGGAGGATTTCTTTCGTCTCATCAATCGGTTGGTTGCTGCGCACATTGAGTCCATTTCAAAGGTCTGTGATCTTCTTGACCCTTAAGCACTCTTCACAATGATATCGCGGATGTTATAAGAGATTTTTTCAAAGGTGATCGCTTTGTTTTCAGGCGAGGGAGAGATTGTCACGCAATCACGATAGCGTGAACCGGCATCGGCGGCACCAGGATTTCTGTTCTCCACTTTCGTTCGGATCTGCTTATTGTAGGCCTTAATGACGCTGTCAACTTGATAAACGGATACCGGCATAACACAACCTCTTGCTTTTGATTTCCTGTTGACCCATCTATTGAATCGGTAGAAACACAAAATTCTTTAGGGACAATTCCATCCTGAATTTCATGATTTTTTTCCTCGGAAAGGAGACTTTTTCTATTCCTGGAATTTTTCTTGCAATTCTCCATACATAAATATTCACAGCCGTGCTGCTGACGCAGCACAAAACACCTCCGGGGAATTTAAATGAAGAATACCATAAACAGGGAAGAAGTGGGTCGAATCGAAAAAAAATTGAACGAGGCCAGGGTTCTTCTGCAGCAGAACAAACTGCATTCTTCGCTGGTCAAATTCAAGGAGTCTCTGGAAACGCTGCTCAGGACAAAAATGCTGCCCTCGGATTCAAAGGATCTGAACGATAAGTTCAATCTTTTTCAGGCACTTATATCGAATACCCCGGCTTTTACCGAGATGTACGGTGCCGTGGCGTTCCGTGACAACGACGCCGCAACGACTCTGGAATTCGTCAAGCAGCTGCTGATCATCAAGGATGAGGAAATAAAGGGATATATGGAAGAGCAGGCCGGCGGGTCGAACGAAAACCCTCAAGAAACAGATCCGCCCGACGAGAGTGAAGAATCCAGAATC
>JAVETB010000093.1:0-11044 GCA_034006265.1 Syntrophus sp. (in: bacteria) | reverse complement strand
ATCGATACAACGTTGTGCACCGCCTGCCGCGGTTGTCAGGTGGCCTGCAAGCAGTGGAATGAAATGCCGGGCCTGAGGACGAAACAGTGGGGCAGTTATCAGAATCCGCCGGATCTTCAGTGGAACACCTGGACCCTGATCCGGTTCCAGGAGTACGTCAACGACAAGGGAGACTTCAAATGGCTTTTCCGCAAGGACGGCTGCATGCATTGCACCGATGCGGCCTGCGTCAAGGTGTGTCCCAGTGGCGCCCTTTATCACACGGAATATGGTACTGTGGCTCTTGACCAGTCAAAGTGCATCGGCTGCAAGTACTGCATTTCCGCCTGTCCCTTCGATGTTCCCCGGTATGACCGGCTGACGGACAAGGTCTATAAATGCGATCTCTGCTACACCCGCCTCCAGGGGGATCAGCAGCCCGCCTGTGTCAAGTCCTGCCCGACCGGGGCCCTTACCATCGGCCCGAAGGACGAAATGATCAAGAAGGCCTATACCCGAGTAAAGGAGCTTGGTGGGGACGCCAACGTCTACGGAGACAAGTTCGTCGGTGGAACCCATGTCATTTATGTCCTGGGTGAAAAGGCCGAGGTTTATGAGGGCCTGCCGAAAAATCCCAGTGTGCCGGTTACCACCGTGCTCTGGAAGGACATTCTGAAACCGCTGAGCATTCTGGCCGCCGGCGGCGTCGTTGCGGGGTCTTTCCTACATTACATTATCCATGGGCCCAAACTGCCTGATGAAGATCAAGGACAAGATACGAAGGGAGGGGAATAATCATGAGAAAAGGATTAATTCAGGCCACGGACTCCTTTGAACGAATCGTCCACTGGTGCCTGGCCATATCATGCCTGGTGCTGTGTTTCTCGGGACTGGGGATCATGTTCCATTCCCTGAACTTTCTCGGAGAACCCTTCGGCGGACTGAAATCGTTGAAATACATCCACAATATCACCGCCCTCTTTTTTGCCCTTTCTCTCTTCTTCGCCATAAGCATGTGGTGGAAAGAGGCGGGGATCTTTGTTTTCCCGGAGGACTTGGATTGGATCAAGTCCGCGGGCGGTTATCTCTGGCATGTGGACCAGGTTCCCGAGGTGGGAAAGTACAATCCCGGTCAGAAGATGTTCTTCCTGGTGGTAGCGCTTGGCGGGGCGGCCATGGTCTTTTCAGGTCTGATCATGCTCTTCCCCCTGAGCATTCCGGCCATGATCGTCCGGCTGATGTACCTGCTCCACGCCGCCGGGTTTGTGGCGATTTTCGCCTTTTTCTTCATCCACCTTTACCTTGGAACGGTAGGATCTCCCGGATCGCTGCCGGCCATGACCACAGGCTGGGTGACGAGAGCCTGGCTTAAAAAGCAGCATCCCAAGTGGCTGAAGGAGATGGAGGAACACGGGACGCTGGTGGTCTATGGTGAGGAAAAACAGGGAGGGCACGGGCACGGTCATTAAGATAGGGACGGCAACATAACATAAGGGTTCTTCACCCGATATTCATAAAAGGCAGAGTCATGTACATGGCTCTGCCTTTTTGCTTAGGATCAGAACCACCAGAAAATTTATGACCATGGCACAATGAATGAAGGATGGAACGGACGGGGTTTGGAACAATCCGACCGTTCAAGGAAAAGGCCTTGACAATCTTTCTTCGCAAGCCTAAAATTTAAAGCGTGTTTTTTAATTTAATACAAGTAAATTCGGCCAGTTGACTTGCTCCCGGTTTGATGCCGCGTCTCGAACGGATCCTCCTGCCTTTCCTCTTCACAAACCACCCGCCACGGAGGCGTCGAAGGGCGCACAGGTTTTTCCCTCCTTCTTCTCTTAACCGCAGAAAGCCTTGGTGAACTCATGCATGCCTTGGAACCGCTCTTCAATCCCAAATCCATTGCCGTCATCGGCGCTTCGTCCGACGAATACAAGGCCGGATATCAGGTCCTGTTTTCGCTGAAGGATTTTCCCGGAAGGCTTTACCCGGTAAATCCGAAGGCCGACACGATTCTCGGATTTCAGGCCTTTCCGAAAATTGCAGATATCCCGGAAAAGATCGATCTTGCCGTACTCACTGTGCCCGCCGCGGCATGTCCCGACGCCGTTGAGGAAGCAGGCCGGGCGGGAGCGAAATCGGCGCTGATCATCAGCGGAGGGTTTACGGAATCGGGAGAGGAGGGCAAACGATTGCAAGAGAGGGTTCTGTCCGCGTGCCGGACTTACGGGGTGCGCCTTCTCGGACCGAACACCGCCGGGTTTGCAAATCTTCACTCAACGGTCTCCGCCAATTTTCTTCCCTGGATCATGAAGATGAAGCGCGGAGGCATCGGCCTCGTTTCGCAGAGCGGGGCGATGACCTTCACGATCGCATCGCTTCTCTACGGCCGCAAGCTGGGACTCAGCATCGCCACGGGGACAGGCAACGGAGCCGATGTGGATACCGCCGACGCCATTGAATACCTGGCCCAGCATTCGGAGACGACGGTCATTCTCCTCTATTTTGAAGGGACTCCGAACGGCCGTCGCCTCTATGAGGTCGTAAAGAATACGGTGAAGAGCAAGCCAGTGATCGTTCTCACGGTGGGGAAGGCGGATGTGGCCGACTTTGCCGCTTCCCACACGGGAAACCTGATGGGTTCATACGCCCTGAAATGCGCTGCGCTTTCGCAGGCCGGAGCGGTCATAGCGGATACGGTCGATGAACTCCTCGACGCCGCCGCGCTCCTGTCCCGCGTCAGGCTTGAACCAGGTCGTGAGCCCGGCGTGGGGCTGCTCACAGGCCAGGCCGGGCCCGGCATGGTCATCACCGATTACCTGAGGAGCAAGGGCGTCGTTCTGCCCGAACTGGGGCAAAGCGCCGTGGAGAAGATCAAAAAGCTCCTCCCCATGAGCTATATCAAGAACCCTGTGGATACGACAAGACCCGGACCATCTTTCAAGGATATTTTCCTCGCAATGGCCGAGGATCCTTCCATCGATGTTCTGATCATTTTCGCCATTTACGAACCCGCGGTTATTGACCCGGTAGAGCTGTTCACCACGATTCGTGGCAGAACGAACAAACCGGTCCTTTTCGCAACGGCCGGCTTTCCTGAGGCCCTAGCCGATGCGGTTGAAGCCGTCGAGCAAATGGGGTTTCCCGTCTTTACCTCCCCGGACAGCGTCGCCAGGGCAGTGACGGCTCTGGTTCGTGATTCAACGGCAGCATACAGAAAAACGGGGGCAGCGGGACAGGAATCCCCGGAGGAAATCCGATTCGCAGGCAAGGTTCTCAACGAAGCGGAGGGAAAGGACATTTTGAACAGAATCGGCATCGCAACTCCGGAAAGGGCGGTCTGCTCCAATCATGATGAAGCGCTGCAGGCTTTCAGAAGGCTGAGAAAACCCTGCGCCGTCAAGGTGCTGGACAGCCGCATTAGCCATAAGACCGAGGTCGGCGGCGTGCATCTGGACATTTCCGGGGAGGATGAACTGGTGAAGGCCCTGGAGGGAATCGATACGATAGAGGAAAAAGGTGAGAGCCCGAGGAAATACCTCCTTGAAGAAATGGCGCAAAAGGGGATCGAAATCATCATCGGAGCCAAGAACGACGCCAGTTTCGGTCCGAGCGTCCTGGCAGGGATGGGAGGCATTGCCGCGGAAGCCATGGGCGACACGAGCATCAGACTTGCGCCGCTGAACCTTGAAGAGGCAAAGTCCATGCTGCACGAACTGAAGGGCAGAAGCCTCCTGGAAGGGTGGCGCGGAGCGGCTCCCGCGGATATTGAGAGCGCCGCCGAGACCATCATGAAAATCGGCGGACTGATCTCTTCACACCCTGAGATCAGGGAAATCGATCTCAATCCCGTGCGCGTTTACGAAAAAGGGATTCTCGCCCTTGACGCTCTGTTTGTCATATGATCGCAGAAAGCCCTGCCCGTTCCCCGGGACCGCGGCAGATCGATCATCGGGAGGCCAGGTGACCCGTGACTTCAAGGGCTCTTCCCGGATCGGGCACGTCGCCGTTGTCAATGGTCTGGTCCTGGATTACAAAGGCAATCCGACGTTGGACGACCGTCGGTTCGAAGGGAGAAGTGAGCGGATGAACGGCGCAGGGCAGAGGGGCTGTCCAGACCAGGGAAAATTCAGTTGTTGGTGCAAACTAAACATGGTATTTAGTAACATTAATAAATCGTCCGGTTTTCATTATAGGAACCAGAAACTGGAGCCATCTCGATTCCGCTGCCGCCTTTGAAGGACAGCCGGTGAGAACACGAGAGAACTCAGGGGCCTGCCTGACTTCCGGGCTTGAATAAAGGAAAATTCAATGGAAAATCTGAAACTAGTGGCCGGGTTCGGCAAGGAGCGAAGCAAAATCCAGGTGGGAAATGCCGTGTTCGGCGAAAGCCTGGTTATCATAGCAGGACCATGCAGCGTGGAAAGCGACGACCAGATCATGGAGACGGCGCTGGCTGTTAAGGCAGCCGGGGCCGACATCCTCCGCGGCGGCGCGTTCAAGCCCAGGACTTCGCCCTACGCCTTCCAGGGGCTGGGACTGCAGGGCCTGAAATATCTTGCCAAGGCGGGAGAGGCCGCGGGTCTGCCGGTGATCACCGAGGTGCTGGATACCCGTGATGTTTCCTGGGTTGCGGAATTCGCCCAGATGCTGCAGGTCGGCGCCCGGAACATGCAGAATTTCTCGCTGCTGAAGGAAGTGGGAAAATGCCAGCGACCGGTTCTGCTGAAACGGGGCATGTACTCCACTTTGGAGGAATGGCTCAATTGCGCCGAATACATCATGAACGAAGGAAATCCTCAGGTTGTACTCTGCGAGCGGGGGATCCGCACCTTCGAAACCTATACGAGAAACACACTCGATCTGAGCGCTGTTCCAGCGGTCAAGGAAATCAGCCATCTGCCGGTCATTACGGACCCCACCCACGGCACGGGAAAAGTCAGCCTCATCAAACCCATGTGCCTGGCCTCCGTCGCGGCCGGGGCCGACGGCATTACACTGGAAGTCCACCGGAATCCACCGGAAGCCCTCAGTGACAAGGATCAGGCGCTGACCCACGGCGAGTTTGACGAAATCGTAAAGGAAGTTAGACTTCTGGAACGCTATATGAAGGAGAAAAAACGATGCACTTAACTGAAATACGGGCAGAAATCGATCAGACGGATATGCAGATAGTCAAGCTCATCAACCAGCGCATGGAATACGTGTTGAGAGCCGGCAAGCTCAAGCAGTTCATCCTGGATCCTGCCCGTGAAGAGCAGGTTTTAAAACAGATGCTGTCCCAGGCCCGTGGGCTGATCCGACCGGAATTCATTACGGAGCTTTATCAGTCAATCATCTCGGAAAGCAAACTGCTGCAGGAGCGAAACCTTAAGCTGGTGGGCTTTCAGGGAGAGCACGGGGCATGGGGCGAGCTGGCCGTCCGCCGCTATGCCGAAGACATGATCCCCATTCCCTGCATGGAATTCGCCCATGTGTTCGAGGGGGTGCGGGACAAGGAACTGGACTTTGGAATGGTGCCGGTGGAAAATTCCCTGGAGGGCGCCGTGACTGAAGTCAACGACATCCTGGTAGAGACGGAGCTTAACATCGCCGGCGAGGTCGTGGTTCCGATTCGCCAATGCCTGCTGGCCCTGCCCGGTACGGACTACCGGGAGATCAAGGTGGTTTATTCCCACCCCCAGGCACTGGCACAGTGCCGCAGCTTCCTGTCACGAAACAAACTGGAGCCGCGTCCCTTTTATGACACGGCCGGCGCGGCGCGCTGGCTGTCCCAGGAGCGGCCAAGTTCCACGGCGGTTATCGCCAGTCCAATTGCCGCAGAGCTCTATGGTCTGGACGTCATCAAGGAAGATATCGGGGACAACACGGATAATTTTACCCGCTTTCTCCTGATCTCCCGGGAACCCAGTGCCATTCCAGGAAATAAATGCTCACTGGTCTTTTCCACACAACATCGGGCCGGCGCCCTTTTTGAAGTCCTGCAGGTGTTCGCCGAAAATGAGATCAACCTTACGAGAATCGAATCCCGGCCCGTCCGCCGGAATCCCGGTGCCTATGCGTTTCTTCTGGATTTTCTGGGAAGGGAGGGTGATCCGGTCGTCCAAAAAGCGCTGGAACGGATTCAGGAAATGACGCCCATGTCCCGAATCTTGGGCTATTATCCCGAAGCCGCACCGACCCGGTAAATTGAGCCGGCTTTCCCGGGAAGAAGGTACCAGCGGCTCAGGCGTTGGCGAGTGAACGGATTACCGATGCGCTCAGCTCAGGTGATATCCACGATGCCGCCCTGTCGTCTCCCTGGGCGCGAATCGGTGCTCACCTTCAGGCAGGACTCTCCGGACTTTTCCGTCCGACTTCGTGCGGCTTGAAGCGTAAGGCTGCTTTTCGGCCTTGCGTCCAACGCTGCTTCTCCGGTCAATTTCTATGGTAACAGGCCGTCCGTTTGCCGTTAATGTCCGCAGGGCCTGCGCCATCTTCCGGGCAAATCGACTGTCGGCTGTCAGGATGGAGGTGTTGTTCATCACTTCGATTCCGTCCAGACGAAGTTGCGGTATCCCCATGGCATGAGAAAGATCGCGCATCAGGCCTTTCTGACTGATGCCGTCTACCTTTCCGGCATTGATCAGAAAGCGGGTTGATTTCCTGTGAACCGGTGTAGAGGATTTTCCGGCCTCCCGAATCTTTTTCTTAACGGTCACCTTTTCGACGACATTCAAGTCCGGCGCGTTCCGGTAAGACGCCAGAAAACGGTTAAATTCCATAGAAACAAAACGTTTGATCAGCTCCTCCCGGTCGAGGGTTTCCAGGGTCCTGGAGATGACCGGCAGAAAGGGGTCGATCTGTTCCGGATCGATCTCGGCCTGCTTGACAGCCTCCATGTGGCTGAGGAGCCTTTTTTTACAGATCTCATGACCGGAAGGGATGCGGCCTTCCTCGAAATTCTTTTTGAGATTCCGCTCGATGCCCCTGAGTTTGTACTTCTCCCGCACACCGATCAGGGCGACGGAAATTCCCGCCTTTCCCGCACGGCCTGTGCGGCCGCTCCGGTGCGTATAGCCGGAAGGCTCGTCCGGAAGACTGTAATGAATCACATGGGTCAGATCGTTGACATCCAGCCCCCTGGCCGCTACGTCCGTGGCCACCAGCATCCGGATATTTCTGTTTCGGAATTTGTGCATCACGTGGTCCCGCTGGCTCTGGGAAAGCTCACCATGGAGGGCATCGGCACTGTAGCCATCCTCGATCAGCTTTTCAACAATGTCGCGCGTCTCCAGCCGCGTCCGGCAAAAAATGATCCCGTAGAGATCCGGTGTCATATCGGCAATGCGCCTCAGGGCCTGGTAACGGTACCGGTCTGACACAACATAATAGACGTGATGGACATTTTCCGCCCCGGCATTGCGTCGGCCGACCGTGATTTCAACGGGATCTTTCATGTAATCCGCGGCGATCCCGGCCACTTCACCCGACATGGTCGCCGAAAAGAGCAGGGTGTTTTTTGAGTCGGGGGTTTCGGCCAGAATGGCGTTCAGCTCTTCCCTGAAACCCATCTGCAGCATCTCATCCGCTTCGTCCAGGACAACCCAGTTCAGGGCGGAAAGATCGACGGACTGCCGGCGAATCAGATCGTAAAGGCGCCCCGGAGTGGCCACGATGATCTGCGCCCCTTTTTGAAGTTCATGAATTTGATGAACAATGCTTGCCCCGCCGTAAACCGAAGTGATTCTCAAGCCCGGCACGTACCGGCCTATCAGGTTCAGATCTCCCGCCACCTGAACGCAAAGCTCACGGGTCGGGCACAGGACCAGAGCCTGGGTCTGCTTTCGCCGTACATCCGTCAACTGGATCAGCGGTATGCCGAAGGCGGCCGTCTTCCCTGTTCCCGTTTGCGCAAGTCCGACCACGTCAACCTGCTGCTTCAGTAGAATTGGAATAACCTTTTCCTGCACCGGCGTCGGAAGAGAAAAACCCAGCACGTCCAACCCTCTAAGAATATCGGCCTTCAGCTCAAGCTCATCAAATGTCTTCATATCTTCTTTTATTTTAACAATCCCTTTCAAAAAATCCGGGCGGACGGAACAAAGCGATTCCGCTCTACACAACAGGGGACAAGGCTTAGCACCTTGTCCCCTGTTGTGTTCAATCAGCTCTTTTTTCCGGCCGTCCTTCTCGGATTAACAATACAGGCGCCCTGTACGGCTCCTTGGCGCAGACTGCCTGAGCCTGTCGCCGCTTCTTCTCGCCGGCCCTGTTATCCCTTGAAGCCCAACCCGATATTACAGTAATTCAACATTGTCCGCCGCGGGACCCTTGTTGCCCTTGACAACATCGAACCTGACTCTGACTCCCTCCTCGAGGGCCTTGTAACCATCCATTTTGATAGCGGAAAAATGAACGAATACGTCATTTCCATTGTCCTGTGCGATAAAACCAAACCCCTTGGACGCGTTGAACCATTTTACTGTTCCTTCTGACATCTTTAACAACTCCTTTTTGTGGTTTTCTTCCTGAAAACCCATTCAATTAATTAGGTCCGCATGGTCCGTAGACCACTCGAACCGGCAGAGCCCGTTTTACCCAACAAAAAAACCGCACGCCCTCGCCTGAGGATTGTGCGGTTCTCTTTAATGGATTTTATCTAATATAAAACGGACACTGCACAAACATGAGAACTTCTACCATAGACAAAATCGGGATGCAACTATTTTTTTTAATTTTTTAAAAATCTCTGAATCCCTCGTCTTCCATGGGAATAATCTCTTCGGGAGAAACCGCGTGGGTTCTTCCCGAAGCCAATAGCTTCCGGCCCTTCAAATCAGGTTTAAAATTTGACAGAACGGCCCGTTTGGCGCCGCTTCGGCCAGACCGGCCCCTCTGCAAAAGGACCCTTGACGCGCCTCTTCCACCGGCAGACGTTACCGACTGGCTGGAGCCTCCTACAATCTGGACCAGCTCTGCAACATAGCCCTTCATCTGCTCCGCCTGGGCGTTCAGCTCCTCTGATGCACTGGCGGATTCTTCCGCATTGGCCGCTGTGCGCTGCGTGACTTTGTCCATCTCCGCAACGGCGATGTTGACCTGGGAGATGCCATGGGACTGCTCCGAGGTGGCAGCCGCAATTTCATTGACCAGGTCTTTGATCTTGCCGGCCACAACCATCTGGTCCTTGAACGCATTCTGAGTCTGCTGGGTTGATTCATTCCCTCTCTGAATGGCCTTGATGGTGTTTTCAATAAGACTGCTGGTGTTTTTCGCAGCATCGGCGGATCTCATCGCCAGATTTCTGACCTCTTCGGCCACCACGGCGAAACCGGCGCCGGCCTCACCTGCCCGTGCCGCTTCCACCGCGGCATTCAAGGCCAGAAGATTGGTCTGGAATGCGATTTCATCAATGGTCTTGATGATTTTATTCGTTTCTTCACTGGACTTGACCACCTCCGAAACGGCGCCAACCAGGTTCTCCAGCTGCTCGTTGGTGTGGGCCTGATACTTACCCACTTCCTCCATCAAAGATCTGGCCTGGCTGGCGTTATCGGCATTCTGCTTGGTCATTGAAGACATCTCTTCCAGTGAAGAGGAAGTTTCCTCCAGGGAAGCAGCCTGCTCTGAGGACCCTTCCGCCAGGATCTGGCTGGAAGATGCAACCTGCGATGCCGCAGCGGATACCTGTTCCGCTCCATCGGAAAGTCCCGAAACGACCTGGTTGATCGGGCGCGTAATGGAAATGGAGATCAACAGACCGAGCCCTACGGCCAGGACCATGCCCAGAATGGTGATGATACCGGCCAGCCACACCGCACGGTTGGCAATTCTGCTGTTGTCTTCCGCTCGTTGCTTGGCCTGCTTCATCTCCCCTTCATTGAGCTTTTCCAGATCGCCTGTGATGGCTTGACCAAGGGGGTTCGCAACCTGAATAACGGCCATGGCTTCATCTCTCTTACCCGCTGCTGCCAGACCCACCATTTTATCGCAGTTGACAAGGTACTGCTCGTGATTCTTCTTGATCCTGTTGACAAGATCACGTTCCTGATCACTTGTAACCGTCTTTTCGTAGTTATCGATCAGTCCTTTGATTTTTGTATCCATTTCCTTGACCGTTGCAAGCACAGAGCTGATGTCCTTATCCAGGGCAAACCTGTTCACTAGGCTATAGATCATCACAACCCGCAAATTCATATAGGCCTCGTTGACCTTGCCGATCATACCCAACCCAACGGTATTTTCCTGAAACAACGCCGTATCGGCATTTTCTATTTTTTTGATCTGCGTAATTCCGATCAGCCCGATGACCAGTGCAATCAATGCCACCACCACGAACCCACCAGTCAATTTGGCACTCAACTTCATCCCTTTCACGCCTTACCTCCTGAATTTCTCTTGTTAAATGATAAACCCATATCTTGGCCCACGACCGCGAACCTGACAGCCTGATTTTCCTCTGACACAGTCAATAACCGTGCCATAGCCACCCTTTTTGAGGGACTGTTAGGGCAAATTAAATGCCATCGATTGAGAAAAGGGGGGAAACAGGGGTGGAAGGTAAAAACGGAAACGTCACATGCGGGCAGGGAACGATCAGGGACCAGGGCATCAGGGGGTCATAAAGATCCACGGAGACTTTTTATCATCGGGCAGGCATAACCAGATTTTGACGGGCACCGGCCCTTTTATGCTTCATCCCGTTCCGGCCTTCGAGACAGCCTTATCCGATGACCGTGGCGGTGTATCCCGTCTCCTTCACGCATATTTCAGAACCCTCAGGCATCTCATTTCACGGCCTGATCACCGATCGGCTGAACAGGATGCCGCCGCAGGAAACGGCGCTTCGCCTGCTTAAAGAGACCGGATGGCAACGAACGCCACGGTGTCTTTCAAGGCATCGGCAACCTGCTGATGGAACCGGAAAGGGAAACGGATACAAAAACCGCAATCAGAACTGATGTGGCGGGGAACAGGGATCAGCTTGAAGGGGATGTTTCCTGATATCATGATTTTTTCCGCTTTCAAAGCATGACTGACTGAATCGAACAGAACCACTTCATAAACTTCTGTCATCATATTG
>JAVETB010000092.1:0-11075 GCA_034006265.1 Syntrophus sp. (in: bacteria) | reverse complement strand
CCCGCTCAGGCGCCTCCGGAAAAAATTTCCAGAAAAGGCACGCTGTTCCGGTATGTTCTTCCTTCCACACGATTTTATTGTATTTATCGCATTTGCATTACGAGATGCAGCAATTGGTGTGCCTGACTTGGATCTTTTTTGAAATGTCTCCATTCGGGAAAATCGAGGATAAGATGTTTATAAAGCCGCGATAACGCCGCAGGTAGTATCCTGCGCGTCCGTGACGTTTCCGGGTGCAGATTATCGCGCCCGTTTAACGATGGGGGTTGGCTGTTGGCTGAGGCCAGGCGGCCGAAAACCCATTACCGGCGGGGGTGGGGCTTGAATGGAGCGGGGGCGCACCGGGAGGTCTACCGGCGGCTGGCGGAATGTCCGGATGGTCCTCTCCGGTTTATGGGTGGAAGAAGGCTGGCCTTAGAGTCTTTTCATGCCGGCCGGCAGGGCGGCCTTTTCAAAACCGCCATCCAAATTCCCGTCCGACGGTGAAATGAGCCAGCGAAAGAGGATGGAATGGAGCTGATCGGCTTTGTAAGGTTTGCTGAGATAATCGTCCATTCCCGCGTCCATGCAGGCTTTGCGGTCGCCTTCCAGGGCATGGGCCGTTAGCGCGACAATGGGGACCCGGCGGTACCTGGATTTTCCTTCACCAAGTTTCTCCCGTTTCCGGATTTCCCGGGTCGCTTCATAGCCGTCCATCCGCGGCATCTGGCAGTCCATCAAGATGAGGTCGTAATGCCTGGAGGCCCAGGCATCAACGGCTCCCAGACCGTCCTCCACCACGTCGATGTGACAGCCGAAGTAGTTCAGCATGGCTGTGGCGACCGCCTGGTTAACGGGGTTGTCTTCAGCCAAAAGGATTCGGAAAGCCGAGAAGATTCCCGTGTCGCCTTTCCCGCTGGAGGAGACGGGACCTGGAAGGGATTCCGGCAAGATCCGGGTTCCGGGGGGGGCCGGAATGGCGCTCTGTTTTTCGAGGTGCGCAGTGAAGCGGAATGCGGACCCTCTCCCCGGCGCGCTTTCAACCTCGATGGTCCCACCCATCATGGAGACGAGCTGGCTGGCAATCGCAAGCCCCAGGCCTGTTCCTCCATACCGGCGGGTCGTGGAGTCGTCCTCCTGGGAGAAGGCTTTGAAAATTCTCGACTGCGCCTCCGGGGCAATCCCGATGCCCGTGTCCATGACCTCGAACCTGACACAAGCCGCGTCTTCGTCCTCCCGCTCCATGGACACGGAGATAAAAATTTTCCCCCGCCTCGTGAACTTGACCGCATTTCCCACGAGATTGACGAGCACCTGCCTCAAGCGGACAGGGTCTCCCCGAAGCGCCGGGGGAAGCCCCTTCCCCACGGAAATGACCAGTTCCAGACCCTTTCTGTGCGCCGGTTCTCTGAAAAATTCGGCCACCTCCCGCACGAGGGAAACGGCGTCGAGCTTTGTGCTCGATATTTCCATTTTTCCCGCCTCGATCTTGGATAAATCGAGGACATTGTTGATGATCGAAAGCAGGGTTTCCCCCGAGGAAAGCGCCGTGTCGACGTATCGGTGCTGCTGACGCGTCAGGCGCTCCTCTCTCTGGAGAAGCTCCAGGAAGCCAATGATGCCGTTCATGGGAGTGCGGATCTCGTGGCTCATGTTCGCCAGAAATTTGGATTTTGCAAGATTCGCCGCTTCCGCCATGTTCTTTGCCTGAAGCAGCTCCTGTTCCGCCCGTTTCATGTCCGTAATGTCGATAAAGCTCTCGAGCAGGAAATCTCTTCCCCGGTAATCGATCCGGACGACGTTTTTGATGATGGGGATAGAATCCCCGGTGGCTGTGAGAAGCATCCGCTCCGAGTGGTCGGTCCTTTCCCCCAGATTCAAAAACGGGCACCGACCCGCTTCGGCCGGGCAGATGGTCCCGTGGCATACCGATCCGACAAGCTCTTCCTCTGTCCTTCCGGAGAGCCTGCAGGTGATTTCGTTTGCATAGAGGACTTTGCGGGTGGCGGCATCGACGATAAAGATCCCCGTCATGACCGACTGGAGAAGGACCCTCTGCCACTGCTCGTTCTCGCGGGCGATCAGTTCCGCCTGGGCAAGTTTCCTGTTGGCCTTGACGAGATCTACCGTTCGCTCCTGTACACGGAGCTCCAGCTCCTCCCTGTCCCTTTTCCTCTGTTCATCACGGAGGCTGATCTCCGAGAGCATCCTGTTGAATCCGTTCATGAGGGTCCCCAGTTCGTCGTTTCTCTGCCCGTCAATCCGGACCGAAAAATCTTTCTGATCGGTGACCCTCTGCATGGAATCGGCCAGCTGGAGGAGCGGTTTCGAGATGAGCTCCTGGAGTTTTCGGGAGAAGAGATAGGCCATCAGGGAAGTCAGGGCCAGGATCAGGATGGCGACGGCGATATACACGTAAAGCTGGGAATAGGCCCCCTTCAGGTCCGAAACGATGCGGAGAGTCCCCACGGAATCTTGTCCGGATGTCAGGGTTCGGGTCACCTCGATCCCATGATCGCGGAAAAGCTCATGGTTTCCCATCTGCTGCGGAGTGATCGATGCAGGGCACAACGGCCAGCGGGATTCGCCGCCGGTGGCAAGGGGTAGATCAGGCCGCTGGTAGGCGGCAAAACGGCTCCCGTCCTGGTGGTAAACGCAGGCGGACAGGATATGCGGGTCCCCTTTCAGAATCTTCATGATCCTGCCGGCTGCCTTCGAGTCACCGGCGAGAAGCGGCGCGGTGATGCTCTGTCCGGTCACGTTTGCCAGGATGTCGATCTTTTCCACCAGGATTTTCCGATAGCTGACAACCTTGTGGACGATGATGAAAAAGGAGGACAGGGAAAAGGTGACAAGGCAGGTGAACAGAATGATCCTGGTCAACTTTTGACTGATGGAACTGTTTTGAAAACTCCGCATGGATACCCCAGGTTCTGATTGTTTCGCACGAGTGCTGCAGGTTTCAAACGTTGTTCACAGGCGGACATTCCCGCCGCCGCTGCCTGTTTGAAGGCTGTTGGAGATATTGGCCGGCGCTTTCCGTCCAGCGTTTTCAGTCTGCCTTTATCAGCCTTTATGCGAAAAATCAAACAGGGAATGGCGAAAAAATGCTCTTTTGGCCTAAGGGATATTACTTAAGGAAATTAAGATTTAAGGCAATGCGCAGCCGTAGATCAGGGTCTTTCCGTTGGAATTTTTCTGCGGCCTGCGTCCACGCGGAGACTTCGGAATGCTGCCGGCCTTTCAGGGAAGGGCTGCGATGTTCTCAGGGATTTCTGTCTGTATCGACGGGAGGGGTATAGACGACGACGGTCCTTTCCCCGGTGATCTTGACGATGGTAACGGCGTCCAGAGTTGAATAACAACTGCCGATATTTTCCCCCCGGTGATCGAAAAGGTCGAAACCAAAGAGGGTGGATTGGCGGATGGCCGACTTCTCCCGCATATTCTGGACCAATTCTTTCATCTTCCCGCCGGAGAGGTCCCTGGGTCTCCACAAATCAGAATTCAGGGTCCAGGTTCTGTCTATGCCGATTATGGCAGTGGGATACACGTCCGAACCGCTGACGTAATAGGCCAGGTGGTCCTCCGCCCGGAACTGTTCGTAGGCTTCCGTCGCTTCTCTGCTGGGCTGAATTTTCCCGTAACGGCCATCGGCTGTCCGCCAGAGGAGGATGATCGCCAGCGCGGCCACGAGAACCCCGATGGCGGTGAAAAGCTCCACATCCATTTTCATTTCCGATCCTTAAAAAGAAAACGCCAAGCCATCCGATTCCGTGACGAACTTGGCGTTTTCCCCTCTTCAGCTTTCCGGACAGCACCGGGGTTTAACATGGTCCGGGTGTTTATGTCTGGGGTGCGATCTTGATCTCCACCCTCCTGTTTTTCTGGCGTCCCGCTTCCGTTTCATTGGCCGCTACAGGCATCGTTTCCCCAAAACCGATCACCTCGATTCGGTTGTCCGCCACACCGCGCTGAACCAGCAGATTCTTCACGGCCATGGCGCGCCGGTTCGAAAGGTCCAGATTGTAGCTTTCGGAACCGACACTGTCCGTGTGGCCTTCCACCCGGATGAGGGTATTCGGGTACTGAGTCAGCACGCCGGCGACCCGGTCTATTTCAGAGTAAAGCCCCGGCCGGACTGCCGCCGAATTGGTGTCGAAGGTGACGTCGCCCTTGAATGTCACCGCCAGGAGGTTCCCTTCACGGGAAACGGCGGCCGCTTCGGACGTCCCCAGAGCGTTGCGCATATCCTTTTCCTGGTTGTCCATCATCCGTCCTACCGCGGCGCCTCCCATTCCGCCAACGGCTGCGCCGATGGCCGTGCCGATCAGAGTGCCCTTGGTATCACGGCCGATGACCTGTCCGAGGACCGCTCCGGCTGCAGCGCCGCCGGCCGTTCCGTAAACGGCTCCTTTGGTGGTTTTCGTCTGGCTTTCCATCGTCGCGCAACCGCCCAGGAGCAGCATGCAGAGCAAAACAGCCATACCCTTTTTCTTCATTTTTTCCTCCTTGAAAAGAATGTATTTGTTACGTTTCGAAGATCAATAACCGGGTTATCCATCCCGCCACACCAGAGATCATGCCGCATCCATCTCTTCAAAATCCCCGGGGGCCATGCCTGGGCGAAGGCGGGCCCCCGGATGATTTTGAAATTTTCAACAGGGCAATTATAATCAGTAACGCTTCCGGAGTCAATAAGGTTAAGGACTACTCTCAGGGTCAAGTCATTCGCAATCATAACACCATGAATTGATTGCACAATAATGATGAAGGTCCCTTTGCCTGTAAGGGCTCGATATTAGGTATGAATTGGCCAACTTTGACGGGGTCCTGGGCCTACTCTTCGCTCTGTCCAATTTGCCTGTCCTGTTCCTCTTCTGCGGGTTTTTGATCTTCCATTGTCAACCGGATTGAAAAACAGGGTTGACAAACAGGAGCCCGTCAACTATAGAAACTGCCGTCGCGCTCCGCCTCGGGAACAGCGAGGGGCAGGGCCATGTCTGGCAGGTTTTGAATCCCGGAATTACGGAGAGAAAGGGGATAAGGAGAGGAATGAACGGGCAGGAAGAAAAGAAGCGGCAATTGATCGACGACGGGCTGAGATCCATCTGGTTTCCCTTCACGCAGATGCAGGAGTTTTCCCCGGAGGACGTGCTGGTCATTGCCGAAGGGAAGGGGGCCCTCCTCCGGGATGTGGACGGCCGGGACTACATCGACGGGGTATCGTCGCTCTGGACCAATGTCCACGGCCATCGCAAGGAACAGATTGACCGGGCCATCAAGGAGCAGGTGGACCGGCTTTCCCATTCGACCCTCCTCGGCCTGGTCCATGAGCCGGCCATTGAGTGCGCAAAAAAGCTGCTGGAGGTCGTTCCCAGGGGGTTGACCCGCGTCTTTTACTCGGAAAGCGGGTCCACCGCCGTGGAAATCGCCCTGAAGATGGCCTTTCAGTATCAGAAGCAGGCCCCCGGCGGCGATCCCGGCAAGACACGGTTTATCTCCTTCACCAACGCCTACCACGGCGACACCCTGGGGGCGGTCAGCGTCGGCGGGATCGACCTGTTCCATGCCGTTTACCACGAACTCCTTTTCCCCACGGTCAAAGCCGAATCGCCGTACTGCTACCGGTGCCCCTTCGGGGCCTTTCAGCCTTCCTGCCAATTCGACTGCCTCAAGCAGTTGGAAAACCTGCTGGCGACACATGCTTCCGAACTGGCGGCCCTGATCATCGAACCCCTCGTGCAGGGGGCGGGGGGCATTCTGGTGCAGCCTCCCGGCTATCTCAGGCGGGTTCGGGAGCTCTGCACGCAGTACGGGGTGCTGATGATCGCCGATGAAGTGGCGGTCGGCTTCGGGAAGACGGGAACGATGTTCGCCTGCCAGCAGGAAGGGGTGACGCCGGACATCATGGTCGTGGGTAAAGGACTCTCCGGAGGCTATCTGCCCCTGGCGGCCACCGTGGCGACGGAGGAAATCTACAGCGGGTTCCTGGGGCGCTTCGACGAATTCAAGACCTTCTTTCACGGGCATACCTACACGGGAAATCCCCTGGCCTGCGCAGCCGCCGTGGCCAGCCTGAACATCTTTGCCGAAGAGCGGGTCGTGGAGGGTCTTGCAGGAAAGATCAAACGGTTTTCTCAGGGGCTCCAGCCCATCGCCAAGCTGGGTCACGTGGGAGAAATCCGCCAGCGGGGCTTCATGGTCGGGATCGAACTGGTGGCCGACAAAAAGACGAAGGAACTCTATCCCCCCGGTGCGCGCATCGGGCACCGCGTCATTCTGGAGGCACGGAAGCGGGGGCTGATCATCCGTCCGCTGGGGGATGTCATCGTCCTCATGCCGCCCCTGTGCATTACAAACGAGGAAATCGACCGGCTCTGTGAGATCACCCTTGATTCCATCCGGGCCGTGGTCGGGGATTAGGGAAGATGCCCGATCCGGAGAACCGGAAGGCAGGGGAGCGGCCTGAACGGCCGGATGCGCCGCACAGAGACTCTGTCCTCAGCGGGGTCTTCTATTTCGATCCTGCCGATTCGATTTACGCAGATCATTTTCCCGGCTGCCCCGTCGTGCCGGGCAGCGTGGTTATTTCCGCCTTCCTGAAGGCCGGACGGACGGCCGTTCCGGAGAGAACGCCCGGCAGGATTCAGGATTTCAAGTTTCGCGCCTTTCTTACGCCCGGAGCATACCCCTTCCGTCTGGAGGCGGCGGGGAACCTCTTGATGTGCCGACTGTGGCGGCCGGGGGCTGAAACCCGCCGACCGCTGGTGACGGGGACGATTCTCTGCCAAGGCGCCGAATAAGGATCTTTTATGGACCTATTGACCGAAATTCAAGCTATTCTTGTTGAAACCCTTGATCTCGAAGACAAGGAAATCACCGGGGAATCCCGCCTCCGCAGGGACCTGGACATCGAATCCATCGACATGCTGGAACTGGCCCTCTCCTTCAGCTCCCGGTTCGGGATTGAAGTGGATGAGGACGATATCTTTCTGCAGCGGATTCCCCTCTTGATCGAAGAGGCCGAGCAGGAGAGCCGGGAGGTCTCTTCCTTTCTCTCCGCCCGGATTCCCTTCCTCTCCGGCGAACGGATCGGCGAGATCCTTGCCGAAGGAGAGGCCGATCCCAGGGTCCAGGATCTGGTGGACTACGTCTCCTGGCGGCTTTCAAGGGCATCTTAGCTCCATGACGGCCCTGGACTCCCTGATCTGCAGCCGCCGGAGTGTCCGGAAATACCGGAAGGAAATCCCTCCGCCGGAACTGATCGAAGCGATGGTGGCCTGCGCCCTCCAGGCCCCTTCCCCAGCCAACCGGCAGCCGGTCCGTTTCTTCCGGATCGTTCGTCCCGAGGTTCGTGAAAAGTTGAGATCCGCTATGGAGGGGGGCTGCAGAACCCGTCTGGCAACGGCGGAGGAGCGAGGGGCGTCGGAAATTCTTAAAAATGTCCTCGCAAATTATTTCCGGTTTCTTCAGTTCATGTTCGATGCCCCCGTACTGTTTGCCGTGGGGACCGCTCCTGCGCGCCGGAGCGTTGCCGGGAAGCTTTATTCCTCGGGAATTCTTGCCGGGGATTCGCGGACGTCTTCGGATGACGACCTCAGCGTGGGATTGGCCGTCATGGAATGGATGCTCAAGGGGGTGGAGCTGGGGCTGGGGTCCTGCATCCTGACGGCGCCGCTGTTCTATCTCGATTCTCCCGAAGAGCTCCTGGGCATTTCCCCCGTTACCCTCAAATGTTTCCTGACACTGGGCTTTCCCGACGAAACGCCCGCTCTTCTCAAGAAAAAAGACCTTTCCGATATCTATCGGGATCTGTGAAAGGGGTTGCACGTCCGATGTCTTCGGTTCGACGGGTTGCCATAACCGGCCTGGGGGCCATTTCCTCCCTGGGAAATTCTCCCGGGCAGATTCTGGACTCGCTTCGCACCGGCCGTGTCTCCTTTGCCTCGTCCTCCTTCGATTCCCGGGTGATTACCTCTCCCGTCCAGGACTTCGAACTGGGGTCCTTTACCGGCTCCTTCAAGGAGCGCCGGTATCTCAACCGTGGAGCCCAATTTGCGGTCGCTGCGGCGATGTCGGCTTTGCGTGGGGCGTCACTTCGCAGGGAGGAGCTGGCGGAAACGGGACTCTTTCTCGGTGCCGGTCCCAATATGGATGTGGGGGGCGAAATTCCTGAGATCCGCCAGGGGGAGATCCGCCACGATGCGCTGATGGCCCTCTGGATTCTCCGCTTTCTTCCCAATACCGCGGCGTCCGTCATTTCCATCCTGGCCGGACTCCAGGGGGATAATTTCACCGTCACCTCCGCCTGTTCCTCCTCTCTTCAGGCGATCGGGGAGGCCTTCCACAAAATCCGTGACGGCTACCTGGATCTTGCCCTTGCCGGGGGCGGCGATTCGCGCCTGACACCCGGGGCGGTTATGGCCTACCGGAAAGCGCGGGCTCTTTACGAAGGGGGCGGAAATCCCGGGGAAGCGAGCCGGCCTTTCGACAGTGCAAGGCGGGGCTTCGTCCCCGGTGAGGGCGGGGCCTGCCTGCTGTTGGAAGAGCTGGAGCATGCCCGAGGCCGGGGAGCGGACATTCTGGGGGAGGTCTGCGGCTTCGGAGCCTCTCTGGACGGATACAATGTGACGGCGCCGGACCCTGAAGGAAGAGGCGGGCAACGGGCCCTGGAAAAGGCCCTGGCGGATGGAGGGCTTGTGCCGGTAGACGTAGAAGCGGTTTCCACACACGGAACGGCGACCCTCCTCAACGACCGGATGGAGGCCGCCTTGCTCGAGCGGGTTTATGCCGGGGCCTTTCCCCGGATCCTGGCCTTCAAGTCCTGGATCGGGCATCTGTCGACGGCCTGCGGGGCCATGGAAACGGCGCTGAGCCTGATCTGCATGCGCAACAGCTACCTTCCGGAAATCCGGAACCTCCGCGATCCCTGTTCACCGGCCCTGCCCTTTGTGCGAAAGGGCGCAACCTGCACCACATCCCTCTGGGCCATCCAGAACTTCGGCTTCGGCGGGCAGAATGCGGTGCTGGTGGTGAAGCGATATTTTCCCGAAGAAGGGGCGCGGCGGAATGAAACCTGATTCCCCCCTGCTGAAAATCGACGTGAACACCGGTCTGAGCGGCTTTTCGCTTCTTTCCCACATTTCGGAATATTCCGGGGAGGAGATATCTGCATACGCCGACTTGCTGGACGCCCCGTCTTATCTGGGCTTGGAGGCTCTGGCCCAGGCGGGCGCCTACCATGCCCGATTTCTGTGCCGTTTTGAAAGGCAGGCCGTCCTGCTCATGGTCAGGGACTGCTGTATTCCAGCCGAGGAGACACTGACGGGTCGCTGCCATCTTGCCGGTTGCCTGCGCAACCGGAGCGCCTCTGTTTTTTCCTACGGAATGTCTGCTGAAATTGGGGGCGTCAGGGTCCTTGAAGGGGAATTAGTGTTTTCGGCGGTTCCCTACAATTCGGACTTCCGGGAAGAGATTCTCCGGAGCTATTACGAGAAAAAATGGATAAATTTATTGAACGGCTGAAAACCCGGTTAAGGCTGCATCGGCAGGCCGGCCTATACCGCCGGCCGCCGGAAATTATCCGCCGGGAGGGCGCCTCCCTGCTCCTGGCCGAAGGCAGGGTCCTGAACTTCGCCTCCAACGACTATCTGGGACTGGGTGTATCGGAGGTCCTGCGGAAACAGGTCGGGCGCAATTTCGAGAAATACGGCTCGTCTTCCTCCTCCTCCCGCCTGGTATCCGGCAATTACTCCCTCATCGCCGAGGCGGAGAGGGCCTACGCCCGCTACTTCGGCTACGAGGAGGCACTCTTTTTTCCCAGCGGCTATCAGGCCAACCTGGCTCTGCTCTCCACCCTGTTCGATTCCGGGACACTCGTCCTTTTTGACAAACACATCCATGCCAGCAGCGTCAAGGGGCTCGCCCTCAGTCCGGCTCAACTGGCCGGTTACAATCACAGCTCCCTGAACCATCTGCGGAAGCGCCTTGATCGGGGAGGGGAAAGGGAGACCGTCGTCCTGACGGAATCCCTCTTCAGCATGGACGGCGATCTCCTCGATGTTCCGGGCCTCGCCGGACTGAAGAACCGCTATGGCTTTGTGTGCATCGTCGACGAGGCCCACGCCCTGGGGGTCCTGGGGCAGGGCGGGTGCGGGGTGGCGCGCCCGGTGGCCGACATCGCCGTGGGGACCTTCGGTAAGGCCCTGGGGCTCTTCGGCGCTTTTCTCCTTGTGCCGGCCGTGGTCAAGGAGCACCTCTTCAACTTTGCCTCCCCCCTCATTTACTCCACAACCCTTCCCGAGGCCCATGCCGCCTCGGCCATCGACATCCTGGCCATGCTGACCCGGCAGGACGAATCCCGGAGGCGTCTCAGGGACATCAGCCTCGAAATGAAAAACGGGCTGAGGGCTGAAGGCTTTACGGTTCAGGGGGATGCCCATATCCTGGCCCTGGAGATTGGCGAAGAGGAGAAGGCACTGGAGGTTTCGAATCGTCTGCGGGAAAGGGGGATCTTCGTCCTTTCGGCCCGTTATCCCACCGTTCCCCTCGGCAAAGCCATCCTGAGAATTGGGATGACAGCCCTGCACACCCGGGAGGATGTCAAACGCTTTATCCTGTCATTAAAGGAGGTTATGGGAAGACTATGAAAAGGGATGTTCCGGACATCTTTGTGATCGGTACGGACACGGGCGTCGGCAAAACGGTCCTGTCCCTGCTGCTGATGCACTATTTCTATGACGAGGGGTTTTCCCCCTTCTACTTCAAGCCGCTGCAGACGGGCTGCCGCGATCCCTATGACACGGACTCCGATGCGAAATTCATCTACGACAACATTGATGAATTGAAGGGCCGGGATCCGGCCGGTTCCGTGGGGTTCTGCTACCGGAATCCCAAAGCTCCGTACTTTGCCGCGCGGGATGAAGGCCGCCAGGTCAACTGGAAGGCTCTCCCGGAGATCCTTAAGGAGAAGAGGAGCCGCTTTTCCCCTCTGATCGTGGAGGCTGCCGGAGGCATCTTCGTGCCCGTCGACGGGGAAAGCCTGGTGATCGACACGATTCCTTCAATGGGTGCTCGACCCCTGATTGCAGCCC
>JAVETB010000010.1:0-58614 GCA_034006265.1 Syntrophus sp. (in: bacteria) | reverse complement strand
TCTAATGGGCAACAGCATCTCCGCATCTTGGAACCTATAGGAGCAACAATGCCTTATGTCAATAACGTACCGTCAATAAGGGGAAATAAGGCTGCAGTTTGTCCTGTTGCCAAATGCGTTCTTTATGTTATAGCAGAATCCGGAGGGATAAGATCCGCTTTCCTCACCATGAAATCCGGCCTTTCGACAAAGGCCGCCAATCCGGATGAATGGAGCCATGATTCGTTCAATCTCCCGCAACGACGACTATCCGAGCATTGAAGTCCAAATGACGGTGCCCTTCCACGACCTCGATCCCATGCGGGTGGTCTGGCATGGCAACTATCTTAAATATTTTGATGTGGCTCGATCGGCGCTTTTCGAAAGCCTCGGGGTTGACCTTTATGGAGTCCGTGGCGACAGCCAGTTCATGTATCCCGTCATCCGGACTTCGATCAAATACGTCCATCCCCTTCGCCACGGAGATGTCTTCATCTGCAGGGCCACGGTCGTCGAAGCCCGCTTCAAGGTGGTCCTGGACTTTGAAATCCGGCTGGCGGAAACCGGGCGGATCTGCACCAGGGGCCGCGGTGAGCAGGTGGCTGTAAAATTGCCGGACATGGAGCTGATGATGAGCATTCCAAAGGACATTCGGAGGGCGTTGGGCTTAGGAAGATAACCGGGGCGTAACCCCTCCGGACGGCTCCGGTCATCTTCCGCGGTTCCGGCCCGTTGCCGCTTTTCTTCAAAGATCCGAACGACAGGCCCCCTTGATCGCCCTGAACATCCCGACTCTTCGGAGGAGGAGCAAAGCCGCATCAGGTTCCCGGAAGGCGGCCGCATGTTGCGCACCGGTGGGCCGCCCTGGCACCATCAGGCTGCTTCGCTGAAGTCTTCCTTACCGGCTCCGCAGATCGGACAGGTCCAGTCGTCGGGAAGCTTGTCAAAGGGCGTCCCGGCGGGGATGTTATTCTCCGGATCACCCGCTTCCGGGTCATAGATATAGCCGCAAATTCCACACTCATACTTTTTCATTGAACTCTCCTTTTCTGTTGTTTTCGAGGCGTTTTCTGCCGCCTCTTCCTTGTAGGTCGGGGCGGTTTTGGGGGCTTTCCCTTTTTTCACCTCCTGATAATAGGCATAGGTCAGCGGGGTACCCTTTTTCAGGACGACCGCCGCTGCAAGCTCTACGATGAATACCGTATGCGTCCCGCCGTCGGCGGAAGCAACCACATTGCCTTCCATATACGACAGTGCATGGTCGGTGACACATGGGCATCCCGTTGTACCCTGAACGTAGACGCACTGGGACAGCTTGTCGATTTCGCGCCCTGATTTAAAGCCGAAGAGCCCGATTAAGGGAAGCGGAGTTTCCTGCTCCAGAGTCGAAACCGCCAGAACACCGCTTTTCAGGATGTATTCATGGGTGAGATTTTCCTTGTTGATGCTCACGGCAATTTTAGCCGGCGAACTGCTGACCTGGAAAACCGTATTGGCAATCTGCCCGTTCATTCTGCCATCCGCAATCGAGGTAATGACATAAAGCCCATAGCTGATGTCGTACAAAGCCTTTCGATCCATCGTTGTCTCCATGATCCAGGGGTAACCTCCTTGAAATCGCTGTACCTCCGCCATAGCCATGGCGCGGTATTCTAACGTCATTTCGCCGCGGAAACATATCCTGCTATTTCAGCCTGCGCGAAACCTCTTCCTTAATCTAACGGACTTTCTCGAAATTTTCAAACAAGAGGTTTCTTCCCACAAGGGCAAGTCATCTAAATTCGTAATACATTGTATTTATTGAATAAAGAGCGAAAAGCGCTTTATTTTGTAAGTGCATGATATTTATATTAAATTTCCGAACTTTGACGGGATCTTGTTTCTTCCCATCAACGCCTCCCAATTCGCTGGATTTCTCTACCGGGGCCAGCACACCGTCCTGCTTGTTTTGTTTCGAAGTTTTTGGGTTCCCGTGTTTAAAGAACCTCTTCCCCCGTTGTCCATTTTTTATTTAGTAAAATTTCTTATTACGACGTTATTCTCCGCAATTCAAGGTTCTGTTCAATAACAAGGCAGGACGGACTCTGTCCCGGGGCAGAAAACGCCTTGACACCCATAACCCCTCCTCGTATATTCTAGTTTCCAGAAAAAGGGAAAAAGTGTTCTGATGACACAACACAGGATCACCATCAGAAAAGACTTCAGATCCTGATCCCCGCTGCCATGCCCTACTCCCATTTCCATCTATCGTTCCCGCCGTCACCGCCCTTTTGATCCGGTTGATTCAGAGCCAAGAAACATTGCAAGCACTTCTCCCCTGGCCGCAAACGGTAAGGGCTCTGGAAAGGAGGTGGTCAACACCCGGTAACGATTGTGCCAGATCAGAGACCTCTGTCGTCAACATGGAAATGTTACCGCAACCATTCACTTCACCAAAACCTCACAGAAAGGAGAAGCTGCCATGAAAAACAACCGTACGCTGATTCCCGCTTTACTCATTCTGATGATGCTGGCATGCCTTGTGTCCTGCGCACCGGCTCGCATCCATTCCGGTTCCAGCACGAATGAGATTGACCTTAACGTCAACGCGAGTCTGGACCGTTTTACCAGGGATGTCAAAGGCGCATCCGAGTTTCTCGCGTCCGCCAAGGGCGTCCTCATTGTGCCCAATGTGATCCAGGGAGGGTTTTTCGTCGGGGGGCAGTATGGCGAAGGCGCCCTGAGAATTGGCGGAAGTAGTGTGGATTACTACAGCCTCGCCGGCGGCTCCTTTGGCCTTCAGGTCGGAGCCCAGCAGAAGGACATCATTCTGGTCTTCATGGAGAAGGAAGCCCTGGATAACTTCCGCTCCAGCACAGGCTGGCAGGCCGGCGTTGATGGAACGGTGGCGATGGCCAATATAGGCGCCGAGGGATCCGTAGACACGACAAAAATCAGAGATCCGATTGTCGGTTTCGTCTTCGGCCAGAAAGGTCTCATGGCGGGCGTGTCGATTTCCGGTTCGAAATTCACGAAACTGGCAAGATAAAACCCGCTCCGGAGGGCATAAAAGGCATGCCGCCGCTGCCGGGAACCTGACCCCGACGGCCGACGCAGCGGAAATAAAAAGAAGGGCTGAAGGGCTCATTTCTGTGCGTGACGGCAATTCATATGATCTCATTGTCTTCATCAGGACATTAAAAACAAGAGGGGAAAGGCATCCCGGCTGCCACTGGGAAGGCCTTTTCCCCTCTTGAAAATCCGCGTTTATTTGTTCCCAGTTTCCGGCTTCTCCGCTTACCTCGTGATACCCTTGGCTTCATCCAGAACCTTCACGATTCTCTCGGACCAGAACTTGAAGGCATCCTCGGCGGATCCGTAACTGGAAAAACGGGAGGCGAAAGCCGCCTGTTGCTGATCCACCGCCATCACGATCGGCTCGTTGCTCTCGGAGTCAAGAAGCATCAGTTCGGCACACGTTTCACCGCCTCCTGCCCACCCTCCCGATGCCCCACGCTTAACCGTGCTGACGGCCAATCCGATCGGGATAATTGAAGTGAAGGCGCTGACACCCGGCTGACTCCTTTTGATGTTCGTGATGGCAATTCTGATCCGCGCCACATCGGGGCCGGGATCCGCCACAATCGGGTACCTGTCCTTGAAGGCGGCCACGATGTCCTTGTTGAAGGTATCGGCGAGTTCTTTCAACACCTGAGGATCAATGCCCTTGTATTCGGACTCGTCAGCCAGGTAAAAGATAACGCTGTCCACCATGAAACTGTTGTATTTGCTAAGATCCAACCCAGGCTTTACCCAGCGCAGTTTGGCCCCACCTGCCGGCCCCGGGCTCAATTGCTTGTACACATCGGGACTTCCAAGGAAACCGGAAAACGGGGGGTCTCCTGCAAACGAGACGGATACGGTGAACAGTATTCCGGCTCCAACGGCCCACAGAACCTTTGCCCATGATTTCATATGTCCCTCCTTAACAATGGTTGATTGGTTATTCCGCAGGTTATATCCTGCCAGGATCATATCCCCCCTTTCAAGGAAGGGATCTGTGAAAGCAAAGAGCAGAACGGACCCGGTCCTGATGCATTGAAATACTTCAAACTCCTGGTTGATAAAAGCAAAGGAAGCCTGATGTTTTCAAAGCAGGAAACGTCTTCCTCATCAGGTCCAAGGCCGGCCCTGCGTTTCAACAGGGCTCTCCTACAGACAGACGGCCACGCCTGGTAATGCTTTTTTTTTCACCATTGGTACAAACGCCTTTCTATTCATTTTATCACAAGAATGAGAGATTTTGTTTAAATCATCTGAGGATCAAGATCCCGTCAAAGTTCGGAAATTTATTACAAATATCATGCACTTACAAAATAAAGTGCTTTTCGCTCTTTATTCAATAAATACAATGTATTACGAATTTAGATGACTTGCTCTTGTCTGAGGATATTTGCCGTTGACCGAATGGTTGGATAAGACTATAAGATAGTATCACATCACTCGTATCGTTTCGCTTGAGCAGTTGAACCCCTTATGAAATGAGAGAAGGATTTCGCGGGGCCATGTGCAGTCATAAAAAAACGATATCCATCCTCTTTGCCGGTATCCTGACAGGGCTGCTTCTAACGGGCCTGATGGCCGGAGCGTATCATTACGCGGGAACTTCGGAATTCTGCGCAAGCTGCCACAGCATGGGCAATGTCCACAATCAGTGGCAGCGTTCTCTCCACAGTTCCTTTGCATGCATCGAGTGCCACATGCCCGCGGCCAATGCGCTGACACGTTTCGCCTACAAGGTCAAGGCCGGCCTTTCGGACGTCTACCACGAAAGTCTCAGGGATTATCCGGCGGCGATTACCCTGTCCGAGCAAGGCAGGAACATCGCTGACGGCAACTGTCTGCGCTGTCACCGAGCCGCGGTGGGAAACTCCTTCATGGTTGAAAATCTGCAGGGAAGCTGCACGTCCTGTCATCGCCGTCTGGTTCATGGCCAAAAATTGCCGGAAAGGGGACTGCTTCATGATTAAAAAGATCGTCTTTTCAGGGATTGCCCTTGCCATCCTGTTGGGCGTATTTGTCGTTGCGCGGGTCTGGCTTTTTGCTCCGGAAGATGGAATCAAGCGGGTCAGCATTCCAGAAGGCGTCCATGATCCGGCTGAATGGGGAAAGGTCTACCCTCTTCAATACCAGGGTTATTTAAAGAATCGTGAAATGGCCCCATCACCGACGGGATTCGGCGGCAGTGAGAAAACACAGAAGGCCGTCATGGAACCGGCGAACCTCATGAACTTCAAGGGAATGGGGTTCAGCAAGGACTACACGGAAGACCGCGGCCATCCCTATGCCCTCGAGGATCTCCGTGAGACCGAGCGCTTGACCCCAAGGACCACGGGCGCCTGTATGACCTGCAAGACGGCACAGATCGGCGACATCTTCAAGGATAAAGGCTTGGCGTATGCCGGGATGCCCCTGGCGGATCTGCTTCCGACCCTGAAGCATCCCATCACCTGCAGCAATTGCCATGACCCGAAAACGATGAATCTCCGGGTGATGAATCCCGCCTTTATCGAAGCCTTGGCCAAAAAAGGCATTGATGTCCTCAAGGCCTCCAGGGCGGAGATGCGCAGCTACGTCTGCGGCCAATGCCATGTGGAATACTATTTCGAACCGGAAACGTACCACGTGGTCTTTCCCTGGGACAAGGGACTCCAGCCGGAACAGATGTACGCCTATTATGCCGAAAAGCCGGCCGGTTTTACCCAGGACTGGGTCCATCCCGTTTCCCGGACAAAAATGCTCAAGGCACAGCATCCCGACTACGAAACCTGGAGCACGGGCATTCACGGGATGGCGGGCGTCGCCTGCGCCGACTGCCATATGCCCTTTTTGAGAGAGGGCGGACGGAAATATTCAAGCCACTGGGTGACGAGCCCCATGCGGACCGTGGAGGAATCCTGCCGGACTTGCCATACACAGGACAAGGACTGGCTGACGGCACGCGTAAAGACAACCCAGCGCCACGTTTGGGACATGCAGCTCAGGGCGGGATCCACGGTGAGCCGGGCCCACGAAGCGATCGCCCAAGCTGCGGCGGATTCCCGCGTCAATGGAGCCGAGCTTGAAAATGCCCAGGAGCTTCTCCGCAGGGCCCAGTGGTACTGGGATATCGTCTCGGCGGAAAACAGCATGGGCTTTCACAATCCATCGCAGGTCCTCAATACCCTGGGGCAGTCCGTGGATCTGGCCCATCAGGCCATCGCCACGGCAAACCGGGCAGCTTCCGCTTCATACGGGAAGTGATAAGGAACACATTACGGAGCCCCTCATTGAAAGGTAAACTCTGCGAACGCAGAGCCGGTCCGTCGTCCCGGCTTTTCAGTTCGGTGCGAAGTTCATGGGATGACGCGTTGTCCTACCGTTCGGGTCGGACCCCTTCCGCGCTGATTCCGTGAATGTAATAGTCGGGATCATTCGTGAAGTTCAGGAAGATGATGACAAAAGCGACGGCAACTTCAATCATGAACGCCTTGTCGTTGTAGAGAGCCTTGAGCTGTTCCTTGCGTGATTCGCGCTCCGGCTGATCGAAGACGGTCATGAGCAATCCGTTCAGTCGGGATGTCGGATTGGGTGGAGTCACCTGATCAAACCCGCCGGACTGTGAGTAGGCCATTGTATCCATAAGGATATCCCGGAATTTTGCCGTGTCCGGATCATGATATCCGAAGACATGCAGGGCAATGCGCTGAGCCTCCATCATGCTCGCCTGCGCGAGGGCTTCGAAGAGCGCCCGGGCGATCTCGTCGTTCTTTGCCGCCTTTTTCTGCCGGATGAGCGAAAGCAGGAGAATATTTTTGAAGAGCTGGTAAAGACGCTGCGCGCCGTTGAGAATCACAGTGGGTTGATGGGGCTTGCCGGGCCGATACCCCTTATAGGTATTGCTAAAGACCGTCTGAAAGGCGATTTCGAAGAAGTCCACGCCCTGCATGGGATCCTGAAGATCAATGCGCATATCCAAGGTGTTGTCCAGCCGGTCTGCAAGCTTGACCCTGACGACCGGGGACCTGCCGCCGGCTTGATCAAGCAGATGGCCGATATAATGATAATAGTTCTCTGAAGGTTCCTTGGTCAGCCATTGCAGCTGTTCCCTTAACCGTCTCTGGTCGAGTTCCGGCAGGGCCAGCAGGAAGGATTGAAACGCCGTATCCAGATTGATCCAATCCGAATCCTTGAACTGTGCCGGCTTGAAATCTTCGAACGTATCATGAAGAAGGCAGGTCATCATGTCCAGCAGGTCGATCTTCTCTGAAGCACGGCACAACAAGGCCGTGGCCCGGATCGGATGTAAAATGGAAAGAGGCCCCAGGTTCCGTTCCATTTTTCCATAGACATTACTGAGATAATCGAATACCTGGGACAAGATGTTCTGATCTTCCGTGGAGATCGTTCTTCCCTCAAGGATCACCATCGTGATACTGTCCCAGTTCAGCTGCTTCGAACACAACTGGTAGTTCAACAAGGCCGAAGTTGTGAGAAATTCCGTCAAACTATAGGCTTTCATCAACCGCCTCCTTTTCTCGATCATTCGGAAATGTGAGCTTTCGGCAGTCGCGCACCGAGTGTACAGCCAATATGCCCCGTAAAGGCGAAGAGGCATTTTATACAACGCTCATCGCCGGTGTAAACAGCTTTCATGAATTCAAGCGTTAAAAATGATTCTCCCCCCTGTCAAAAACATCCTGTTCTCAGGTTAAAATATTATATCATACAGAAACACAAAATAAATCTTTTTTGAGGGTAGGGCTCAAGGTCACGTCAAAGTTCGGCAATTTATTATAAATATCATGCACTTACAGAATAAAGTGCTTTTCGCTCTTTATTTAATAAATACAATGTATTACGAATTTAGATGACTTGCCCTTGGGGTAGGACTCAAAGGCAGGCCTCTGTCAAGTGCATCGCACTTCTGTCAGAAACGAAGGCCGTGGATGCCGCGAGGCTGCCACTATCCCGCTGCCTCAAAATGATCGCATGGTCCCGGGTGACTGCTGCGAGGCTTATTCATAGCGGAGGGCTTCAATGGGATTGAGCTGGGAAGCTTTGTATGCGGGATAGAATCCGAAAAAGATCCCCACGAGGCCGGAAAATCCAAAGGCCAGGAGAATGGACGGCGAAGATATGATGGTAGGCCATTGGGCCAGTGCCGACAGGGCTTCAGAAACGGCGATCCCCAGGAGAATCCCCAGGATCCCACCGGTCAATGAAAGGGTCAGGGCTTCGATGATAAATTGAAAGCGGATATCCCAGGTTTTCGCGCCGACGGCCATCCTGATCCCGATTTCTCGTGTCCGTTCCGTCACCGAAACCAGCATGATGTTCATAATTCCGATGCCGCCGACCAGAAGCGATACGGAAGCGACGGCGCCTAGCAGAAGGGCCATCACCCTCGAGGACTCTTCTGCCGCCTGCATGATCTGGGTGAGATTCCGTACCGTAAAATCATTTTCCTGGTGTTCTCCGATGCGATGCCGCTGCCGGAGGAGCTCCGTAATCTGCCGTTCCGCCGCCGTAAGGTCTTCTGAGCTTCCGGCCTTGACCAGGATAGAGCGCACCATGCCGGGGATGGTTACCCCGAATATTTTCTTCTGGGCCGTCGATACAGGAATATAGATGATGTCGTCCTGGTCCTGCCCCATGGCCGACTGGCCTTTTCTGTCCAGAACGCCGATGACCGTGAAGGGCACCTTCTTGATCCGGATAATGGAGCCGACAGGGTCCATGTTTCCAAAGAGGCTGTCCACGACTGTCTGCCCGAGAACGGCCACTTTTGTGGCGTTCCGGATATCCTGATCATTGAAGAAGCGGCCGGATGCCAGGCTCCAGTCCCGAATGGTCATTATTTCCGGCATCGTGCCGAAAATGGCTGTAGCCCAGTTTGAATCACCGTAAACCACTTGGGCCGCGCCGTTCAGGACTGGAGCAACTTCCGTCACCGCTGGACACTCTTTGACGATCGCCTCTGCATCCACGATAGTCAGAGTGGCCCGCGTTCCGGCCCCCAGCCTCAATCCACCCGCCGTCGTGCTCCCCGGCAGAACGAGGAGCAGGTTGCTTCCCATGCTTGCAATCTGCCCGGAGATCCGACGGCTCGCACCGGCACCTACAGCCAGCATGGCGATGACGGCCCCCACACCGATGATGATCCCCAGCATGGTGAGGGTGGAACGCATCTTATTCACCCGAAGGGCCCGAAAAGAAATTTTAAGGGTCGAGACGAGAGAAATCATGACGAACCCTTGGTTTCATCGCTTTGAACGCGTCCGTCCCGGAAGCGGATGATCCTCCGGCTGAAGGCTGCGATTTCCTGTTCATGGGTCACCAGCACGATGGTGATCCCCGATTCCGAATTCAGGCCTTTCAGAAGCTCCATGATCTCAACGCCGGTTTTCGTGTCCAGATTTCCCGTCGGCTCATCGGCCAGGAGAAGGGGAGCCTCATTGGCCAGTGCTCTGGCAATGGCCACCCGCTGCTGCTGCCCGCCGGAGAGCTGACTGGGGGCATGCTGTTCCCTCCCCTTGAGCCCCAGCATCCGAAGGGCATCCATGGCGCGCTTTTTTCTTTCCGCAGCGGACAGATTATTGTACAGCATCGGCAGTTCCACATTTTCCAGGGCGGATGTGCGCGGAAGGAGATTGAACCCCTGAAAGACAAACCCGATCTTCCGGTTCCGGATCTCAGCCAGTTCATCCCGATCCAAACCAGCGACTTCGATCCCATCGAGGAAATAGTCTCCCCTCGTCGGTTCGTCCAGGCAGCCGATGATGTTCATGAAGGTGGACTTTCCCGAGCCTGAGGGCCCCATGATGGCTACAAACTCCCCCCGGTCAACGGCTACGGACACCCCGTCAAGGGCATGGACCTCCTGCCCCCCCACCTCGTAGATCTTGAAGAGCTCCTTTGTTTCCAGGAATCTCATGAGTTACAACATCCTTGGAACCCGGCGGGAAGAGGAGGAGCCGTTGTCCTTCTTTTTATTCTTCAGGGTTTCCAGGATCACCTGCTCTCCTTCACGAAGGGTCCCGGCATGGATTTCCGTAAACGTTCCATCGCTTATCCCAGGGATGACGGCAACGCGCTGAGGTCTGTGGTCCCTCAGTGCCCATACGGTCTGTTCCCTTCCATGCGAGGCGACGGGTTTGACGTCCCTGCCGTCTTCCGCCGGACGGAAACGCAGGGCTCCATTAGGGACCCGGAGCACCCCCGCCTTGTCCGAAAGAATGAGTGATACATTTGCCGTCATGCCGGGCTTCAGCCTCATGTCCGGATTATCAACCCGGACGACCACATCGTAGGTTACGACATTCTGAACATTGATCGGCGCAATGCGCACCTCGGCAACCCTTCCCTGGAAGATGGAATCGGGATAAGCGTCCACGGTGAATTCCACGGGCATCCGGACCTTCACCTTGCCGATATCGGCCTCATCTACGTTGGTGTCGATCTGCATGCGCTTCAGATCCTGGGCGATGGTAAAGAGTGTAGGGGTCTGAAAGCTGGCGGCCACCGTCTGTCCGACATCGACATTCCGGGAAATCACCGTACCGTCGACGGGCGAAAGAATTCGTGTATATCTCAGGTTGGTTTCTGCAAGGCTCAGAGCGGCCCGGGTCTGCGCTACCTGGGCGCTGGCGGCGGAAAGCTGGGACAGAAATACCTGGGCGCTCGTTTCCGCTGCATCCAAGTCACTTTTGGCGACCAGGTTGCGCTGAAAGAGCAGCCGGTATCGGTCCCGTGACCGTATCGCATCGCTCATCGACGCCTCGGCCTTTGCCTCGTTCGCCTTCGCCTGGAGCAGGTTTGCCCTTGCCTGCTGAACCTGCGCCTCGAATATGGCCGGGTCTATCTTGGCAAGGAGCTCCCCTTTTTTCACAGGGGAGTTGAAATCGACATAGATGCCCTTGATCGTCCCGGAAACCTGGGTGCCAACCTGGACGGTCGTGACGGCATTGACCGTTCCGGTCGCCGTGACCGTCGCCCGGACATTGCCCCTTGAGACGGTTTCCGTCCTGTACGTTGGTTCCTTCTGCCTGCTATCACGGAGATAATAACCTCCGGCTCCGAAGAGCAGGATCAGCATAACGATCCCGGCGACCAGTTTCTTGTTCACGATTCCCCTTCCTGCAATCCTTTTTTTTCAGATCTCTCTAACCGGGAGTTGAATCCTTTCGATTCCGCATTGGCCGTTCATGGCTCGATCAGAAAGTTTCACCCACCGCCCTTTCCAAGCCCGCCTGAGCAATCCGGAAATCGGCCAGCGCGGACGCATAGGCTGTTCTGGCATTGCTCAGGGACACCAGGGCGTCGGTCACTTCGATCGGATTTCCCACTCCGGCTTCATAGCGTCCCTCGGCCAGCTCCGCGTTTTCTTCGGCCTGACGAACGGCAACGAGAGTGGCCTCCCTCCGCTCCCGGGCCTCCCGTAGATTTGAAAGGGCCTGTTCCACTTCAAGGCGTATCGATTGCCGAAGCGACGACTCATTCGTCCGGAGCACCTCCAGGGTTGCCCGTGCCCCCTCAACGGCATAGCGCGTCTCGAAACCGCTGAACAAGGGAACATTTAAAAAGGCCCCGACATTCCAGCCTTCCTGGAGGGGAAAATCCTCGCCGCTGAAGCCGTAGCCGGCCGATCCGGTCACATGGGGATAATACCCCTTGCGCGCCAGTTCAACAGATTCTTCCGCCGCCGACAATTTCTTTCGGATCGATTGCAGGTCAGGTCGGTTACGGAACGCCCGTTCCAGCGCATCGGGAAGATCGGTCGGATTGTCCTTAAACAGCAGACTGTCTTCCAGAACATAGCCGGAAGCGCCTGGTAGCCCCATGGCATTGTTCAGGACGACACGGGCGATCCTCAAATCATTTTCAGCCCTTATCCGATTGAGAACGGCATTGCTTAGGTCAACTTCGGCCTTGGTCACATCGAACTTCGGTTTTATGCCCACCTCAAAAAAACCTTTGGCCTGGGTGAGATGATGCTGAAACCGACCGACGGTCTCCACGGCGACCTGTTGGTTTTTTTCGGCCAGCAGCGTGGTGAAATAGGCAGACTTTACGCCGAACACGATCTCCGCCTCCGTGTCATCAAGATCCTGGCGAAAGGCATCGGTGGAGAGCTTTTCAATGTTCACAGAGGACCTTCGTCTTCCGAAATCCAGGAGTGTCTGACTCAGGACCACGCTGCTGTTATAGTCTTCAAAGGTGTTTCTTCCCGCCCTGGAGCGATTGAAACGGGTGTAATCCGTCTGCCAGTTGATCTCGGGATAATAGCTCGCCTTAGCCTGCCCTACCCTGCTTTCGCCGATTCGAATCGTATCCCTGGCCGCCTGAACGGCAGGATGGTTTCGAAGAGCTATTTGCACACACCGTTGAAGATCCAGGCGTTCTCCCGGTCGGACCTGCATTTCCGCTCCGGCCGGTGCGGGAAACAGAGCCAGCAGTAGAGCCGCCAAAATGAATTTGAGATGTTTGTTCATGACTTCACATTCGGACCTGTGCCTCAGAAATTCTGCATAATACGGGATACGGGCGTTCCAGAACCTCAAAAATCGGCAGCGAGCATGCCCGCATAACATCGTCGGCTCATCTCCTTCAAGCCGGTGCTCTACGATCTCAGTCGGCGTGGGATGGCGTCTTATTCTGGCGAGTTTGCAGCAGATACCGGCTCGCAACAGCACGGGCCATGCTCTTCACCAGATGCTTCATGTTCGGTATCCGCTGCAATATTTTGAAAAAAAAGGGCTGGTAATCGGCGCTTTTCTCGATCTAGCCGAAGGTCTGCGAGAGCTTCCGCCGCTGCCTTTCCTTCCAGTGCCCCTGTTGATAGGCATAGCTGGCCATGAGGGGGAGGACAGACGTGGCTTCTGCATAAACCATCTGCTCGTAAGATACGTCCACCTTTCCCCAGGAGGTCGCTTCGCGGAGCGTGGAACTGGAACAGGCGCCGTCGCGGGCGTCCGCTACGGTAATTTGAATGGCGTAGCGGTGCATGGGCACTTCCTTTCCGAGCACTTCAGCGCAGATCACGGTATCCTGGGCAAAATTCTTGGGAACCCCACCACCGATCATCAGCAGTCCTGAGTTTTCCACCGCCATCTTGATCATGGTCAGTTCCAGGAAATCCTTGACAGAATCGATACTTACATGGGATTCTGGTGTGTTCCACTGATGGAGGACCAGACCAAAACCGGCACTGCTGTCCGAAAAGGCCGGACAGAAAATGGGCACATCGTGTTCAAAGGCCGTCTGAACGAGCGAATTCTTTTTGACGGCATGGGACGACAGATAGCGTCCCATTTCCCGGATGAATTCCCGGGAGGAATAGGGCCTGGGGGGAAGCGCGTCGGCAATCTCCTTGATGGTGCGGTCGCAGACCTGCAGTTCCTCCTCATCGATGAAGGTGTCGTAGATCCGGTCGATATAAAGCCTGCGCAGATCCTGGTCGTCCACATGGGGAGTTCCCTGGTAATGCCGGAAGCCAAGGGCTTCGAAGAAATCCATGTCGACAATCGTCGCCCCCGTCGCCACGATGACGTCCACCATGTTATACCGGACCAAATCCGCATACAGCTGCATGCATCCCGCAGCACTCGTGCTTCCCGCAATCGTGAGAATCACGGCGCAATCCTCATCGGCCAGCATCGCGTCATAAATTTCAGACGCCACGGCAAGATCGCGGGCTGTAAAGGACATGCCCCTCATGGCCCGGATGATCTCCACCGAGTTGATTTTCGTAAAATCGATATGCACCACGGGTTTTTTCAGATAATCCTTCTTTTCCATGTATACTCCTGAGACGCAGAACGTTGAACCGAGCATCGGCTCCCATGCCTGCCGTTATGATTTCGTATAGCAAATTTCCACCGAAGGCTCTTCCAGAATCTCTACCCAGCGGAAAAGCGTTCCGACAACCGATCCTACTCTTAAATCAAGCCTGTTCAAATGTCAACTTCGGAAGAACGCTGGACAAAATCACCCTTGCCACAATGGGCGATATCTGATAGTTGCTCTAAAATGAAGGAAATGATGACGGGGATACTGACCGTTTCAGAATTGAATAAACAGATCGGGGATCTCCTGGAAATTCGTTTCAATCTGATCTGGGTTGAAGGGGAAGTATCCAATCTCCGCCGCCCCTCGTCAGGGCACCTCTATTTCACCCTCAAGGATGAGAAAAGCCAGATCCGGGCCGTAATTTTCAAATCACCCTCCGGATTAAAGGCCTTTCGCAGCAACCGCCTTCCCCTTTTCGAGCTTGATGAAGGCATGCATATCCTCTGCCGGGGCAGGCTGACCGTCTATGCACCCCGCGGGGAATACCAGCTGATCCTTGATTCGGTGGAGCCGCGCGGAACGGGCGCTCTCCAGAAAGCTTATGAACAGTTGAAGCTCCGTCTTCAGGCCGAAGGCCTTTTTGACCCCCTGAGGAAGAAACCGATCCCCTATCTGCCTCGGAGGATCGGCGTCATCACCTCTCCCACCGGGGCCGTTATCCGCGACATCCTCAGCATTTCGAAAAGACGCTTTTCCTCCGTCTCCCTTTTGGTATCCCCGGTCCGGGTCCAGGGAACCGCGGCAGCAGGAGACATTGTCCAGGCGTTTCAGGATATGATCGCCTTCGGCGGCATCGACGTCCTGATCCTGGCCCGCGGCGGCGGATCCCTGGAAGATCTTGCCCCTTTCAACGACGAGAGGGTCGCCCGGGCCATTGCCGCTTCCACAATCCCGGTCATCTCCGCGGTCGGCCATGAAACGGATTATACGATCGCTGATTTCGCGGCGGATCTGCGTGCGCCGACTCCGTCGGCTGCGGCGGAGCTTGCCGTTCCCGATAGGGCAGAACTGTCGCTGAGGCTCTCCGGCCTGCAGATGCGTCTTGCCAAGGCCTGCCGCCGGAAGCTGTCGCGGGATCGGGAACGGCTGTACCTCCAGCAGGCAAGACTGAAGGATCCGAAGCGGCTCATTGCCGGATTCCGCCTTTCCCTGGATGATCGGGAGGAACGCCTCCGGTCCCTTTCGAAGGAAAGGATTTCAAGGGAGAAACAGAAACTTCTTCTTCTTTCTCTGCACCTCCGGCAGGCAGGCCCCCTCGGCAGGATTCGCAGCAGCCGCCTGGAAATGGACATTTTGGGAAACCGTCTCAATGCTGCCATCCGCCGCTTTTGCGAGCAGTCCAGGAAGGCATGGGCCCTTCAGGCGACCCGGCTTGAATCCCTCAGTCCCTTGGCTGTGTTGTCCCGAGGCTACGGCATCGTCCGCACCCTTCCCCACGGTCGGATCGTCAGGAATGCCGAAGTACTTTCGCCCGGGGATTCCCTCGAGGTGCAGGTTTTTCGGGGCCGCTTCCGGGCAGTGGTTGACCGGATCTTCCCGGAATAATGGACAGGAGACGATGTTATGGCAAAGGAAAAATTTGAAGAGGCCATGGCCAAACTGGAAGCCCTCTTACGTAAAATGGAAACGGGTGAAATGACCCTGGAAGAATCCCTGAAAGCCTTTGAAGAGGGGGTGCGCCTTTCCCGGGTGTGCGCAAACCGTCTGGACGAGGCGGAACGGAGGGTGGAGCTGCTTGTCCGGGAAAACCAGCAGCTGACGGTCCAGCCTTTTCCGGAAAGTGGAGGAAAGGATGAATCCTGAACCCCTTTTGGATTTGAACGCCTACCTTAAGGATCGAAAGCAACGGATCGACGAGGCCATCGACCGCTTCCTGCCCGGCGATGACAGCCTGACGGCGGACCTTTTCAAGGCGATGCGCTACAGCCTCTTTGCCGGAGGAAAACGGATACGCCCCATTCTCTGCCTTGCGGCGGCGGAGGCGGTTGGCCGATCCGATGTTCCCGAGAACATCCTTCCGGTGGCCTGCGCCCTGGAATACATCCATACCTATTCCCTCATCCACGACGACCTTCCGGCAATGGACAATGACGATTACCGCAGGGGGAACCCCACCAGCCATAAGGTATTCGGTGAGGCCCTGGCTATTCTTGCCGGTGACGCTCTGCTCACGGAGGCATTTGCTCTCATGGCCCGCGGGGACCTGCAGGCCGGAATCGCACCGGAAACACTCCTGAAGGTCATTTCCGAAATCGCCAAGGCCGCGGGGGCTTTCGGGATGGTGGGTGGACAGGTCGGCGATGTGAAGGCGGAGGGCAAACCGGGAAATCTGGATGTGCTGAATCAGATTCACTCCAGGAAGACCGGCGCAATGATTGTCGTCTCATTGAGGGCCGGCGCAATCCTCTCCTGCGCTTCCGAATTGCACCTTGCAGCCCTCACCGATTACGGTCACAAAATCGGGCTGGTTTTCCAGATTGCCGATGATATTCTCAATGTTAAAGGAGACCGCCATCTGCTGGGGAAAAATACGGGAAGCGACGCGGCGCGCGGGAAGATGACCTTTCCCAACCTCCTGGGGCTGGAAAACTCCCGCCAGAAGGCTCTTTCCCTCGTTGAGAACGCCTTGGGCGACCTGGAGTTGTTTGACCGCCGCGCGATGCCTCTGCGGCTGCTGGCACGGTATTTCCTGGAACGGCGGTTTTAGGACCGATTGCCTTCACTTTTTTTTAACAGATCATTTTTTGCTATATTCAACCTTATGGACCTCTCAAAGCGAAGCTCCGGACGCCTTCTCAACGGGATTTTATATCCCAGGGACATCCGGAACATGAACAACGATGCCCTTGCGGCCTTGGCTGACGATCTTCGAGCCACCATCATTGGAACGGTTTCCCGGACGGGCGGTCACCTGGCGTCATCCCTCGGGGCCGTCGAACTGACGCTGGCCGTGCACAAGGTTTTTGATACCCCGCGGGATAAGATCATCTGGGATGTTGGTCATCAGGCCTATGCCCACAAATTGATCACCGGACGGGCGGACCGATTTTTCACCCTCCGTCAGAAGGGCGGCATCAGCGGCTTCCCGAAACGGGAGGAGAGCCCCTATGATGTTTTCAACGTCGGCCACAGCAGCACATCCATTTCCGCCGCTTCCGGCATCCTCGAGGCCCGGGATCTGAAAAAAGAAACATTTAAGGTCGTGGCCATCATCGGCGACGGATCCATGACGGCCGGGCTGGCTTTTGAAGGCCTGAACTGGTCCGGAGACCGCAAGAAGGACCTGATCATCATCCTCAACGACAACGAGATGTCCATCTCGCCGAATGTGGGGGCCCTATCCTGCTACCTGAACTCCGTAATGACCGGCCAGACCGTCAAGAAAATCCGGAAGGACATCAAGAATTTTCTGAAAACGATTCCCTCCATCGGCGAGCAGGTCCTGGAATTTTCCAAGAGAGCGGAGGAGTCCCTGAAAGCCCTCATCGTGCCCGGGGCACTTTTTGAAGACCTCGGATTTACCTATGTGGGCCCTCTGGACGGTCACCGCCTCGATCATTTGATCCGGAACCTCGAAAATGTCCGCAATATGGAAGGTCCTGTTCTGGTCCATGTCATCACCCGGAAGGGCAAAGGCTACGAGTTTGCAGAAGCGGAGCCCCTGCGTTTTCATGGCATCGGGCCCTTTTATCCCGAAACGGGAGGGCTTAGCTCTGCCGGAGGTGCTCAGGCGTTTGCCTCCTATACGCAGGTGTTCGGCCGGACGCTTGTCCGGCTGGCCCGGGACAATCCCCGAATTGTCGCCATCACGGCCGCCATGTGCGAAGGCACCGGACTGAATGAATTCGCAGGACAATTTCCGGAGCGATTTTTCGATGTGGGCATTGCCGAACAGCATAGCGTAACCTTCGCCGCCGGCTTGGCCACCGAAGGGATGATTCCTGTTGTCGCCATCTATTCGAGCTTTCTGCAACGGGCCTATGACCAGATTCTTCACGACGTCTGCCTGCAGAATCTTCCGGTGGTCTTTGCCCTGGACCGCTCCGGATTTGTCGGGGAAGACGGCCCAACCCACCACGGACTCTTTGATCTGTCCTTTCTCCGGCCGATTCCGAACATGATCGTCATGGCGCCGAAGGACGAGAATGAACTGCAGAGCATGCTCTTTTCGGCAATGGGCTATGGCCGCCCCGTCGCGATCCGGTATCCCCGGGGAAGCGGGATCGGAGTTTCCCTGGATGAGGAACCCACCCTCCTGGAAATCGGCAGAGGGGAGTTGCTTTCCGACGGGACGGACGTTGCCGTCCTGGCCATCGGCTCGACGGTTTACCCCGCCCTTGCCGCCTCGGAGAAACTCGCAAAGGCGGGGATCTCCGTCGCGGTCGTCAATGCCCGGTTTGTCAAGCCTTTGGACCGTCAACTCCTTTTGGATCTTTCACGCTCATTCAAGCACATCCTGACCGTCGAGGAAAATGCCGTCATGGGGGGGTTCGGCAGTGCCGTCCTGGAATGCTTCGAAGAAAACGGCGTCCGCAATCTCCGCATCAAAAGGCTGGGAGTCCGGGACGAGTTTGCACAGCATGCCACTCAGGCGGAGCTGCGGGACCTTTATGGAATCGATGAACAGGGCATTGTGGCCGCCGTCTTGGCCATGATGGATCAAAAACCAGAGCGGGTGCCTGATTCTCCCGCCTGAGAAGGAATCGTCGACAGAACTCCTCAACCCGCCGCCATGAAAACGAAAGATGAAAAAATCCGTCTGGATCAGCTCCTGGTCAAACAGGGTTTTTCGGTAAGCCGGGAACGTGCCAGGGCCCTGATCCTTGCCGGCGCCGTACTGGTGGATGACCAATCCGCTCTTAAGGCCGGAATGCTTGTTTCCTCCCGGGCCCTTGTCCGGATCAGGGGCAAGGAATCCCCATACGTCAGCCGCGGGGGGCAGAAGCTTCAAGGGGCGCTTGAAGCCTTTTCCATGGATGTCCATGACCTGGTTGCCCTGGATGTCGGGGCGTCCACGGGGGGCTTCACCGATTGCCTTCTGCAGAGAGGAGCCCGCCACGTTTATGCACTTGACGTCGGTTACGGACAGCTGGCCTGGAAATTGAGGAATGATCCACGGGTGACCAGCATCGAAAGAACCAACATCCGGTTTTATGACGGCTCCGGCATGGATGCCCCTGTCGATCTGCTCACCATCGACGCCTCGTTCATCTCCCTGAAGCTGGTCATTCCTGCCTCGATGAAATTCTTAAAAAGGGGCGGGCATCTTCTCGCTCTGATCAAACCTCAGTTTGAAGTGGGAAAGGGACAGGTTGGAAAGGGAGGCATTGTCCGGGAGCCGGATCTTCATCAGCGCGTCCAGGATGAGGTGACCCTCTTTATGCAGAGTTCCGGATTTGAGGTCATTGGGACGGCGGCCTCACCCCTTCCGGGAGCCAGGGGAAACAGAGAGTTCTTCATTTATGCCCGCTTACCAGTGGAATAAAGAGAAATGAGCGTTCGAATCGCACACACGGCCGGGTTTTGCATGGGCGTTCGGCGAGCCGTTGAAATGGTGCTTGAGATCGCCCGTCACAAAGGCCACAAAACCATCTACACCTATGGCCCGCTGATTCACAATCCTCAAACGGTGGACTTCCTGCGCGCCAGGGGGATTGTCCCTGTTGACGATCTTGATGCGATCCCCTCTTCGGAACTCAACGCAGCCATCGTCATCCGGGCCCATGGAATTTCCCCGGCTGAACGGCGGAAACTCCGTGAAAAGGGTCTTCGGATCATTGACGCAACCTGCCCCAAGGTTGCCCACGTTCAGGCCATCATCCGCAAGCATGCGGCTCATCAATACGCCATTCTGATCGTCGGCGACGGCGATCATCCCGAGGTCAACGGCCTCCTCGGCCACTCCGGCGGCCATGGCAGGGTCATCAGCAGCTGTTCCGATGTCGACCGGCTTCCCGATCTGGAAAAGGTGTGCGTCGTGGCCCAGACCACCCAGAGCGTTGATGAATTCAAGGCCATCGTCCAGCGGGTCCGCGAGAAGTTTCCGGAAACCATCGTTTTCAATACGATCTGCGACTCAACGGAACGTCGCCAGTCTGAAGTCCGGGAACTGGCCTCCCAGACGGAGGCCATGGTGATTGTCGGCGGCAGAAACAGCGCCAACACGAGACGCCTGGCCGCCCTGGCGGCCCTTCAGGGCACGCCGACTTTTCATATCGAAACGGCGGACGAACTGGGCGGGGGCCTCCTCGCCGGCTTCGATCGCATCGGTCTTTCGGCCGGGGCATCCACACCTAACTGGATACTTTCCCGAGTCGTAGACCGGATCACGGAACAGCAGTCGGAAAAAAAGCGAAAGGGTCAGCTGTTCTTCAAGCTCTGGACCCTGGCGGTCCGTACCGATCTGTACTCCGCCCTCGGGGCGGCCTGCCTCTCACTGACAGCCATGCTCATCGAGCGCGTCCCGGTCAACATCCTGTTTCTTTTAATCACCGCCCTTTATGTCCATTCCATGCACACCTTCAACCGGTTTGTAAACCGGAAAAATTGCACCATCGGCTCCTTTCGGGAGGAGTCCTACTTGAAGCACGAGTATTTTTATCTCTCCGGGGCAATCTTATCCATGCTTGCCGGACTGGGAATCGCCATGAGCCAGGGAATCCATGTCTTTCTGCTTCTCTTTTTCATGTCGACTCTGGGGATCCTCTACAATTCTCCCCTGCTGCCCAAAAAATGGCGCTATCGAAGCCTGAAGGATCTTCCCGGCTCAAAAAATATCTCCATGGCCCTGGCCTGGGCAACCGTCGTCGCCATCATGCCTCTTGTGGAACGGAAGCCCTTCTTCTCCCCCGAACTCCTCATCGCCTTTCTTTTTACCTTTGGTGTGGTTTTTATCCGCTCGTCCCTTTCCGATATCCTTGATATCCAGAGCGACCGGCTCATCGGCAGGGAAACGATCCCCGTTGTGGTCGGCAAGCAGAAAACGCAGACCCTCCTGGCGGCTTTCTGCGTGCTGTTAGCGGTCATGCTGGTTTCCAGCGCCCTGGTCGGCTGGACCTCCTCGCTCTCCCTGGTCCTGCTGATTAATTTATTTTATATATGGATTTGTTTCCGACTTTGTGATAGAAGGGCGTCGCTTTCAGGAATAGTCCTCGAGGGGCTTCTGGAAACCAGCTATGTTATTGCAGGGTTGTGCTCTATTCTTTGGGTTGCCGCACGGTCATGAACAAGGAAATTCCGAAGTCCTTGTCGAAGCGAGAGGTTCTTTTGCACAGAAGATTCCGGCATGTCATTCTTGCCATATCACTGATCCTGGCTCTTGCCGGCTGCGGTGGATTGCGCTATTCCGAGGTGGACCCGGAAGCCGGGAATTTTCATCCGGAGCGGATAGGGATTCTGCCGGTCGATGTGGGACCCTATGAAGAGGCCAGGGGGACTGTCGATCAGATCATTGCCGTTGTATTGAGTGAAAAAAAGTGGTTTACCGATATCGTCTCCGGAAATGATATCCAGCGCCAGCTCCAGGAAAATGAAGAGCTGCGGAAAGTCACGGCCGATTACACCGCAAAGCTCAAAGCCGTCAATTTTTCCGACCCCGATCTGAGCAGGAGAATCGGGGAAATAAGCCGAGTTGACGCCTTTCTGGTTGTTTCGCTTGACTACTGGAACTATACGACGGAAGTAACAGACAAGGTGGGAAGAATTGGTCTTTCTGTCAAACTCATTTCTGCTGCCGAAGGCAGGGTTCTTTGGAAGGCCAGTCATTCAAGGACTGAAAAATACCTGCTCATCAAACCGCAGCTGCCGGATGTGGCCAGAGGCCTCGTAAGGGAGATGATCGCGGAAATGCCCCATTGAAATCGGGACGCATTCTTTCCCGAAGGAGACCGCCATGAGCCATCTATTCCTGGAAGGGAACAAACGGAAAAATTGGAGGGTACAAACATGAAAGACAAAGTTGAAGCAGTCCTTAATCAGATTCGGCCCAACCTGAAAGCTGACGGTGGAGACGTTGAACTGGTCGACGTCAGCGAGGATGGGGTGGTGAAGGTTCGCCTGGTCGGTGCATGCAAGGGGTGTCCCATGTCTCAGATGACCTTGAAGATGGGGATAGAAAAAATGCTCAGGGAAAGGGTCTCCGGGGTCAAGGAAGTGGTTTCGGTTTGAGTGAGTTCATGATATGGCCCATTGGCCTGCCAGGTCGATGGATCATGACATAAAACAAACAACATTTTAAAAGGAGATAAAAGTTATGGCGTATGTAATTACCGACGATTGTTTGGCTTGTGGTTCCTGCCAGGATGAGTGTCCCGTTGGGGCGATCAGTGAGGGTGAAGACAAGTACGTAATCGATGCAAATCTGTGCACCGACTGTGGAACATGTGCAGAACAGTGCCCGGCTGAAGCGATTGTTCCCGGCGAAGCCAAATAAATCATCAGATTCTTCTTCAAGAAGGGGGGAGCACTTCTCGCTTTTTTGTGCGGAAGGACCCCCCTTTTGATTTTTATCAACAGACATGTCTTATTTTATTTCTTTCGAAGGAATTGAAGGGTGCGGAAAAACGACCCAGATCAAATTGGCCGCAAAATTCTTGAAAAAGCGGCGCCTCCCCGTGTTGACGACGGAAGAACCGGGAGGCTCCCCCCTCGGGAAAAGGATCCGGAAGCTCCTTTTGAAGCGCTGCTCCTTTGACATCTGTGACGAGGCGGAAACACTGCTTTTTCTGGCGGCCCGTGCTCAGCATATCCACGAAGTCATCCGCCCCGCCTTGATCCGTGGGGATTGGATTCTCTGCGACCGGTTTTCAGACGCCACAATGGTTTACCAGGGCTTCGTACGGGGCATTGACGCAACATGGATACGCAAGCTGGATGAGTTCGCCACCTCCTCCCTGAAGCCACACATGACCTTTCTCTTCGATCTTCCTGCGGAAACGGGTATTCGCCGGGCTCTGCAGCGGATGTCCGGCATTCCGGAAAATGCACGGGAGGACCGCTTCGAACAGGAGGGGCTGATTTTTCACGAAAGAATCCGCGAAGGCTATCTTTCCCTCGCAAGACAGGAGCCGGACAGGTTCCGCGTTATTGACGCGGGAGGGGATGTTGCTTCCATATCCCGGGAGGTGTACCGTCATCTCGATGCCTTCTTGAGCGCAAACGGCGGCAGAGCACCGCTCCGGCGCTCTGCCGGGCACTGAAATCCCCCGAACGTCTCGGCCGGTTCCTTTCGCCATTGGAAGCTTCAGCAGAGCTCGCCGTCAAGCAGGGACCCAAACCTCTTCGCACGAAAGCACAGGACTATTTTCATGTCATTCAAGGATATCCTGGGACACCCGAAACCCGTCAGCATCCTTCAGAATGCCCTGCGTCATGACCGTCTTGCCCACGCCTATCTTTTCCATGGCATGGACGGCATCGGCAAACGCACCCTCGCCTTGTCTTTCGCCAAGGCGTTGAATTGCCGGCAATCAGCCTTCGATTCCTGTGATTCCTGCCTTTCCTGCCTCAAGACCGATCACAGAAATCATCCGGACGTTGAAACCGTGGAGGCGGACGGAGCCTTCATCCGGATCGATGCCGTCAAAGGCCTTCAGGAAAGGATGAAATTCAAACCCATGGAGGGCCGCAAGCGCATTGCCATTCTCCTGGATGCCGACCGTTTGAATAACGCAGCGGCAAACTCCCTTCTGAAAACCCTGGAGGAGCCCTCGGCATCCAATATCCTGATTCTGGTCACGGCCAGGCCCTACTCCCTGCCGCTCACCATTCTTTCACGGTGCCAGCAGATCCGGTTCAATCCCCTTCCGCAGGAGATCGTGTTGACCCTTCTCACCGAGCGATCTTGTCTGGAGGGATCTCAAGCCCGCCTGCTGTCAGCCGCTTCCAGCGGTAGCATCGGCAAGGCCCTGGAGCTCAATCGCGAGTCCTTTCTCACGTTGAAAGAGGAATGCCTGGATTATCTTTCCAGGATGCAGCAGGACGAGCCTCTTCAACATTTGTCTTTTCTTCGTTTTTTAATCGATGACAAGAAAGACATCCGGGATAAGCTGGATTTCCTCAAAGCGTTTTTCCGGGACCTCCTGATCTTCAAAGAAACCGGAAGGGATGACGGCCTGATGCACAGGGACCGCCTGGATCTGATTGCGGCCTTATCCGAAAGGCGAACCCCTTCAGAAATTCTGATGAACGTGCAGGCCGTTGAAGAGGCCATGCATCAGCTGGAGCATAATGCGAATAAATCGTTGACTTTGGAGGTTATGATGTTTAGACTCTCCGTCTAACCTTGATAAGCGCCTTCCGATACGCACATCTTCGTTCCGAACCAGGTTGACTGCAGGGGAAAACCCAGATGGCGAAGGCCATGCCGGGTCCGCCCGGTAAAGCATTGCCGGAATCGTCCGGGAGGCGCGTGAATTGCCGCAGAAGTTGAAATTTCAGGAGACCATTCAGCCTGTGCTAAAAACTATCGTTGGTGTCAAGTTTAAGAAAGAAGGAAAGATCTACAACTTCGACGCAGGGGACCTTCCGATCCTGGTGAATGATCCGGTGATCGTCTCGACAGACGATGGAACATCCATGGGAACGGTTCTCACAAGCCCCCGATCCGTTCCGGAGGAAGACATCCAGACCCCGTTAAAGCCCGTGATTCGTAAAGTGACGGAAGAAGATCTGCGCATTCGCGACAGCAACAGGACCCTCGAAGAGAACTGCTTCTCCTTCTGTTCCGAAAGGATCAAGATACGGAATCTGCCCATGAAGCTGATTGATGTGGAATGCCTTTTTGACAGGAGCAAGATCATCTTCTACTTCACGGCGGAAAATCGTGTGGATTTCCGGGAGATTGTCAAGGATCTTGCACAGAAATACAAAACCAAGATCGAGCTGAGGCAGATCGGGGCCCGACAGGAGGCAAGGATCGTCAAGGGAATGGGGATTTGCGGACGCGAAGTCTGCTGCGTCAACCTGCTTCACAATCTGGACCGCGTTTCCGTCAAAATGGCCAAGGAGCAGAATATGTCCCTCAACCCGGAAAAGATATCCGGGTTGTGCGGCAGGCTCATGTGCTGCCTCGCCTTTGAGTACGAATGCTACCGGGAAAGAAAAAAGGATAAGGGCGCTCAAATTCGAAAAGAGAATGCCGGCTCCGCCGATCTCCCGGCTCCGGAAAAAAACCTGAAGAAGTCGGGCCGTGGTGAGCGCCGGAATGATCCCCGCAGCCATTGACGCCCCTGGAACACCCTACTTCCCGCCCTGAGAGGGAGAGCCTTTCTGAGGATTAGCGGACGATTCGTCAAAACTATTTTGCAGGGATTGACTTAAAGGCGCCATCTGTTATGATGTCGCGCTACTATTTTACAGGATTCACTTTCAGCAGGAAGTAATGGAACGCAACGTCATCACGGACTATCTTGACTCCTACTTGGAAATCGGCTCCTTCATAGATGATTCGGCAAACGGTCTCCAGGTTGAAAACAGTGGAAACGTCGACCGGATCGGCCTGGCCGTCGATGCCTGCCATGAGTCGATCACCAAGGCGGCACAGGCGGGCTGCAATCTTCTTGTGGTTCACCACGGACTCTACTGGGGGCGCCAGGAGCTGGTTCTGGACCATCTCTATCAGCGGATACGGGATCTTATCATCGCCGACATGGCGCTTTATACAGCTCACATTCCCCTCGACGCCCATCCTGAAATCGGACATAACCGTGTTATTGCAGAACAACTTGAACTGGTGGAGGCTGAACCCTTTGCCCTCTATCACGGCAGAGCGATCGGCGTAAAGGGCCGATTCAAGAAGCCTATTTCACGAACCGAGGCAGCGTCTGATGTCGAGAAGGTCATCGGTTGCCGTCAGGGTTTTTTAACGTTCGGCCCTCAAATCATCTCGACCGCCGCCATTGTCGCCGGCTCGGCCACCGATACCGCACTTTTCAGGGAATTGAAACGGGAGGGGATCGATCTCTTCATCACCGGCGAGCCGAAACACGGCGCGTATCACCTGGCCCGGGAATTCGGGCTGAACATTTTTTATGGCGGCCATTACCAGACGGAAACGTTCGGGATGAAGGCGCTGGGCGAGCATCTTCATAAGCGTTTTTCCATTCCTGTTTCTTTTGTTGATGCGCCCTGCATCTTCTAAGATCGCGCATGCGCTGCTCCCCGGGGCCGCACTTTCGGCATCCGATTCCGCGGCAATAAGCGCTTTTGCTTAAAACTCTTTCTTAACCATATTTACAGGAGGGTGACATGCCAGTAGAGTTTGAACAGACATTTCGTAATTTTTTGATGTTGCACCAGGAAAAGCACAACCGTACCTATCACTTCCTGATTCTCATGGACTCCATCATTGCCGCGGCAAAGCGAATTGAACTGTACTACCGCACCGGCGCCCTCAAGGGGAATCTCGGCGTGGCCGGCTCGATCAATATCCAGGGCGAGAATGTCATGAAGATGGACGACATCGCCAATGAGATCGTGCTCCACTATCTGGACTCCAACAAGCGCGTGATCCAGGTGGTAAGCGAAGAGTGTGACGACATTGTTGACATGAACAAAGATGGCGGCCGCTACTTTGTCTATTTCGACCCCCTGGACGGATCGTCCAACGTGTCTCATGGACTGCCCGTGGGGTTCATGTTCGGAATAGCCAAGCGGTTTCTCGATGGCGACATGAGGGGTCCTGAGGATTATCACCTCCGCGAAGGCAGCGAGTACATCGCAGCAGGCATGTTCGTCATTCCAACGGGAATGTTCACCCTGGCACTGCGCGACGCAGGATGCTGGCGCTTCCATTCCGACGAAACCTCAACCTACGTCAAACCCGTTCAATTGACCATGCCCGACAATCCAAAAACCTGGGAATTGTCCTTCAACGCCGGAAACACAAACGTCTTCAGCGAAAAAGTGCAGAAGTGGATCGGGACCAATTTGAACAATTACAAGTTCCGCTATATCGGCGCCCTGGCCGGCGACTTTCACCGCCTGCTGTCAAACGGCGGTCTTTTCATGTATCCTGCCATCGTCAACCATCCAAACCCCAAGGAAAATCGGCCTCAAGGTAAACTCAGGCTTCTGTATGAGGCCAATGTCGCAGCGTTCATGTGCCGGGAAGCCGGCGGCGACGCCATCGATGAAACGGGCACGCGCATTCTTGATCTGAAGCCGGTGTCGCACCACCAGCGCACCACGCTGTATGTCGGCTCAAAACCGATTATTGATGATCTGGCCGCGGCGCTCAAGGCTTAGGAGAATTTCTCTTTAAATCGTTCCTTTTCTTTGTGGATTGAGAGCAATGGAAAATATTTATTACGTCACAACACCCATTTACTATGTCAATGCCTCCCCCCATCTCGGACATGCCTATACGACCATTGTCGCTGATGTTCTGGCCCGTTATCATCGGCTGTCGGGACACCGGACGTTTTTTCTTACGGGAACGGATGAACACGGAGACAAGATCGCAGAAGCCGCCGACAAAAGCGGCGTTACACCGAAAGCTTACGCGGACAGGATCAGCAGCCAGTTCCGTGAACTTTGGCCGAAGCTTTCCGTCTCAAACGATTTTTTCATCCGGACAACGGATGCCAGACACATCGAAACCGTGCAGACGATTCTTCGAAAGGTTTATGACGCCGGCGACATCTATTTCGGTCATTATGAAGGCTTCTACTGCGTCGGCTGTGAACGTTTTTACACGGAAAAAGAGCTGGTCGACGGGAAATGCCCCGATCACCAGACAGAGCCTGAATTCCGCAAGGAAAGCAACTATTTTTTCCGAATGAGCAAATATCAGGAGTGGCTGATTTCCCATATCAAGGAGCACCCTGACTTTATCCGGCCGGAACGCTATCGTAATGAAGTGCTGGCCTTGCTTCGCGAGCCCCTGGAGGATCTGTGCATTTCCAGGCCGAAATCCCGCCTGAGCTGGGGGATTACCCTGCCCTTTGACGAAAACTATGTAACCTATGTCTGGTTTGACGCGCTGATCAACTATATTTCCGGAATCGACTATCCCGACGGCGAAAATTTCCGCACCTTCTGGCCGGTGGCCGAGCATCTGATTGCAAAGGACATCCTCAAGCCTCATGGCATTTACTGGCCCACCATGCTCAAAGCCGCGGGCATCGAACCCTATACCCATCTGAATGTTCACGGCTACTGGAATATCGAGTCAAGCAAGATGTCCAAAAGCATCGGCAATGTTGTCCGCCCTCTCGATCTGAAGGACAAATACGGGCTGGATGCCTTCCGCTACTACCTTCTCCGGGAAATGGTTTTCGGCCTGGACTCGAGCTTCAGCGAGGAGAGCTTCGTTCTGAGGGTCAATGCGGAACTGGCCAACGATCTGGGAAATCTTGTCAGCCGGGTCACGTCCATGGCCATGAAATTCTGCCAGGGAACCGTACCGACGGTCACGGAGGCGGCAGGAGGCGACCGTATCCTCGCCGATACGGCCTTCAGGGTTCTTGCTGAAGTCAAAACCTCTTTCCGGGAATTGACTTTTCATAAGGCCTTGATGTCCATCTGGGATTATATCGGCACGGCCAATCGCTACATCGTGGAACAGGAACCCTGGAACCTGGCCAAGGACGAGTCGAAAAAGGCCAAACTGGATGAGGTGCTCTATTCCCTGCTGGAAGCCCTCCGGGTGATCGCGGTTTTGATCTCCCCGTTCATGCCAGGTTCAGCAGAGAAGATTTTGCTTCAACTGGGGATCGCCCATCCTGACAGGGAAAATTTCGGAACGATCCGCACCTGGGGCGGCCTTGCCCACGGCCTGCGCCTGCAGCGAGGCGAGGCCCTGTTCCCCCGGATCGATTACAGGCCGGAGACCGCGGCCGTCGAACAGAAAATCCCCGCACCGCCCCCGCCGATCAAACCGGAGGTTTCCTACGAGGATTTCGAGAAGATCGATCTCCGGGTTGCCCGGATCCTGGAGGCCGAGGTCGTTCCCAAATCGGCCAAGCTGCTGAAGCTCAAGATCGACATCGGAGAAGAGCGGACGGTGGTCGCCGGGATTGCCAAGGACTATGCGCCGGAGCAGCTCGTGGGAAAATCCATCGTGATTGTGGCCAACCTCAAACCGGCAAAATTGATGGGAATTGAATCCCGGGGAATGATTCTGGCCACAGATACAACCGCTGAGGGCATCACCGTCCTGTCCTTTGACCGCGAGCCGAGAACCGGGGCAAAGGTCCGGTAACGTTTTACGGAGAGGGTCTGCACGCATCGGGCCGTTTAGGAACCGCTTCCTCTCAGGCCCAAGTACTCGTATTTATCGGGCTTTGGCGCCTTGGCAACCCGCTTCTCCTAAGCTGGGCTGAAAACACACCATCAAAGAGAGCCGGACGGGGTTATGTTCCAGATTCGTCCCCGTCCGGCTCTCTTTCATTTGCATCCGCGACCATTCTCCGGAAAATTACCTTCAAAACATCTTCGCTCCCTTTACGTTCATCTATCCTTTTAATGCGGCGGGAGCCTTCAGGGGAACCTCCACGGCCGAAACAAACTTGCGCACAACCGCTTCGGTTTTGACCACATTTAATTTCCGGAATAGGAAGGTAAACTGATTTTCCAGCTCCGTGCTGATCTGCTTCAATGTTTCCGGCGGAAGCTGCCAGAGTTCCTGCTTGAAAGGTCCAAACCCCTTTTTGCGGGTTTTATAGATAAACTGCTCCTCCGTATCCGTTTCCTTCTTTTCCCCCGCCATCTCACGCTGCAGGTACTCATAAATCCGGTCCTTCAAGTCTGCGGGGAAATGGGCGCTGTCGTAAATGATGTTCTGGAAACCGGTGGCCAGATGAATCTCTGCCGTTCCGATTGCCGGGAATCTGTCAAAGGCCTCGTTGGGCAGCGTGGACGCACCATGCTGAACAGCGCCGGATAGTCCGTAACGGCTCCGGGCCACCTCCGAAAGCTTTTCCAGGGTTTCAAAATCCAGCTTCACCTTGGCCACACTTCCATCGGCCAAGGGAACGCCGCCGTGGGTGGTCCCCGTCTGAACGCTTATCTTGCTGATTCCCTTCAACTCAGGCCCGTAGCCCTTCAGGGCCTCGAGATATCCATCCATAAAGGCCTGAAGTTCTTCAACGGTACTGTTTTTCCCGCCCACCTCACCGATTTCACCCCCGACGGATACCGTAATGCCGGCCGGCTCCAGATCCCGGATCACGCTGGTCAGTTCTGCGGCAAGGTCGAAATTTGTTTTCTGCTGTTCATCAATGGTGGGTTTTGACAGGTCCACGAGGGTGGAAGTATCGACATCGATGTTGTAGAATCCGGCTTCAAGGGCTTCCCAGATGAGGTCCTTGACTCCCTTGACTTCCTTTTCCGCATCGGCGGCAAATTTCTTGGCATTGACCTGGAAGTGATCCCCCTGAAGAAAGATGGGGCCGCGGAATCCGGTTTTGATGGCTGCTGCTGTCACTGCGCTCGTATATTCAATGGGCCTCTGTTTTGTATAGTCAATCTCCGAACGGGCAATTTCAAAAATGACGGCGCCAACGGAGTCTTTCAACGCCGCACGGAAAATGGCCTGGGCCGCCTCGTAGGTCAAGGCCCTGATATTGATGGCCGGAACGGTAAAGCCCGTCACTTCCTTTCTGCCCATGGCCTCATAGAGGGACTGAATGGACGATGACAGGATCCCCAGAGCGGCTCCGCTTTTGCGAATGAGCCACGAAGCCGCCTCTTTGACTTCCGGAAGCGCACTGAATGCCGCCGTAAAAATGAGAGAATCAATAAGCGAATTTCTCAATGTCTCTTCAATCAGCACTTTGACCTGATCTCCCTTTACCTCCAGGACTCCTTCACAGCCCTTTTTCAATTCATTAACACTGTTGAAAATCATCATCTCCACCTTTCTCTTTTGTCTTGATCTTCCTGTTTCCGTTTACGGTCAAGCCTTCAGAACGCCGTCCCATTCAGACGCGCCTTTTTCTGCCTTCGCCCTCTGCCCCTCAATCCGCCTGATCCGCTCTTCTTTGCATCGTGCTGCAGACGGTATCTTGGCTCTCTTCACCAGCTCGCGGATTTTTGGCTGTAACGACTTAAATGACCAAGAAGCCGCCTTCCCACTGCACTGCAGCCGAAAGAATATCCTCTGTTTTCAGTGGTTAAGAACGACAGAGAGTTGTTTCTATTTTTGATATCGCCCGGTATGAGCTTGCCTTGCAATTTCGATTGCCTTAATAATTCTTGAAATACAATGTTCTTGGTTGATACAGGGAGGGTAACGCGACCGCAGCGATGGAAGACGCCACTGATTTTTTATTGAGGCAATATATCTTGAAATGGCCTTGCTTGCAACTAATTTTTATGATTAGAAATTCTCTTCAATCCTCATGCCTCACCCATCATCAAGGTGTTGCAATTTAATCCGCCTTGATGAACAATCTCATGATCGCCCCAGGCAATCGAAGAAGCAGTCAGAGGCTCGACATCACCATGCCGGAGAGAACCCCGAAGCCCGTAACGACCGTCAGGCCCTGAATGGAAAACGGTCCGGTGACGGCTTTCAGGATATGGAGAAACAGGGGCGGATGCAAAAGAAAAAGGCCGAAGGAAAGGGCAATCAGCGGAAGGATCAGCCACTGGGTCCGCCCGATCCAGATTCTTTCAACAAAAAGGGACGTCAGAATCATGGTCATGACAAAATAAACAAGATTGAAAAGGATTAACAATGCGTCACTGATTCCCGGCGATGATATTGCATTCATTTTGATTGTCCTCCAACATAAAATAATCATTTTTTCGTCTGGGACAAGGCGCCCCCGGCAGTTTTTTTGAGGGACCGGATCGATCATTATCCCGTCACACGGCCAGATCCGGTTACGCACGCTCATCTCATGAACTTACAAACCTTTACGCAGGAAGGTATTGCAGAATGGAAGAAACTTCAGACAGGCAGATCGGCAGCAGGAACAACAGGCCCTTGAGGCGCGGCATTGGATTTCTGGCCGCTCTTCTTGTTCTGCTCAGCCTGTCCGCCTGTGGCGCTTCGATCGGGCAGACGGTGATATCGCAGCCTGATGAATTTACTTACACCTACGAAGCGAAAGAAAAATTTGTGCTCAGGGCCATTGAACGTGTCCTCAAGGAAAAAAAAATGGGGACCAATATTCGGGTCGATGAAGAAAAGCACCTTGTGGAATCCGATTTTATCGTTCTGGATGATTGGCGGACCAGAAGTCTCGCCAGGAGCCGGACGCTTAACTGGAAGGAAACTGAAGTGACTCTTTCCGTCATTGCGGAAAAGAAAACCCCTTCGGGATGGGAAATGCGCCGTCTGCTGGAAAGAGAGCAGTATACCAAAATTTTTGATACGATCGATCTGAAGATTTATGAAGAGATGTACAGGACGCAATGACAGAGCCAGCTTTTCTCCCCCTGAAGGAAGGGTGGTAAAGCCCGGCTGGACGGATAATCGGTCTTTTTCTGGTCCCGGCGGCAAGAAGGTCAAGAGGAAAACAGCTCCATGAATCCTGCCATTTTTCGCGAATACGATCTTCGCGGCGTTGTTGGCAAAGATCTGAACGACGAACGGGTTTATCAGCTGGGGCGGGCAATTGGCACCTACGCCGTTCACCGCGGCGCGGACCTTCTCACGACCGGAAGGGACTGCCGCCTCAGTTCAGAAGGGTATCAGCAGGCCCTCAATGCCGGCCTGCGAAAAGCCGGCATTGACGTCATCGACATCGGTCTTTGCGCAACCCCCATCCTGTACTTCTCCATCCGCCATTGCCAGGCACACGGCGGGATCATGGTTACCGGAAGCCACAACCCACCGGATTTTAATGGTTTTAAAGTATGCATCGGCCAGGATGCACTGTATGGGAAAGATATCCAAGCCCTGCGAAGAATTGTCGAAACGGGAGATTTTGCCGAGGGCAAGGGTCGTTTACGGATGCGCTCCATCGCGAGAGACTATGAAGACTACCTCTGCAGTTCTTTTTCGCTGAAACCGGGCATCCGGGTCATTCTCGATGGGGGGAATGGCGTTGGGGGACATTTTGCCGCCCCCATCCTGAAGCGGCTGGGCTGCTGGACCCAGGAGCTCTTCTGCGAACCGGACGGGTGCTTTCCGAACCATTTCCCCGACCCGACGATTCCGGAATACCTGGATGAGCTCACCAGGCAGGTGACAGCGGAACATGCCGATGTCGGGTTGGCATACGACGGAGATGCCGACCGCCTGGGCGTTGTCTCGAATACCGGCAGAATCCTGTGGGGTGATGAACTACTGATTCTCTTTTCCCGCGCCGTTCTCGAAAAACATCCCGGAGCCGCCATCATCGGTGAAGTGAAATGTTCACAGAAGCTTTATGACGATATTTCCAGCCACGGCGGCAAAGCCATTATGTGGAAGGCCGGCCACTCCCTGATCAAGGCCAAAATGAAGGAAGAGAAGGCTCTCCTCGCCGGCGAAATGAGCGGCCATGTGTTTTTTGCTGACCGCTATTTCGGATACGATGATGCCATCTACGCCTCCCTGCGGCTCCTCGAAATACTTTCCCAGACGGGGAAGTCCGTCAGTGAACTCATGGCGAACATACCGGAAACCTGCACCACGCCGGAGATTCGGATCGCCTGCCCCGACGATGTGAAGTTCCGCCTTGTGGAGGAGCTCGGGGATCATTTTCGCACCCTCGGCCCCGTTATCGACATCGATGGAGTCCGTATCCCCTTCGCCGACGGATGGGGGCTTGTCCGCTGCTCAAACACGCAACCGGTATTGGTTCTCCGGTTTGAGGCCGCGACGAAAGATCGCATGGAGTTCATCCGCTCCATAATCGAGAAAGCCGTCTTCGATAAACTTCCCTCCTGATTTCTTTGCAGGATCATCAACAAATTGTTGCCAATTGGCAACTTTCCTGGTATCAGCCTAGGCAAAGTTTCAAACATCAGGCGAATTCCAACCCGAAGACGAAGAAGGGTCAGCTGGATGGCTGCGGGATCGCACTTCCCGAAAAAGGGATGCGGCAGAAATTCATGTCGATAAGCCGACAGCGGGAGCGATCGGGAGAACGCTTAGATACGGAACGTAGTTGAAGTGTCGTGACATGGTCAGAAGAATAGCGCATAAACGGATACATCGTTTGAACAACCCAGCTTTGTTTAACGCTTCCCATTTTTATCCAACCGCCTATCCTCTCGAGCACAGCCGGTCAGGCTACTTTATCGCCGGTTGAATCCGGAAATCATCCCTCTCGAAATCGTTTAAAAAAGGATATAAGGCAGCATGAATATTAGAAATGTAGCAATTATCGCCCATGTAGACCATGGCAAGACCACCTTGGTCGACAAGCTCCTCATTCAGAGCAAAATTTTCCGCGAAAACCAGGAGGTGCGGGATTGCTTTCTTGATTCCAATGACCTTGAGCGCGAAAGAGGCATCACTATTTTGTCCAAGAACATTTCCATCACCTACGGTGGGCATAAAATCAATATTATCGACACCCCGGGACATTCCGATTTCGGCGGAGAGGTGGAACGGGTTCTGAAAATGGCCGATGGGGCGATTCTTCTCGTGGATTCTTTCGAGGGCGCAATGCCGCAGACGCGCTTTGTTCTGCAGAAAGCCCTCTCCTTCAATCTCACGCCCATTCTGGTCATCAACAAGATGGACAAACCGAACCGGAGGCCCGCAGAGGTTCTGGACGAGGTGTACGATCTCTTCATCGATCTGGGCGCAGACGACGAACAGATGGAATTTCCCGTCCTCTATGCCTCCAGCCGTCTTGGCTGGTCATCTCTCTCCCCCGATGTGCAGGGGACGGATCTTACCCCTCTTCTGGATGCCGTGATCACCGCCATCCCTCCCCCGAAAGAAGCGGAAGGCCCCTTACAGATGCAGGTCACCACGGTGGACTATTCGGATTATGTGGGCAGAATCGCCATCGGTCGCATTTTCCGCGGAACAATCCGCTCCGGGATGCCCATATCGGTCATAAAGCGTGACGGCTTCACCCAGAGATCCGTTGTGAAGGACCTGTTCCTCTTCGAGGGGCTGCAGCGAAATAAAGCCGTTGAAGTCCCCTGCGGAGACATCTGCGCCGTCCTCGGCCCGGAAGACATCGACATCGGTGATACGATCTCCGACGTCGATTATCCGGAGCCCCTGCCCATCATCCCCGTGGATGAACCGACGATGAGCATGACGTTTTCCCACAACGATTCTCCCTTTTTCGGAAAGGAAGGGCGGTATGTCACGAGCCGCCATCTGCGGGACCGGCTGTACAGAGAAATCAAGAGCGACGTTGCCCTTCGTGTGGAGGCTGCCCCGGGGACGGAATCCCTCAAGGTCTATGGACGTGGCATTCTTCACCTATCCATCCTGATTGAAACAATGCGCCGGGAAGGCTATGAGTTCCAGGTAGGCCAGCCGCACGTCATCTACAAGGAAATCAACAACCGGAAGGCTGAACCCATCGAGCTTCTCATTGTGGACATACCGGCCGATCTCTCAGGTCGGGTCATTGACGTGGTCGGAAAAAAGCGGGGAGAACTCAAAAAAATCGATTCCATCGGAGGGCGGTCCCGTCTGGAGTTCCATATCCCGGCGCGCGGAATAATCGGATTGCGAAACCGTCTGCTCAACGCCACCGCAGGAGAAGCCTCCATCCATCATCAGTTCTACCAGTATGAACCTTTCAAGGGCTCCATCCCTCATCGGCAGAACGGCGTGCTCATCTCCATGCAGGATGGCCCAGCCACTGCCTACGCTCTCGATGCGCTGCAGGCCAGGGGACGGTTTTTCATCTCTCCCGGGGAGGTGGTCTATGAAGGCCAGATTGTTGGGGAGCACAACAAGGAGGAGGACATGGTCGTCAATGTTCAGAAAGCTAAAAAGTTGACGAACATGCGAGCGTCAGGCAGCGACGAAGCGGTCAAGCTGTCGCCCCCTGTCGTCTTTTCCCTCGAGGAAGCACTGGAATACATCAATGAAGGGGAACGAGTGGAAGTCACGCCTAAATCCATCCGGCTCCGCAAAAAAATCCTTGGCGAGTGGGAGCGGCGCAGGGCGGATCGCCTGGAAAGCAGAGCTTAGTCAGCCCGACCTTTGGACTTGATAAACCGCCGCAAAGGAATTATAAAGGGCTCCAGTTGCAACACCTGATCCCCGGAGGAAGGAACGCCATGACGTTTGTACAACCCAGCAAGAACCGGAAGCATTATCTTCTGATCGCATCCGCGGTTATCGCCGTTCTGGCCGTTGCCGCCTGGCTGCTCCTCGGGCAACGCCTTGAATTCGGAAAACCTTCCTTTACATCGAAGGGCGAAATTCGAACTATTGGATGGAATATGCCCCTGATTCTGAACTTTTCCGACTCCAAAAGCGGCCTTTCCAGGACAGCGGTAGCACTTACCCAGGACGGCAAAACATACCCCCTTTCCACTCTTACCTACCCCTCGGGGAAATACAGGTCCCACGAAGTTCGAGTGATCCTTGACCCGGCAAAACTCAAGCTTCGCGAAGGCCCGGCCACCCTCCACATCTCCGCGGCGGATTGCGCCCTGTTCAGCAATTCGATGACCGTCGACCGGCCCGTTATGATCGACTTCGGTCCGCCTCAGATCCTTCTTCTGAGCACACAGAACCATCTCAATCCCGGAGGAACCGGCGTGTTGACCTACCGCGTCTCGGAACCCGTTTCTGTTACGGGGGTATATATCGATCAGGCGTTCTTCCGAGCCTATCCGGTTTCCCTGTCCGGACAACCCGGTTTTATCTCCTATGTTCCCGTGCCGATGGAAGCGGGTAGCAAACCGATACATCTTCGCATAGTAGCCCGGGATCTTGGCGGAAATGAATCCTCGTCGACGGTTCCGTATCTTCTTCTGAAAAAAACGTTCCGAAGTGACAGGATGATGTTGAGCGATTCCTTTCTCCAGCAGAAAATGCCGGAATTTCAGGCATCCAATCCACAATTGAGGGGCAGGAACCTCCTTGAAACCTTTATTTACGTCAATTCACAGATCAGGGAAGCGAATTTCAAAACAATCCAGGGGATATGCGCAAAAAGTGAATCCAGGCAGCTCTGGAACGACACCTTCCTGAGAATGAAAAATGCCTCCCCCATGGCCCTCTTCGGAGATCGAAGGACCTATATCTACGGGGGACAGACCGTTGGTGAAAGTGTTCACGGGGGAATCGATCTTGCTTCGACCGCACAGGCCGCCATTGAGGCGGCCAACAGCGGCATCGTGGTTTTTGCCGGCTCACTGGGCATTTACGGAAATACCGTCATCATCGACCACGGCTTCGGGCTTTTCACCCTGTACGCCCACCTCTCTTCGATTTCGGTTAAGGGTTCCCAATCCGTTTCGAGGGGGGACGTCATCGGCGCAAGCGGCCTGACAGGCCTTGCTGGGGGCGATCATCTGCACTTCGGGATCATGGTGGGAGGGCGGTTTGTCAATCCCCAGGAATGGTGGGATCCCCACTGGATCAAAGACAATGTCCTGAAGAAAATGCAGATCGGCGTCTAATGCCCTCCCTGCCCTTCCCGGTAAAATCAACGCGGACAAGTCGGGGATTTTCAACTTTTATCAATATCGCGGTGGTCCACGTTGACGGGATAATCCTGTTGGGCAAAGTAGGACATCAATTCATTCGCCATAACGACGGAGCGATGCTTCCCCCCGGTACAGCCCACGGCGATCGTCAGCCTGGGTTTTCCTTCCTTTTCGTAAAGGGGCATCAGAAATTCCATCATGTCCAGTAACTTCTGGAGAAAAATGACGCTCTCCTCGGCACTCAGGACATAGTCCCGGACCTCTTCATTGTACCCGTTAAAATTTTTCAACTCCTCCACGTAATAGGGGTTTGAAAGAAAACGGACATCGATGACCAGGTCGGCATCAACAGGTATTCCATAGCGATAGCCAAAAGAAATGACCAGGATAAAGAGCCGCCTGGCTGTTGACGAGGACAGGAAATGGCGCTGGACGGCATCCTTTAACTGATGAACGTTGCAGGATGTTGTATCAATGACTCTGTCCGCCATCTCCTTGAGGTTTCGAAGCAGCATCCGCTCCCGGTGAATCCCCTCCATGACGGAAGCCTGTGACAGGGGATGGACCCGCCTCGTTTCGCTGAACCGGTGAAGGAGGGCATCATCTCCGGCGTCCAGAAAGAGGATCTCTATCTTGTACCCCTCCCGTTGAAGCTGTTCAAAGACGCCTTTGTAGGTCTGGATGAAGGTATTTTCCCTCAAATCCATAACCATGGCCACTTGACTGATATTTTTCTGTTGAGCGGATTGTATTTCAAGAAATTGCGGAAGCAGAGCAACGGGCAGATTGTCCACGCAATAAAATCCGATATCTTCCAAGGCTCTCAATGCCGTGGTTTTCCCGGAGCCGGAAAGACCGGTAATGATCACCACCCGAAGCGATTTCAATGGTTTCGCCCCATGCCCGTCATCGCCCGTATCGATGCGTCTACCGTCGTTGCCATGTGCGCTGCATCTCCTGTTACAGGCAGGGACATTCCGGAAACGGGAGTTTCCAGAATGTCCAGCATTCTCAAGGGATGACCCCGCTCAGTTCCCTGGCCCATCCCCTCCTCTTCAACCAGTTCCACAAAACAATCAATCCTGGATTCGGCCAGAATCGACGAGCTATCCAGAACTTTCTCGGCTCGGATGATTCCCCTTCCCTTTATTTCCAGGAGCGGGAATTCGGGGTTCCAATTGCTGCCGTAAATGAGGCCCCCGTTTCTTTTCCGTGCGACAACAACGTCATCGGCAATCCAGCGATACCCGCGCTTAACAAGCTCCAGGGCGCAGGTCGTTTTTCCCAAGCCGCTTTCCCCCAAAATCAATATCCCCCTTCCGTCGAAACTGACCAATCCCCCGGAAAGGGACGTTTCCTTGCCCGTGTGCTCCCTTAACAGTCCGGTCAGGCGGCTTTCCAGGAGAAATTCATCGTACACGGATGCAAAGAGCAACGTTTCAGACTGGCTGGCGGCTTGGAACAGAGATTCCGGAATGCTCCCCGTGCCGGCCAGTGCAATGCAGGCCTCTGTTGAATAGCGACCGCTTGAAAAAAAGCGGGACCATGAAGGCGGGAAGATCTGCACGCCATTCCTGCAAGGAGCGGCGTGCAACGGAAGAATCCCGATCGTATCCGGAAGGGGAAAACAGGATAATTCAATCAGGTTGTTAAGCCTGATGATGCACAGTCTTCTTAGGGGCTTTACCGGACCGGTTCCGCCCGAAATTTCTTTTATTCCCAAACGGTCGGAGGAACGGTCCAACATGTCACGCAGCGATGGGGCCTCTTCAAGTGTCCTGGAGATCATGAAAAACAGGCCTCATGTCTGCCCGTCCTTTTCCGCAATAATCCAGTATATTTCATCCCTGGATGGCGCCTCCATGAGGCGTGATCGAAAATTCAGATCCTTGAGCATTCGGGAAATTCTCGCCAGGACCTTCAGATGCTCCGTGGCGGCACGCTCCGGCGCCAGAAGAAGGAAAAACAGATACACCGGCTTTCCGTCCAATGCGTCAAAATCAACTCCCCGAAGGCTCCGGCCGAATGCGACGATCACCTCTTCAAGTCCATCCAGTCTCCCGTGAGGAATCGCAATGCCCTCTCCGATACCTGTGCTTCCGAGCTTCTCGCGATCCATCAGCGTCCTGATCATGGCTTCCGGATAAAATGTCCGGTTATGTTTCAGGATCCGCTGCGATAATTCCTCCAGAACCTCCTGTTTTCCAGACGATACCAGCTCTTCGACAATATAGTCTTTTTTAAGCAGATCAACGATTTTCATTCAGCATTCAATGTGTCAGCTGTTCGTTTCAATCAGGAGATAGCCGCCATCGTCACGCCGGTAGATGACATTGACACTTTCTGACGAGGCATTGCGATAGACAACAAATCGATTATTCGTCGAATCCATCTCCAGAACGGCGTCGTCAAGCGACATGGGTTTCAGAATGATTTTCCTTGTTTCTATAATCTTAGACTCCGCAGCATCCTCTGACTCCAGGGGCATCGCTTCCGTTTCCCCGCCTTCTTCCTTCAGGGCACCGCTTTTGTGAAGCCGGATTTTCTCCTTGTGCTTTTTAAGTTGTCGTTCGATCTTTTCCACGGCATTGTCAATAGCAAGGTGCATATCTTTCGACTCTTCCTTGCCGATGATATTCAACCCGTTTGTGGTGACGTTGATTTCTGCAACGTTTCTGAATTTTTCAACGGTCAATACCACATGAACATCTGTCGGTGCATCGATATGCTTGTTCAGTTTCTTCATCCGTTCATCAACATATTCCCTTTGCCAACCTTCATCCTCGGTATTTCTGAAGGTCACGGAAATCTTCATCATTGTTTACTCCTCCTCTTCTCTTTTTCACTGCATCCTGCCATATCTGCTCCCTGCCAACCGGCTTATTCCGCAGGGGAATAGTTCATACTTATTTTCAAGCCTTTATGCCGCCTCCACGAACGATCGTTCCGTCCGCTTAGATACCCACACGCTAAAAGTATCTCTTCCTCCTCGATGAGGGCAGTATGTTCATCATCTCCCGATACTTGGCAACGGTCCTTCTGGCGATCTTGATTCCTTTGCCCTCCAGGAGACTGACAATTTCGTGATCGCTGTATGGATTTTTAGGATTTTCAGCTGCAATCGACTTGCGGATCTCCTCCTTGACACTCTTGGAAGCAATGGCTTCACCGCTTTTCTTCTGGATGCTGCTGCTGAAAAAATATTTCAATTCGAAGATTCCACGGGGTGTGTACATGTATTTGTTCGTGACCACCCGGCTGATTGTGGACTCGTGCATTTCGACGTCGTAGGCGATATCCCGCAACACCAGGGGTTTGAGATAATTGATTCCCCTGTCGAAAAAATCCTTCTGGTACCGGACGATGCTTTCGGCCACCTTGTAAATGGTCCTCTGCCTCTGCTGAATGCTTTTGATCAGCCAGGTGGCTGACTGAACCCGTTCACGGATGTATTTTTTGCCGTTATCGGAGTTCGAGTCATTTTTCACATTTCCCATGATCTCCTTGTAGAAGTTGCTGATCCTCAGCCGCGGCATGCCGTCATCGTTCAGCACAATCTTATACTCGTCGCCTGCCTTGAAAACATAGACATCGGGAATGATGGCCTGTATCCTCTCCTCATTGTAAATGCTTCCCGGTCTCGGGTCCATATCGCTGATCATCATGACGGCCTGCAGAACCTCGTCGATCGAAACCCGGTTTTTCTTCGCAATGTGATTATAGTTCTTGATCTCCAGATCCTTCATGTGGTTCTGAATGATCACATCGACGAGGGGATTTTCTATCCCCAGCAGCCTGACCTGGATCAGCAGGCATTCCTGAAGATTCCTGGCGGCAATTCCGGGAGGATCGTATTCCTGAATCTTCGCCAGGACCGCTTCCACTTCCTTTTCTTCAACATGTTCCAGCCCGGCGATTTCTTCCATTGTGGCAACCAGATATCCGTTGGCATCGAGATTGCCGACAATCTGCTCCCCGATTCTCATTTCAAGCTCCGACAGACGGGTCAGCTTAAGCTGCCACATGAGATGATCCGTCAGAGTGGATTTTTTTGTCAGCAGATTATCCCAGGAAGGCGCTTCACCGTCCCTTCGATCGTACGATGCCCCAACCGATCCATAATCTTCGAGGTAACTGCTCCAGTCAAAATCCTCTTTCCCGTCCCCTTCGCCTGTTATCTCTTCCGTTCTTTCTATGCCCTTGAATTCTTCTATTTCCGCAATGGTTCCCTCTTCACTGACCGGACTCATCTCCGTTTCGTCGTATTCCTCCGGGGACGTGTCCTCAAGGAGCGGATTCTCTTCCATTTCCTGGTTGATGACATCTATCATCTCCATTCTTGAAAGCTGGAGCAGCTTGATGGCCTGCTGCAGCTGCGGGGTCATGATCAGCTGCTGGCTCAATTTCAGATTTTGTTTCAGTTCGAATGCCATGTCCCTTACCGGCTTGCCTTTAATCCAAAATTAAAGTGTGAAGTCTTCCCCAAAGTAGATTTTCCGTGCGATTTCGCTGGATGCAATTTCGGCCGGCTTGCCCTCGACAAGGACTTTACCGGCATTGACAATATAGGCTCGATCGCAGACTGAAAGCGTTTCCCTGACGTTGTGGTCCGATATCACAACACCGATCCCCTTCGATTTCAGCTTGGCAATGATTTTCTGAATATCCGCCACGGCCAGGGGATCAATTCCGGCAAAAGGCTCATCGAGAAGGATATATTGCGGAGAGGTCACCAGCGCCCGTGTGATCTCCACACGCCTTCTCTCTCCTCCGGAAAGTGAATAAGCCCTGTTTTTGGCCAGATGAGTTAAATCCAGCTCACCCAGCAATTCCTGCAAGCGGTCCTCTTTTTCGTTCTCCTTCAGTTTCAGAGTTTCAAGAATCGCCAGAATATTCTCCTCGACGGTCAGCTTCCGAAAGACGGAAGGCTCCTGGGGCAGGTAATTCAAACCTTTTCTTGCCCGAAGATACATCGGCTCCTCGGTGACATCTTCGCCATTGAGGCAGATAGACCCGCCGTCGGGATGGATGAGACCGACAATCATGTAAAAGGTTGTTGTTTTACCCGCACCGTTGGGCCCTAGCAGCCCGACAACTTCACCACGTTGAATCCTCAGATCGATTTCGTTGACGACTCTCCGCCCATTGTAAATCTTCACCAAACGGTTTGCTGACAGTTCATTCATCCCTAGGGCTACTGCTTGCTCCCCGCATCCTTTTCAGCGGGATAGACGGTCGCCGTAACTCTCTTGCTCGGGAAACTTTCGACCATTCCTCTATTCTCTTTAAGAAAGACGACAATCCGATCCCCTCGGATCACATTTTTCTTTTCACGCATCACGGGGCTTCCCGTGACGACAATTTTCTGGTCGTCCTGGAAAAAAACAGCCTCTTCACCTGTTACAACCCGGTCCCCTTGAGTTACCACAACGCGCCCCTTGGCCTCAATTCGATCAAGATCGCCAGTCCGGCCGATCTCTCCTGCCGCATTCTTACTGGAGCCATGCTCCTTTTTCTTGTAGTAAAGCAAAATCTTGTCCGATTTGATCACATTGTTCCCCTGAACAGCGACCGCATTTCCGGAAAAAACGACCAAACGCTGTTCATTGTAGGCATCCAGACGATCCGATTCAATTCGAATGGGTTCCCTGCTCATTTCCAGCTTTTTAGTGTCGGCCTTTTCTGCGCCCGTCGCCGGCATATTTCCGGCGGCAAAGGTCATGAGACAGGCAATCATCAGGATAGGGCGCCATAACCATCGCTTTTTCAAGGTTGCAATCTCCTTCATCTCTGGATACAGGCCTTTACCCCGGACAGAAGAGTCAGGTGTTCGTCTGCAAGCGAAATCGACATCCCTGTCGCATCAATCTGCATCCTGCTGTTTTTCAGGCTGACGGGTGAACCTGTGTGGCATCGTTTCTCTCTTCCGGAATATGTGACCTCGTCCGTTTTAAAGGAATTTCCGTTGTTGGATTGGAGATGAACATCGCCTGTCAGTTTCATATCCTTTGAATCCTGCTTCAGGGTCCCTTCCTTCCCTGTAAGGACATAGATCCGCCCATCCGGCATTGTCAACGTGATTTTCGGATTCTTCAGGAGAGCGAGATTGTCCTTTTTCCGATACTGGGCACTTTCTGCATGAACTTCCCAGATAACGCCCTCTTCCGTTGCCTCCGTGTAATGCACATTCATGACCTGCAAATCGACCTGGTCATCCATGACCTTCTCTGGAGTTTTTCGGGGCTCTTCCTTGTTCAGGGTATAAAGGATTCCACCCATGACAAAAAAAACGGCCAGACAGCCTGCGGACACGATCAGTATCTTTTTTTTCAGCAATACGGTCAGCGCTTTCAACCTCATCCCGATGATCCTGATGTCTGTATATCACCCGTTTCAGGACATGTAAAGGTTAAACATGAATCAGGTTCTACCGATAAAATCATACCAGTTCGTATCGACGGACGACCTCTTCCCATTTGCCCTGAACCTTGAGAATCAGCTCGCATACCTCCCGAACGGCCCCCCGCCCTCCGGGCTTATCCGTAATATAGTCCGCCGCTTTTTTGGCTTCCTCCACCGCGTCATGAACAGCCACGGAAAACCCGCTTCTCTTCAGAAGAGGAACATCCACAAAATCATCTCCAATGTAGGCAATTTCCTCAGCATTTAAGCCTCTTTCCCGAAGAAGGTGCTGAAAGAATTCCTTCTTGTTCAATACTCCCTGAAACACTTCACGAATTCCAAGATCCCTGGCGCGATGATCCACAACGGAAGAGGAGCGGCCAGTCAAAAGAATGACATCTATTCCGTAGCGCATGATCATTTTAAGGCCATGGCCGTCCTTGACATCAAAATGCTTGCTTTCCTGCCCGGCGTCGTTGATGATGATTCGGCCGTCGGTTAAAACGCCATCCACGTCCGAGATCAGCAGACGGATCTTCCGGATCCTGTTTCTTATCTCTTCATCCATGATTTTATGTCCCTTCCCCTTCGAGTGTCTTGCGGCTCCTTCTCATGTCACGGGCTCTGCGACTTCAGGGCCATAACGCTGCGATCTATGGCCTTCACCGTTCTCAACAGCTCCGGAAGGGTATCCAGGTAGAGGGAATTCGGGCCATCGCACAAGGCTTTTGACGGGTCCAGGTGGACTTCCAGAAAAAGTCCGTCAATGCCCACGGCTGCGGCGGCACGCGCCAGGTAGGGAACCATTTCCCTTTGTCCTCCTGAAGCGGTTCCCTGCCCCCCGGGAAGCTGCACGCTATGAGTCGCATCAAAAACGACGGGGAAGCCTTCTCTGCGAAGGATGGGCAACGAGCGAAAATCCACGACCAGATTGTTGTATCCGAAACATGTCCCCCGTTCGGTGATGAGAATGTTGTCGTTGCCGCGGGACAGCACCTTCTCAAGGATGTTCCGGACATCCCAGGGGGCCAGGAACTGGCCCTTTTTGATGTTCACGACCCGGGCCCGCTCGGCGACTTCCACGATAAGATCCGTCTGGCGGCACAGAAAAGCGGGGATTTGGATCACATCCAGTATTTCCGCGGCCTTCTCGATTTCCTCGTAACGATGGACATCGGAGAGGACGGGGATGTTCAGGTCTTGTTTGATGTTTTTCAGAATTTCGATGCCCTGTTCAAAGCCGGGGCCGCGATAGGCCGCTGATGACGTCCGGTTCGCCTTGTCATAAGACGCCTTGAAAATAAAGGGAATGCCCATCTCCCGGGCGAGATTTCTCAGGCAAAGGGCGATGGCCCTCGTCAGTTCCTCATGTTCAATGACACAGGGCCCGGCAATGAGCACCAGCGGCTGCCCATCCCCGACTGCAAGATTACCGACGGCTACAGTCCTCATCTTCACTCCCCTCGGATCCACGATAGGGTCACCTGAAGCAACTCCATGCCGGCTATCCCCGCGGATGATATTTTTTGTGAATGTCCTTCAAATGCTCCCGCGTGACATGCGTGTAAATCTGCGTTGTCGATATATCCGCGTGGCCCAGCATCATCTGAACCGATCTCAGATCCGCACCCCCTTCAAGGAGATGGGAAGCGAAGGAATGCCGGAAGGTGTGGGGGTGAACTTTTTTCTGAAGCCCCGCCTGAACGGCATACTTCCGGACCAGTTTCCAGAAGCCCTGACGGGTCATCCCCTGCCCGGATTTGTTCAGAAAAAGAATGTTTGTCTGCGTTACCCGGATATATTTCGGCCTGATATCGTTAAAGTAATTCCTGACCTTTTCATAGGCCACCCGGCCGATTGGCACGATGCGCTCCTTACTTCCCTTTCCCTGGACGACGAGATACCCCACCTGCCAATTGATGCTGTTGGTCGTCAATGAGAGGAGTTCAGAAACCCGGAGGCCCGTGGCATACATCAATTCCAGCATGGCGGTGTCCCGAACAGCGCTGTCCGTTCGGACTCCCGGCTGTGACAGCAATTGATCCATTTCCTCGTGACTCAGGGTGTCGGGAAGACGCATCCATACTTTGGCCAGTTCAATCTCTGCGACAGGATTCTGCTCGATTTTCTTCTCTCTCAGCAGAAATTTATAGAAGCCCCGCAGCGCCGCGAGGCTTCTGTTCATGGAATTAGCCGACAAGCCCCGCCTCTTTAATTCAGACAGATAATAGATGACATCATCTGGACTGATTTCGTGAATTTCCTTGATGCCTCGTTCCTGGATCAGGCCGGTGTAACGGTTCAAGTCCCGGCTGTACGCTTCGAGCGTATTGTGCGAAGCGCCTTTTTCAACGACGAGAAAATTCAGATATTCATCTATAAACTCAAAGTTCATGCCGGGCATAGAGCATTATCCTAAAATAATTTTTGTAAGTTGAGAGGCCTTATTAAGCTATTCCTGCAAAAAGGTCAATATGATAGTGGTTTTTATCCATCCGCCGTCTTCGGATCCATTGGATATAATATCACGGGGTTCTTTGAGGCATGTCTGTCCCCGGCATCCTGAGTCCGTCTGTCCTTCCGCCCATCATGGTTGCATGGCACCGGAATTGCAGATTTTGGATGTTCCTTGATCCATAGAACGATATCCTGCCAGGTCACTGCCCATGGAAAAGAACAACAATGAATTGAACAAGAGACGATTCTCACGTGTTGACGCCTATATTCCCATTGCGTATCGTCTTGTTCCCCTGGAAGAGCAGGACTATGTTCAAGCTGAAATTTTTGACCCGATCTACGTGGAAAGCTGCAGTCTTCCGGAAACAGAGGATCAGGCGCTTCAGACCTGCTTGAACATCCTCAATGCAAAGCTGGATTCGGTCATCCATCTTCTCACCTTGCGCAATGAGGGGTTTTCGTCTCTCCCGTCACGGTTGATCAACATCAGCGGCGCCGGAATCCGCCTTACAACTTCGGAAAAGTTCGCTCAGGGGGATATGCTTGAAATTAAGACCTTTCTTTCGCCGCAGAAGCACCGTGCGCTTCGTCTCTATGGCAGAATCATCGCCCTTGATGAGCGGCCTGAGGGATACCAGATGTCCCTTTCATTCGTCAAGATGGACGATATGGTAAGAGATGAAATTGTAAAATTCGTTTTCGAACGGGAAAGGGAAATCCTTCGGGCAAAGCGGGGGAGATGATGTATTTTCGATGATCGCAGGTATAGGCATTGCCGTTGTGTTAATAGCTGTTATTGGTGGCTATCTCCTTGAGCACGGCAATCTCGCTGTTTTGATTCAGCCAGCTGAAATGCTGATCATTTTCGGCGCGGCAACAGGAGCTCTTCTGATCAGCTCCCCTTCAAAGGTCGTCAAGGCAGTTTTCAAGTCGGCAGGTCATATCTTCAAGGGCAGAACATTTGACAAGAAGGATTATACCGAAGCGTTGCTGCTGCTCAACGGAATCTTCTATAAAATCCGCCAGCAGGGACTTGTGTCGATTGAATCAGATGTGGACAACCCCGGTGAAAGCAGCCTTTTTTCCCAATATCCATCGATACTGAAAAACAAACACGCTGTCGACCTGATCGCCGACACCCTCAGGACCGTCATGACGACCACCATTGCCCCTCATGAACTGGATGCTCTGATCGATCATGAGCTGGACATACACTATGAGGAAATGATGCAGCCCGCTAAAAGTGTCAATTTTGTTGCAGACGCACTTCCCGGTCTCGGCATCGTTGCGGCGGTTCTTGGGGTTGTTTTGACAATGGGCAAGATCAGTGAACCACCGGAAGTTCTGGGCAAATGCATAGGTGCCGCCCTGGTCGGTACGTTCCTTGGCGTGCTTATGTGCTACGGCTTTGTGGGCCCCATGGGCAAGAATATGGAGTATAGCGCCGGCGAAAACATCCTCTATTTAACCGTCTTAAAGGTAGCATTGCTGGCCTTCATCGGCGGTTCCGCTCCCAAAGTGGCTGTTGAATTCGGACGTCGTGTTATTCCTGCCGGAGACCGTCCAACCTTTGCAGAAATCGAAGAAGCCCTGCGGCAGCATAAGGGATGATCCCATGATGGACGAACAGCAGGTTATCATCATCAGGAAAAGAAAGAGACGCCACACCGAGGGGCATCACGGCGGATCCTGGAAGGTCGCCTATGCTGATTTTGTCACGGCGATGATGGCCTTTTTTCTCCTTCTGTGGCTGCTCTCTATGGTCTCCCCTGAAAAAAGGATCGCCGTTGCGGAATATTTCAAATCCTTCTCCGTCATGAAGGAGACCGGTTCTTCCTTTATGACCGGGTCTTCGCAGATTCTGGACAAGGCAGGCGGGGGAGCTAATTCCGTTCAGGACTACAAAAACATCAAGGACAGAATATCGCCGAAGGATCTGCAGCAGCGCTTGAAAACCGCCATCGACATCAATCTGCAGTCCATCCGGGACCAGGTCATTATCAACATCGTTGATGGCGGATTAAAAATTCAGATCGTCGACAAAGAAGGCAGTTTGATGTTTCCCCTCGGCAGTTCAGAGCCTACGGCCAAGGCGAAGGAAATCCTGAAAGTTGTTTCAGACAACATCAAGGAGAGCTCCAACAGGATTATCATTGAAGGCCACACAGACGCGGCCCCCTTCCAGAGTGCGCAGACAACAAACTGGGAGCTCTCAACATCGAGAGCCTCAGCTGCCCGAAGAGAGCTGGAAAAAAACTCCATTGATCCAGGCCGGATTGCCAAAGTGGTCGGTTACGCCGATCAGGAACCATACATTCCCCTGAATCCCATGGACCCTCGGAACCGGCGGATCAGCATCATTGTCATTCAGCCGAAATGAAGTGTGCCACAGATTGAAAAAGGTTACGGCTCAGCGGCGGGCGACCGGCCTATGCCGGCCTTGAAGCGGCCCCCAGTCAGGGCATTGAAGGTGAGTCCAATAGAAATCTTCTTCCCGGAGTGCGGACAAGGCATACGTTCCGGGATTGAAATCCGTCCATCATCCGCAAAAGGCAGCCGCGCCGCGCGCGGCTTTTCCACAAACGACCTTCGTCGAAAGGCAGACGGCTCTAAGACGGAACGTTATCAAGGCAAAAATCCACGACGAAGGGCCCCTCTTCAATTTCAAAAGGAATGATGATGCTCGGCCCCCCCAGCACATGGACGATGGAGTGGCTCTTGCCGGCCACGACCGTTGGGATGGCCGCCGTAATATTCAATCCGTCCGCCTCCAATTTCTTTCTGGCAACACCGGAGATCATATTGGTAATCTCTCCGACTGCATCCTTGACATCATTGTCAATCCCCGACATGGATTCCCCAAGCATATTGGAGACGATCTTGACAATGCAGCCTTCGCTGAAGCTCAAGCCCAGTGATCCTTTAAGATCACCGGTCAACCCGATGATGCCGGAAATATCTCCTTTTGCCACATTGTCCTTCTTCAGATAAGGCTTCCCCGGCTTCGGTTCCACAAAAGCCATCGTCTTCAAGACATTCTCCGTCGCATCTAAAAAGGCATTGATAAATCGAACGTCCATTAAGGTATCCCCTTTTTTCTTCAAGATGTATAGCGCAACGACCGTATCGGCTCTATAAGCTCAGAATCATCTTCCGCTAGAGAGTCTCCAGTATTTTTTCGATCTTCGTGTTGAGAACCTCGGCGGTAAAGGGCTTCACGATGTAATTGCTCACCCCGGCCTTGACGGCGGCGATCACATTGTCCTGAAGCGCTTCGGCTGTAACCATCAGGAAAGGCGTTTTGCTGAGTTCGCTGTCCGCCCGGACGGCCTTCAACAGCTCCAGTCCGCTCATATTGGGCATGTTCCAGTCCGAGATAATGAAATCGACCTCGTTGTTTTTGAGAGTTCTCAGGGCAATGGCGCCATCTTCCGCCTCGATGATGTTTTCATACCCTACGGATTTCAAAAGATTCCTGATGACCTTTCTCATCGTCGTAAAATCATCAACGATTAATATCTTGATGTTTTTGTCCATCATGTCCTCCGGTTGTGACGTTATTTATATTTCCGCGACAGCAAAATAATTGCTATCGCGAAACACGCTCCATCTTTTTCACGTATCAGCAGCGTTCGCTGAGTTCGAACAATCCTTCCGGATCGATGATCAATCCGATCTGGCCGTCTCCCATAATGGCCCCACCGGAAATTCCATCGATATCCCTCAATCCGTCCCCCAGACTTTTAATGACGACTTCCGCCTTGCCGATAATCTGATCCACCAGAAGGCATTTTGAACTCGTGGCCCCTTCGACCACGATCAGGATGGCATCCCAGGGATTGACTTTCTCCGGCTCTATGTTGAAAAGATCGTATACTCGGACCAGGGGCATGAGCTGCCCCATCACATTGACCGTTTCCCCCTGCCCCATGATGTGATTATAGGCTTCTCGGGTCGGCCTCAGGGCCTGGCGGATCGCCGTCGTCGGCAGGATGAATCGTTCCTTGCCGATCTTGACGATCATTCCGTCGATAATGGCCATGGTCAGAGGAAATCGCGCAATGAATGTCGTTCCTTTTCCCGGTGTACTTTCGATTTCAATTTTACCCCGCAGCTTTTCAACGGCCTGTCTCACAACATCCATGCCGACGCCACGGCCGGACACATCCGTAACTTTCTCCGCCGTTGAGAACCCGGGCAGAAAGATCAACCGGTATATTTCCTGGTCTGTAAGGCCCTCAACATTATTGACCACGTGATTCGCCAAGGCCTTTTTCAAGAGTTTCTCCCTGTTCAAACCCCGTCCATCATCGGATATTTCAACGACAAAGTTTCCGCCCCGATGATAGGCCTTCAGTTGAATCACCCCCTTTTCAGGCTTTCCGCATTGAAGCCTCTCTTCGGATGTCTCCAACCCGTGATCAACGGAGTTACGGATCATGTGAACCAGGGGATTATAAATTTCATCGACCATGTTCCGGTCCAGTTCCGTATCTTCACCTTCCATCTCGACCACGACATTTTTCCCGACATTCTTTGAGACATCCCGGGCCAGGCGCGCCATCCGCTGAAACGTCTGCTTAATCGGAATCATCCGGAGGCTTGTGGAAACTTTCTGAAGGCCGGAAGCAATCCGGAAGAGCTGGGCAATATTCCGGGTGAGGTTTTTGGTGCCGTTTTCCTGATTGCTGATGTCCTGCTGCACCATTGTCTGCGTAATGACAAGCTCTCCGACCATATCAATGAGATCATCGAGTTTTCGGGTGTCAACCCTGATGGTGGACAGCTCGGAGGCCTGTTCCGCCTGCTTTCTCAAGGCCTGTGATACCTGCTTGGGCGTGACGGTTCCCTTTTGAATCAGGGCTTCCCCGATCTTCTTATCGGGGTTGCTGGCTTTGATCTTCAGCCCCTCCTCAAGGGCCTCTTCGGAAAGGGCCCCATCTTCAATGAGAATTTCACCCAGTTTCTTAACCGAGCGCTCCTGTTCAATCCCTTTGTCGACGTTCTGGATCCGCTTTTCCAGATCGGACAAATCGACATCCAGGGGATTGCCGTTCCTGCCCTCCAGGGCCTCTTTCAAGCTGGAAATCATGCTTTTCAGGGCATCGGCTCCGGCAAGGACGACATCGATCAGTTGAGGCGTCACGCTGAGCTCCCCGTTTCTCGCCTTGTCCAGGAGGCTCTCCAGGTTATGCGACAGTCCCCGGATCTTCTCGAGATTCAAAAAACTAGCCACCCCCTTGATGGAATGAAAGGGGCGGAATATTGCGTTGATGTAGTCCTTGTCTTCCGGGTTATTTTCCAGATTCAAGATGTTGACTTCAATTTCCTCTATGTACTCTGTTCCTTCCGCGATGAAATCACGGAGCAGGGACTCATCCTGAATCAAAAACGGCTGTCCCGATACCTCGGCGTCAGGTTGCTTCTCCTCCTGAGGCGGATCTGCCTGCTTAGTTTCGACGGCCCGAGCAGCGCCCTTTGCTTCAATGACCATCCCGGTGACAGCACCTGCCTGCTGGAGATAACTCGCGTATTCTTTTGAATAGCCACCAGTTTTTTTGTATTCGTCCGCTATTTCCTGCAAAAGGGCTATTCCCCGCTCAAAGGTTGAAATCGCCTTCTCCTTGTCCGCGAGCGAATCCAGGATGACGCACTCAAGAATGACATTCATGCCCTTGGCCACATCCAGGACTGGCACAATCCCCAACTCCGCCGCCTCCCCGGTCAAGCCCTCCAGGCTATTGAGAAATTTTCCCGCTGTTGGAATATTCATATCCTGAGAATCAAGGAACAGAAAATCCGACGCGATAAGATCAATCGACTTCAGCAGTGCTTCAATATTCATGTCTACACCATCCTCACGATTTCATCAGCAATCTGATCAAGATGAACGATTTTATCAACCGCTCCCAATTTTACCGCTTCTTTGGGCATTCCATAAACAATGCAGGATTTTTCATTTTGAGCAATCGTACTGGCTCCCATCTGCTTCATTTCCAGTAGCCCTTCAGCTCCATCCGCCCCCATTCCGGTCAAAATAACGCCGATGGCATTTGCACCCGCGTATTTCGCGGTGGATTTGAATAAAATGTCAACAGCCGGTCTTTGATGGTGGACCATTGGCCCGGTTTTCACTTCGACGTAATATCTTGCACCGCTTCGCCTCAAAATCATGTGATAGTTCCCCGGCGCGATGAGCGCCGTCCCCGGAGTCACCGAATCGTTGTTCCTGGCCTCCTTGACGGTCACATGGCACAGGCCATTCAACCGTTCGGCAAAAGCGGAGGTGAAATTCGCCGGCATATGCTGAACGACGAGAATGCCCGGCGAATTCGGCGGCATCTTTGAAAGGACACTTTTTAAAGCTTCAGTTCCCCCGGTCGAGGCGCCAATGGCAATCACCTTATTCGAAGTCTCTGCAAGGGCTTTGATGGATTCCCTGGAGCCCGGCCTGTATTTTTCCCTCGTCTCCCGCTTCTCGACCCTTATTTTCGATGCCGCGCGGATCTTTTCAACCAGTTGCCCGCTCATGTCTCCCACGGAATATGAGCTTCCCGGTTTGGCTATGGCATCGACGGCTCCGATTTCCATGGCTTCCAGGGTCAACTTGCCCCCTTTGGGCGTAAGAGAACTCACAATGATGGTGGGGATCGGGAAATGCTTCATCAGCTTTTTCAGAAAGGTCAGACCATCCATCCTTGGCATCTCTATGTCCAGGGTAATGACGTCCGGCTTCAGGGCAACGATTTTATCTCTGGCTACAAAGGGATCTGGCGCTGTCCCCACAATTTCGATGTCAGGATATTTTGAAAGTTCTTCTGAAAAAATTTTTCTGACAATTGCCGAGTCGTCGACAATCAAAACCTTGATTTTATTCATACCTACCTGCCTTGACGATCATAGGGATACCAGTCACTGCTTCGAAGTGTACCGACCTTGTAAATCAGGGCTTCATTTTGAGTGGTATTGTAAACAATCTTACGGCCCAATCGGCCTCCGACATCCTCGGATATCACTTTGATCCCGTGATGCCTCAGCACACGCCTCGCGATCTCTATGTTTTTTTGAGCAACCTCTTCCGCATCGAGCTGCTCTGCCTGGGCGCCTCCAAAAATCTGTGATCGCAGGTTCTTTTCGCTGGCCCCCTCTTCAAGGAACATCCTGATCATGTAGGGGATTGCCACATTGCCATACAGGGCCGTTCCCTGTTTTGAACCTTCGACGAAGGGATACAAGAAATTTGACATCCCCCCCTGCCGGCTTTCAGAATCCCAGAGGGCTACAGCAACCGAGGAGCCGACAACCGTCGATATCAGATAGGGCTCAGGGCTTAGAAAAATGTATCCCGGATAGAGGAAGTATTCACATGAAGGCTTTATTTCTTTTCCATCCGTCATGAAATACCGCTTTTCCCCTCGATCAAGACCGTTGCATCTGCAGCAGAACGCCCAGCGTTTCTCCGTCTGAATCAAAGACAGCCTGCCACAGATCTGCCTGCGACTCCGAACAGACAGGCATCAGATCGCCCTGATTATTCTTTTGACAGGTCGGAATGGAAAGGCTGAACACATTGCTGCTGTCATAGTTGCGCAACAGATTCCCGCAGACCATGTTGGTCGCTTCCCTGGCGCAGTCCTCTCTCATGGAATCCGATACTTCTTCATCGGAGATGCTCAGCATGTTCTGCACCATGCATGAGACCAATCCATCGGACAGGTACATTTTCATAGATCCCTCAACCGGACCCTTGAATGTGATTTCCGTTGACATGTCATAGGCGATGTCCTTTCTTTCCACGGGTTCCAGAAAAATAAAGAACATCTTTTCGTACACTTCAAAAGTCGAGGTCGTTATCATCTCCCTCAATTTCCCCATAGCCTCCATCATCGCAGACCCCTAACACTTCATTGAGAATTTTTTTTAAATCTTCCGGTAAAAACGGCTTCTTTATGAATCCCCTGGCTCCATGCTGAAATGCCTCTTCCATCCTGGTGCTGCTGCCCTCCGTGGTGATCATGATCACCGGAATATCGCCGAAAAGATCATCCTTCTTAAGATGGCTCAACATTTCGAGTCCGCTCATTACCGGCATGTTGATGTCCGAAATGATGACATCCACCCAATTGTCCTCCAGCAGAGTCATCGCTTCTTTTCCATTGCCGGCTTCGAGACATTTGTCCATTTTGAATCCGGACATTGAAATAATCTTTTTTATGACCCCCCGCATGGCGTTGGAATCATCTACAATCATCACATTAAAGGACATAACCACCTCTTGAAAAGACTCGCTTCATATTAATCCCTAAACAATTTCCAGCATGCTTCTGGCATCATCAAGAGCGTCCAGCAGATCCATCATGTACACTTGAAGATCCTTGTCCCTGAGGTCGAATTTCCTTAGAACCTTGCTGACCCCCCGATACGCCAGTCCGTCGACTCCATTGCCGATACCCAGCATCATGCACAGTTGATCCGCCAGATAGACAATCCACTGCGTGTCAGCCGAAGTATTATCCAGAAGATCCGGGTGATGATGGAAGGAAATGGCATCACAGATCTCTGCGGGGAAATTCCATTGCCCGGTAATTTTTCCACCAAGCTCGGCATGGTTCATACCGATAATAACCTCTTCGGCTTCAAGAAAAGAGCATTGTCTTTTATCGACCAGCAGATTGATTTTTTCGATGGATTCATAAATATACTCGCCCATGATGATTTTACCGACGTCATGGAGAAGGGCGGCGGTATAAAGAACGGAATTCTCAACACCGTAGATTTTTTTCGAAAGAATCTGGGACATTAAGGCCACGGCGACGGAATGCTCCCACAGATCCGATGCCGAGGATACGTATCCTTTAACCTTAGTTTTATAATATTTCGATATTCCGGCCGTTTGTACTGCACGAATCAGATTTTCCTTCCCCAGATAGCACACGGCATCGCGAATCGTCTTGATGGAGCGCCCACTGCTGAACTGAGCGGAATTGCTTATTTTAAGGATATTTACTGTCAACGACTGATCGAAGCTGATGATTTTCGTAACCTCGGCCAACGAATAGTCCTCTCTGGACAGCAAACCCATCACCTTTACCACCGTGGCAGGAAACGCGGGAAGATCATTGACTGATTTTATTATCTTGTTGATCATTATAATTCCCTTAACAATCCACCTGATCTTTTAACAAAAACCTTGCCCGTGCTGATCTCAAGACGTACGGTCCGATTGTAATTGCTGCCCGTGTCTTCCCCGTTGATCATGACGTTGTTCTTCCAAAACATTTTTCGAACGGCCATGATGTTCTTCTGGCCGATGCGGAAATAATTCGTATCGTCCAGAATACTGGCCCCTCCAACAACTTTGACGATCATCGATTTCTTCTGCGCACCCAGGTTGTAGCAGGCCTTGAACAGAAGTGGGATGCCTGTGTCGGCAAACATGCCTGGTGTCGCCTTCGCCTTATTCAGGTCCAAAGTGGAATCCGGAAGCATGTAGTGTAGAAGCCCACCCACCTTGGCCCTGGGATCGTAAATCGCAACGGCGATGCAGGAACCCAACGCGTAAGTGACAAGAACATCATCCGCCTTATTGCTCACTTTCAAATCCGATATACCAATGACTACGTCACTCATGGCTTATTTCCGATACACACTTGGTTCGATATATTTAAAGGCATGCTCCAGACCGGTCAGACTTTCGGAATGCCCTATAAACAGATAACCACCGTTATCCAAACAGTTGTAGAATTTACTCACGACTGATGCCTGTGTCGGCTTATCAAAATAGATCATGACATTCCTGCAGAATATGATGTCAAATTCCTGATTCGAGGGAGGGGTTTCCATAAGATTAAATCTCGAAAAATCGATCATATCACCGATTTCCTTCTTTATTCTGACGTATCCGTCCCATTTTCCCTGGCCCTGCTGAAAATATTTCCGCAAGATGGAAGAAGAAATATTTTTCGTTTTTTCAATGGGATAAACACCACCCGCCGCGATTTTAAGGACCCGTGTTGATATGTCCGTCGCCATGATTTTCACGTTTGCGGGAAACCCATTTAAGGTTTCCTTGATTGTAATTCCCAAGGAGTATGGTTCCTCCCCCGTTGAACATCCGGCACACCAGATCCTTATGGCCGGCGTTTTCCGTATTTTTTTTGAGGCGTTATCCAAAAGGGACCGTACAATGGTCTGCAATCGCTGGAAATGAGATTCCTCCCGGAAAAAATAGGTCAGGTTCGTTGAGATGGAATCGATCATTGTGATCAGCTCATCCGTTCCCTCCCTGGTTGTTACGTGTTTGTAGTAGTCGGAAAACGATCGATAATTCCCTTCACGCAAGCGCTTCCCCAGTCTGGCCTTCACCAGTTCCTTCTTTCCATCGTGAAGATTGATGCCGCACTGTGAATGAACAAGCTGGCTTATTCTTTCAAAATCTCGATCGCTCAAATCAGATGAATTCATATTAAGTTCTTTGTTTCATACGCAAAGGGATCGTGAAAGAAGCGATAAGGTTTGCTCCCTTCGCCACGACCGCATCCAGTGCATTTTTTCGGTAAGCCCGGGATGTGGCGAGTTGAATGGAGCACCCTCCGCCGTTTCGCGGAGGGGCTACCTCGATTTTTTCCGTGCCTGATAAGGATCAATCGTCCATGATTCGTGACGAACCGTTTCGTGAACCTCTAAAAGTCTTTAAAGGTATCGTCCTCCAACGGTATGATCTGTTCAGGTGTCAACTCTTTTCTCTTCGATGATCTATCCCCCAGACCGGGCATACCTTTGGGCAGCGAAGAGATTTTCTTCATAATGCCCCTGCGAAGATTCTGCGCGGATACAGCCACGGCCTGATTTGCATTGGAACCACTGAGTTTATTGCTCCCCCCGATTATATCGGCCAGTTCATTGGAGATGGATTTCATCTGCTGTGCCTGGGCGCTCAGTTCTTCAGAGGCAGAGGCGGATTCTTCCGCATTGGCCGCGGTTTGCTGGGTCACCTTGTCCATTTCCGTCACAGCCTTGTTGATCTGATCAATGCCCTGGGCCTGTTCGTTGGATGCGGCAGAAATTTCACCAACTAGGCTTCCGACCTTGTCCGTGCTGTCCGCAACATGCGAGAAGGCGTCATTCGTCTTGACAACGAGATCGGATCCTTCCTTGACCTTCTTGACGGTGTCTTCGATGAGCCCCGCTGTGTTGCGTGCGGCATCGGCGGCCCTCATGGCAAGGTTCCGCACCTCCTCCGCCACGACGGCAAACCCGGCTCCTGCCTCGCCTGCCCTGGCGGCCTCCACGGCTGCGTTCAAAGCCAGGAGATTCGTCTGGAAAGCGACCTCGTCAATCGTCTTGATGATCTTTGAGGTTTCCTCACTGGCCTTTGAAATCTGCTGCATGGAATTCGTCAGGAGGGTCATGGAGGCGTTGGCCTCCTGAACAACCTGATTGGCCTGCTTCATCAGGCTGTCTGCCTGCCCGGCGTTTCCTGCGTTCTGTTTCGTCATGGATGACATCTCTTCAAGTGACGAAGACGTTTCTTCAATGGCGGACGCCTGTTCCGACGCCCCTTCAGCCAGGGACTGGCTGGCAGAGGATACCTGCATCGACGCCGAAGCAATCTGATCGGCTGAATCGTTCAGGCTGTTTACCGCCGCCTGAATGGGACGGCTGATGCTGCGCGCAAAAAGAAGAACGAGGACGGCGATGATGCCCAGAAAGGCCAGGGTGATCGCAACGATAAAATTGCGGATGGATCTTGCTGCAGCCGTCATTTCATCCTTGTCCTGGGTTAGTCCGGCACTCCAGTTGGTAAGTTCTACCGGTGCATATCCGGCAAGTTTTTCAACGCCATTCAACGTATATTCTTCGGAACCGGACTTCTGGCTCACCATTTTCTGTATGAACTCCGTCATGCCCTCCTGTTTGCCTAGGTTCATTTCCAGGATATACTCGGCTTTCGGATGGGCAATGACGACGCCCTCCTTGTTGATCAAGTAGGCGTAACCCGTTTCGCCGATCTTGATGGCATTGAGCTTTTCGCTGATGAAGTCGATGTTGGCGATGCATGCCGCAACCCCCAGGAATTCGCCGGAACCGGCATAGATTGGTGCGCCGAAGGGGGCGACGGCCTTTCCCGTCACCTTGGATTTGGACACCTCACCAATGGCACTTTTCCCCGTGCTCTTAGCCGCCTTCCAGTAATCCCTCTCTACGAGATTAAGTCCCGCAAGCTTTCCCCCTGCACTGTCCGCGATTACCTTGCCGCCGGCATCCGTGATGACAATGAATTCATAATCAGTACCTGACTTTTTAAACAGAGTCTCCAGAGCCTTGTTGGCCCGGCTGATTTCTTCGGTCGAACCTTCGATCCCATTTTTCGCCACACCGGCTACCGCC
>JAVETB010000091.1:0-11186 GCA_034006265.1 Syntrophus sp. (in: bacteria) | reverse complement strand
CGCCTTGCACCTCCGCTGTGTTTCCTCATCCAGGGAAACCAGGACATCCCAGGATTCTCCGCTCAGGGCATGAACAGGGCGTTCCGCGATTCGGAAAAGGTGGTCGTTGTGCCCTCCGCGGATCCTGGACATATAAAACTTGGTCGCAAAAAAGAAGTAGCCGAGCCGGAAGAGGAGCGCCGTCAGCTCCCTTTCGATGGAAGCCAGCCCCTGTCCGGCCTGACCGCCGATTAACATCGTGCATTCCATGACCGCCTCCTTAAAAACGTCGAAAAATCTCTTCCCTTCCTCATCCCATACAAACTTCGGCAGGGAATGGAATGATGAGCAGTTTCCGCCCCCCTCGGAATCGCTGGAATCGGGCATCGTTGTCGGATTCAGTCGGGGGGATACAGAAGAACTTTTCACCAAACAGAGAGTGTAAGACCTTAACATTTATGCCCGCCCCTTGTACAGAAGCAACTTGTCCGAGAAATCAGAGATTTTTTAACAGCTTTGAAATTGCTTTTCCGCGCGGTTGGAATTATATTGCGCTCATCATCAACAGGCCGTTCAACGCAACCGGCGAACAGGCGGAACGGAGAACGCAGGTAAGGAAATGAAGAAATATCCCGCCGTCTTTCTGGATCGAGACGGCACGCTGATTGAGGAAGTCGGATATCTCGACCGTCCGGACAGGCTCAAGCTTTTTCCGGACAGCGCCAGGGCGGTGCGCCTGATTAACATGAGCGGCATGAAGGCCGTCGTCGCCACCAACCAGTCCGGCATTGCGCGAGGTTATTTTACGGAAGCCGTTGTGGAGATGCTGCACGTCCATCTGCAGAAGCTGCTTTCGGCGCAGGGCGCGCAGATCGACCGCTTCTACTACTGCCCCCATCATTCCACCGAAGGGCTCGGCTTGTACCGGAAGGTCTGCCCCTGCCGTAAACCGGAACCCGGCATGCTGCGGCAGGCGGCGGAAGAGATGAACCTCGATCTTTCCCGGTCCTATCTGATCGGCGACATGCCCACCGACATCGAAGCGGCTTCAAGGGCGGGAATCAAATCGGTCCTTATTCGGGGCGGTTGTCTCCCCGGGCGTACGCCGGATCTCCCGCATGAAGATTGGGAAGGCCGGGTCTGGCCGGACAAGGTCACCGCCAGTCTCCTTGACGCCGTTCGCTGGATTCTTCAGGACCTCGAACCGTGAAGATCCTGATCGTCAAATTAAGCGCGGTGGGCGACGTCATCCACACCCTCCCTTCCCTGGCCGCCCTTCGACGCCGCTTCCCCCAGGCCCACATATCCTGGGTCGTCGAAGAGGCCGCATCCGATCTGCTCAGAAATCACCCCTGCCTCGATGAGCTCATCATCTCCGGCAGAAAGCGCTGGATCAACGAGCTGAAGAAGGGAAAATATTCCAAAGTCCTGAAGGAGGCAAGGCGCTTTCTTTCCGACCTTCGCAGCCGGCGGTACGATCTGGTCATTGATTTTCACGGCCTCTTCAAAAGCGCCGTTCTGGCATGGCTGAGCGGCGCTTCCCGAAGGCTTGGCTACGACAGCATGCAGGAGCTGAGCGGTCTTTTTTATACGGAAAAAATCCCCGAAGACCTGAGCCGCCATGCCGTGGACCGCTACCTGGATTTTCCGCGGCACCTGGGCGCCGATGTGAAGCAGCCGGAATTTTTCCTCGATATATCGGCCCCCCAGCATCGGCACATCGATCAACTCTTCGAGGAATTTCATCTCGTCGGCCAGAAAAACCTCATCGCCATCAATACTGTGGCGCTCTGGGACACCAAGCTATGGGACGACGAAAAATTCGCCCGTCTGGGAGATCGGATTTCCCGGGAATTGAAGGCGGCGGTCGTCTTCACGGGCAGCGATCCGGCCCCCATGAAGAACATTCTTTCCCGGATGAACGAGCCTGCTGTCAATCTTGGAGGGCGGACGTCTCTGCGCGAATTGGCCCATCTTTACCAGCGCGCCCGGCTGCTGATCACCACGGATTCCGGCCCCATGCATCTGGCGGCGGCGGTGGGAACACCGGTTGTCGCCCTGTTCGGACCAACCGATCCCGCCCGGACGGGCCCCTATGGGAAAGGGCACCGGGTCCTGCGCAAAGACCTGGAATGCAGCCCCTGCCTCCGGAAATCCTGCAAAACGCGGAGCTGTATGCACAACATTTCCGCGGACGAGGTCTTCGACGCCGTGAGGGGCATCCTGGAGTCTCCTGCGGCCCGGAGGGGCATTCTCCTGCCGGATCCCGACTCACCATGAGCGGCAGAAAGCGGACCTGTCGAAATCACCCGCCTATAAAAAACGCTACAGAAAGGGTAATAAGGAGAAGAGTATGATCGGAAAAAAGCTGCGGGACATTCTGGTTTGCCCGCGATGCAGGGGAAAATTTGATTCGGGAGAGAACGAGGACGGGCTGACCTGCTCAGCCTGCGGGCTTCTTTATGAAATTCGGGACCAGATACCGATCCTGCTGGTTGGCGAGGCTGGGAAACTGGACATCAATGAACCTCAAAAAGCGGAATCGCCCCTCCCCGATGACAGAAATCCATTGACATAATTCCAGAAATCATTCAGTATTCCGCACATTAAATTCACAAGGGAAGGCAGATGCAAGCATCCCTGTCGAAGGAGAAAAGAATGTTTCAAGTTTCGGAAAAAGCGGGAGAGAAGATCCAGGAGTTCTTAAAAACCTTGGAGGAGGTCCACCCGATCAGGCTGACGCTAACGGAGGGCGGCTGATCCGGTCCCTCACTGGGAATGGCTCTGGATGAGCCTCGAAACGGCGACGAACAATTTCAGGAAAGGGGAATCACGTTCCTGATTACCAAGGACCTGTTTGAACAGATAAAACCCGTTTATGTCGATTTTATCGAAGATGAACGAGGATCCGGCTTTCAGGTGACCTCATCACTGGCACCCGGCGACTGCTGCGGATCCTGCAGCTGCTGAAATAGTCGAGTAAGCCCTGAAGGGGGATGCACTGCGGACGGGCGGCCCCCTTTCGGGAGAAAAGCGATTGCATTACGTTGAAGTATGTCCAGTAAACCCGATTCCCAAAAGGATATTCTGTTAAAATCGGCGGAACAGATGATGGAAGCCGGGCGGTATGCTGAGGCGGCCGTGCTCTACGGCCATCTTGTCGAGCAGTATCCCGGTGAAGATTCCTTCCTCCTGGCTCAGGCATGGGCCTTTCACGACAGCGGCTCCCGGGAAGCAGCCATCTTCTGTTTTGAAAAGCTTTTTGCCGCGGAATTGAAGCTCAAAGTCTTCACCGGATTCGCCTTTGACGAGCTGGTTCGACTCTACCGCGATGGGCGGCAGTATGACCGTCTTGTCGCGATCTGCCGCCAGGCGGTTGAAGCGCAGCCGGATGAATACCCCCTTCTCAGGGAGTTGGGCAACGCCTTCCTGATGGCAGGGATGACCTCGGAAGCGGTGGAGGTCTTCGAGAGGATGACCCGTTTGGAGCCGGACGCCCCGGAACTCTTCTGTCTTTATGGCGACGCCCTTGTGGCCGATGGAAGGTTCGATGCCGCTGAAGCGGCTTATGGGCAGGCGGTCGCCCTGGATCCGGAAGCAGCGGCCCTTTTCTATCAGCGCCTGGCAAATGCCCTTGCGGAATCCGGGGCCTTGGAACGGGCGGAAATCCTGCTGAACCGAAGCCTGGAAACCTGCCCCGGCGATCCTCTCTGCCTGATCCGCCTGGCGGAAGTCCAGGTAAAGCAGCAGCACCTTTTCGAAGCCAGGCACAGCGTGGAAGCCGCAGTTGCCTGCAACCCCAGATTTGGTGCAAGCTACTACAACCGTCTGGCACGCGCTCTGGCCGACGCAGGCTGCCATTTTGACGCCGTGGAAATGTTCGACCGCGCCATCGCACTGGAAGAGAACAACACCTTTTTTTACCTCTACCAGGCCGAATCCTACGAAAAACTCAATCTCCCCGAGCAGGCCGAGGAAGCCCGTCGCAAAGCCAAGGGTCTTTCAGCGGGTAACAGAGCCTGAGCCTGACCGCCTCAGATCCGCCCCATGTTCCTCAAGGTCTCCATGAAGGTGTGGTAAAAGACCTTGTTCTCCTGCACCCCGTGTTTGACGATGGCCGCAAGCTCATTGAGATCACCGGTATGGACAACAAGATTCACACTCCTGTGGAAGGCCGCCATATTGTCCATGGTGCGGAAGGAATCGCCGACGAGAACGACAAACATTCTCCGTCGAATGGACATATCCAGCAATTCCAAGGCTTTCAGAAGATGCTCGACCCCCTTCTGCCCGTCAAAATCATCATGAAGAATCAGCACATCGAAAATGTGAAAGCGCATCTTCTGAAGAGCGTCCTCCGCTGACTCAGCCGCGTTCACCGCATAGTCCAGGCGCTTAAGAGCCGCGCTGATTTTCTCCGTCGCTCCGGGATCGCTCTCGCAGACCAGTGCCGTCTCCCCCTGCTCAACCAGAAAATCAAAGAGCCGTTCCGAAGCGTCATACGAACCGGCTGCATTCTCAATCAAAGGATTTTTTCCTTCCTCCATCGGTTACCGCCTTCCTCTAGAATCTTTTCATCTTTCCATAGCCGGTATCGACCTCCAGCTTGCCGAGGCTTGTCGTCGCCTCACCCTTGGCGCTCTTGACCGAATCGATTCCCCGCCCCACGACTCCCCTGTTGGAGGCATAAATCTTCGCTGTTTCTTCATTGATCAGGCCCCGTGCATACAATTCCACGATATACTCATCGAAGGTGATCATCCCGAAGGCTTTGCCGGCGGTAATAATCTCGTAAAAGGTCTTACCCTCCGATTCCCCGTTGAGGATCGTATCCTTCACGCGCAGATTGCTGGCCATCACTTCAAAGGCCGCCACCCGCCCTCCCCCTTCCTTGGGGAGCAGCCGTTGACAGACGATCCAGCGGACCGTGTCGGCCAGACGGATGCGGATCTGGCGCTCCTCCTCCCTCGGGAACATTCCGAGAATGCGGTTGATGGTCTGCCCGGCATCGACCGTATGGAGGGTACTCGCAACCAGATGCCCCGTCTCCGCCGCGGCCAGGGCGATTTCCACCGTCTCCCGGTCTCTCATTTCCCCCACCAGAATCACCTTGGGTGCCTGGCGCAGAGCGGCACGGAGCCCATTGGCAAAGGCGTCGAAATCTATCCCCATTTCCCGTTGATTGAAGGTCGAGTTCTTGTGCGGATGGACGAATTCCACAGGATCCTCCAGGGTCACCACATGGACGGATTTCTGCTCGTTGATCGCGTTGAGCATCGCGGCAAGGGAGGTGGATTTTCCGCTTCCCGTCGCTCCGGTAACGAGAATAATGCCGTTGATCTCCTGGGCCATTTTTTCGAAGGCTTCAGGCAGATTCATATCCATAATCGTCGGGATGGTGGTTTCCAGCTTCCGCAGGACAATGGAATAGCTTCCCCGCTGCGAGAAGATATTGACGCGGAAACGTGCTTTTCCCTGCAGTTCATAGGAAGAGTCGCAGGATCCCGAGGCGATGAGGTTTTCCGTCAGGCGGCGGTCTCCGCCGATGAGATTCAGGGCGAGCATCTCCGTCTGAAAGGGCGTCAAGCGTTCAAAAGATGGGTCAAAGTCCACGGAGGTCAGCTGCCCGGAACTTTCAACCTGAAAGGGCTTGCCCACGGTAAAATTTAGATCGGACACATGGTCGAATTTATCGAGCATCTCCGTTAAAATATAATCGAGTTCCTGCCTTCGCATGTTATGGCTCCTCAGAAATAGGTCACTGGGGACAGGCCTTTTCCCCCTCCAAACTCTTCGCGATAATCCGCTGCCTGGCCGCAGCTGCCGGAATCACACTTCCGTGAAATCAGCCGGCGGGCTTTTTAACAGAGCCCGGAATTTTGCCTTGTCGTTGCACTTCATGTAGGCCTCGTCGGCGCTGATCCATCCCTTATTGAACAGCTCCATGATGGCGTCATCCAGAAGCTGCATCCCGTACTTTTTCCCCGTCTGAATCATGGAGGGGATCTGGAACGTCTTGGACTCGCGGATCAGGTTGCGTACCGCCGCATTGGCAATAAGGATTTCCAGGGCGGCACAACGCCCCTTCTTGTCGATTCGTTTGAAGAGAACCTGGGCAATGATGGCCCGCAGACCGTCTGCCAGGGTGGAGCGGATCTGGGCCTGCTCGCTCGAGGGAAACACCTCGATGACCCGGTCAACCGTTTTCGCCGCGCTTGTGGTATGGAGCGTCCCGAAGACGAGGTGGCCTGTGGAGGCGGCCTCCACGGCCAGCGAGATGGTTTCCAGATCCCGCATTTCGCCCACCAGGATAATGTCCGGGTCTTCGCGGAGGGCGCCTCTGAGAGCCGCCGAAAAACTCTGCGTGTGGATTCCGACTTCCCGGTGATTGACGATACAGCTCTGGCTCTGATGGACAAATTCGATGGGATCTTCAACCGTGATGATGTGATCCTTGCGGATACGGTTTGCTTCATTGACGATGGCCGCCAGAGTCGTCGATTTTCCGCTGCCGGTGGGTCCGGTCACGAGGACCAGCCCCCGGGGGAGCGAGGCCAGCTTGGAAATGACAGGTGGAAGCCCCAGCTGCTCGCAGGTCAGAATCTCGCTGGGGATCTCCCGGAAGACAGCCCCCACACCGAACTTCTGCTCGAAAAAATTGGCACGATAGCGGGCCAATCCAGGAATTTCATAGGCAAAATCCACATCGCCCGTTTCCTCGAACTGCTTGACCTTGTGTTCCGGGGTGATTTCATAGAGCATGGCCTTCAGTTCATCATTATCCAGAGTGTTATACTTGACCCGCTCCAGTTCGCCACGTAGCCGAATGGCAGGTTGCTGCCCGGAAATGAGGTGAAGGTCCGATGCGCCCTGTTCATGCATCAATTGAAAAAAAGCATCGATTTTTGCCATAAGTGTTCACCTTGCTTAGTTTGATGGAATCTGACCCATGCAGCGGTCATACGGAATGCACTTCATGCAAAAAAGGTGACACCCCTTTGCCAGGATCGGAAGATCGCCCTGGTCCATAGCCTTCCGCCCGGGAAACCTGAAACAAGATCTTTCCCCTGTTCAGGAGGTCCTAGTATATTCGCCGGTCTATGATCGAAACAAAAAGCCGGTCGGCAAGAACGCTCCAACAAATTCAAAAAGATGGTCCGGATACGCAGGATGCCGTCGTCCATTGGGAATCGTTCACGGTGAACAATTACTTGACAGGGGAGGAATGTTCATATTATAAGGCATCGTTCTTTTGCTGGTAAGTATTCCGTTTCCGGATGGGGATGTAGCTCAGCTGGGAGAGCGCGGCGTTCGCAATGCCGAGGCCAGGGGTTCGATCCCCCTCATCTCCACCAGATCATCGTTTCAGGAAGTTCGAAGATGTGCAAAACCCGTTAGAAATAACGGGTTTTTTGTTGCTGTTTGAAACGCGTTGGTTGCTTCCCGCTTTTTGGATGCTTCGAACGGGCCTTTTGATCCTGGAGGCCATGGCCCCTCAGAGATGGGGATCGCCTCCAGCGAACAGGAAATCGGCGGGAGTCAAAAAAATGAATTTCCGGTTCAGAGTTTTGGTTTCGTTGCTTCTGATGTTCGGACTCTGGGGTTGCCTGAACGTGGAAACGACCGTCCGAGTCGGAGCAGACGGCAGCGGGATCCTTGAATCGAGAGTCCTGATGAACCAGCAGGCCAGCCAGTTGATGCAGGGCGGGACGAAGGGCGGCAGCCGTCCACCGGACCTCCTGGATGAGGAAAAACTCAGGCGTAACGCGGAAAAGATGGGAATCGGCGTGCGATTTATTTCAGCGGAACGGATCATCTCCCAGCAGGGAAACGGGTACCGCGCCCTGTACGCTTTTGATGACATCAACAATCTAAAAATTCATGAGAATCCTGAAGAGCCGACGGTTTCGGACCCCGGAACCAAAGAAAACCCGTTTTCGGAGAAGATCTCCTTTTCCTTTCAAAAGGGAAGACCTTCAATACTGACGATCCGGATACCCAAACCGCAGGAAAAGCCGAACGCCCCAAATAGTCAAACAGACAGCGAAAAACCGAACGTTGACGCGGAACAACAGGACATAACGAAAGAGTCGGTTGAAGTGTTCAAATCCTTGTTTCGTGGATTGAGAATGGTGTTTGCCGTGGAAGTCGAGGGCTCCGTACTCGCCACAAATGCAACCCATCAGGAGGGCTCCCGAATTACGCTGATGGAGATGGATTTTGACCAGTTAACCTCCAATGCAGACCTGTTCCGGAACATTGTAAAGGCCGGCAGGAAAAACCCGGAAGAACTAACGGAGATGCTCCGCACTTTTCCCGGCATCAAGGCCGAGCCTCAGGAAACGGTCACCGTCGAGTTTCGGTAACCAGCCGGCTTATAACCTGCTCCACGTCTCCGGATTCAAGAGCGCCTCAGGAATCCGGGTCCTGACGGGCCTGTCCCGCCGCGGCATCCTCAGGAACCTGACGGCGCAAAAGGAAAAGCCGGCCCGAATACCGCTAATTTTCAGAGCATCCCGGCAGCTGAAAGCCGGGAAATGTCCGTCTGCCGGACCTGGAGCCGAAGATGGCGTCCCCGCGTTTGTCATGTCAACGGCAGAAACGCCTATTTTTCTTTGTCCTTGACAGCCCCAGTCCCTTCCTCTATCTTAAACTGAACGTGTTTTCTTTCATTTCCATTCCAAACAGGAACTTCACCCATGTCACTGATGAACGATCCCTATTTGTCCCCATATCTTCCCGCAATCCGGCGACGGCTGGAACAAATCCACACGATGGAGCAGCGCCTTACTGAAGGGCGGATCCGTCTGGCCGATTTTGCCTCGGGTCATGAGTATTACGGCCTGCACCGCGAGGGAGGCGACTGGATCTTCCGCGAATGGGCTCCTAACGCCACCGCACTTTTCCTGATCGGCGACTTCAACGAATGGTGCGAAAGACAGGAGTTTTCTCTTCGGAGAATCGGGGAGAGGGGGGACTGGGAAGTGCGCCTTTCCAACCGGATGCTTCGCTCAGGCCAGCTTTACAAACTCCTGGTCCGCTGGCCGGGCGGCGAAGGCGAGCGGATTCCCGCATATGCGCGCCGGGCTGTTCAGGACGCCCATACGAAGCTTTTCACCGCACAGGTTTGGGAGCCGGAACAACCCTACCTGTGGCGCCATCCCTTCTTCCGACGGCCGACGGAGGCCCCCCGGATCTACGAAGCCCATATCGGCATGTCCCAGGAGGAGGAGCAGGTCGGAACCTACGTAGAATTCCGGGAAAGAGTTCTGCCCCGCGTGGCTGACGCCGGCTACAACACCCTTCAGCTCATGGCCATCCAGGAGCATCCTTACTATGGCTCCCTGGGCTATCACGTATCCAGCTTTTTCGCCGCATCATCCCGTTTCGGCACGCCGGAGGAGCTCAAGGAGCTTGTGGATGCCGCCCATGAGATGGGGATAGCGGTCATTATGGATCTCATTCACTCCCATGCCGCCAGGAACGAAGAGGAAGGAATCAGCCGCTTCGACGGAACACTCTACCAGTATTTCCATGAAGGCCCGCGGGGGGATCATGCCGCCTGGGACTCCCGCTGCTTTGACTATGGAAAGCCGGAAGTTGTTCACTTTCTTCTCTCGAACTGCCGCTTCTGGCTCGATGAGTATCACTTCGACGGATTCCGCTTCGACGGTGTGACCAGCATGCTTTACCTGGATCATGGACTGGGAAAAGCCTTTTGCGGATACGAGGATTATTTCAATGCGAATGTGGATGAGGATGCATTGACCTATCTCGCCCTGGCCAACAGGGTTATCCACATTGTGCGGCCCGATGCCATCACCATTGCAGAGGATGTGAGCGGGATGCCCGGCCTGGCAACCCCTCCGGAGGAGGGCGGTTTCGGCTTCGATTACCGCCTCGCCATGGGAGTTCCCGACTACTGGATCAGGCTTTTGAAGGAAATCCCGGACGAACACTGGCCCATGGGTCACCTGTACCACGAACTCACCAATCGGCGGGTTGACGAAAAAACGATCAACTATGCGGAATCCCACGACCAGGCCATTGTGGGGGACAAAACGATCATCTTCCGCCTCATCGACGCGGGCATGTACACCCACATGAACGTCTTTGAATCCAATCTCCTGGTAGACAGGGGAATTGCCCTTCACAAGATGATCCGCCTGATCACACTAGCCACCGCAGGCAATGGCTACCTGAACTTCATGGGCAACGAATTCGGTCACCCCGAATGGATCGATTTCCCCCGTGAAGGGAACAACTGGTCTTACCATTATGCACGCCGCCAGTGGCACCTCAGGGACGACGCTAACCTTCGTTACCGCTTCCTTGCGGAGTTCGACAAGGCCATGATGCGCCTTGCTGCCCAGCATGGCCTGCTTAATTCCCCGGGACCGCAACTGATCCTGGAAAACCAGGAATATCTGCTTCTCGGTTTCCAGCGGGCAGGGCTGGTCTTCCTCTTCTGTTTTCATCCCCATCGATCCTTCACTTCTCATCCGGTTGATCTGCTGCCCGGGAAGTACCGGCTCATCCTCGACAGCGATGCACCTGAATTCGGCGGCCACGGCCGGCTTGAGCCCGATCAGGTTTACTTCACCACTTCCCGGCCCCAGCCGGGGGGGCCAACAGGGCATTATGCCAGCCTCTATCTTCCGACTCGATCGGCCCTGGTTTTGCAGCGGATGGATTCAATGGTCTGAAGCGGATTGAGAGATAACAAGGAAGGTTGGAAAGATAAAAAAATGGTGGATGGAAAAGGAGGGAGCCAAAAACCATCCACCACTATGGACACTGAAAGGAATCATCTTGTAAGATCCGCTCTCAGATCACGAGACGAGAGCAGTGGGTGGGAAAGGAGGGGAGGAAACAACCACCCACCGCTCTATTGAAACAGCAACACAAGAAACGATTATTTCTGCTACTTCGAGAGGAAAAAATCCACCAAATCGCTCTTCTGGTTTTCCTCTATCTCTTTCTCCGCGGAAAGATCGCTTTCCGAAAGAAAGAACTCGTACTCACTTGCGACAGCGGCTTGATTCAAGCCATCGAACAGCTCTTCCAGCTGCTCTTCACCTGGCGATTTTTCTTTCGTGCACTCCTGACTCATGGAACAACAACCAACCGCCTGCCCTACCTCACGTTAACTGGACACAGCCTCAGAAGCGAGAGCCCCTTGATTGTTCACCGCTCTCTACAAGATT
>JAVETB010000009.1:0-58890 GCA_034006265.1 Syntrophus sp. (in: bacteria) | reverse complement strand
ATGGAACCGGAAAGGGAAACGGATACAAAAACCGCAATCAGAACTGATGTGGCGGGGAACAGGGATCAGCTTGAAGGGGATGTTTCCTGATATCATGATTTTTTCCGCTTTCAAAGCATGACTGACGGAATCGAACAGAACCACTTCATAAACTTCTGTCATCATATTGTCCATGGCGCTCTGCCGGATGTGCCGCCGGCTCCCCGGCATAAATGCCTCATCGAAAAGAAACTTTTTCCCGGCGCAGGAAAAAAAGGGGCGTTTTTTTGCATTTTAAACGGCGGGAAACCGGTCTATCACGAGCAACACGTTCCCGGGATACCGCCACAGCTTCGGCTAAGTGAGGACGCCATCTTGTCGGTGACATCAGAAATTCAGACCCTGTATCGTTACCTGCTGACCATCGCCAGAATCTTCCATTCTGATGTCCCAGGCCTTGCATCGCGCAACCGATACGGCCGGAACCCCCTTTCCTCTGCAGGGGCAAAAGTGGCTGTCCCCCGTCTTTCATCGGGCAGGATCATGGCGCTCCTCTTGACCGTGGCGGGGTATCTTGCGATAAGCGTCGCGTTACCCTGCCGAATGGCAGCGGCCGGCGGCCTGGAGAAGCCCGGGCTCCCCTCCATTGGGTCCGGATCCTACGAACTTTACATCTTTACCGATTACTTCTGCGGCCCCTGTCAGGCCCTGGAAGAGGAGCTGGATTCCACCCTGCAGACGTTGATTAAAAGGAACACCGTTAAAATTCATTTTGTCGATCTTCCCATTCACCGGGAGACGGTTCTGTTCAACCGCTATTTTCTTTATGCCGCCTGCGCCTCGGGCTCCAGCAGAAACGTTCTCAGGGCCCGACGGGAGCTGTTTTCCCTTGCTGAACACCAGGATGCCGCCGACGAACAGAAAATCATCCACAGATTCGAACATCGCAACATCCCCTTCAAGGTCTACGACTTAAAGCCCGTATATCCCGAACTCAACCGCATCATCAGGCAGTTTAATGTCCATTCGACACCCACGTGCATCATCAAATTCAACCCCGCCGACATCCGCAGCTACAGCGGAGTTTCCCGAATCAGACAGGGCATGGCCTTGCTGCTTGCCGCGACGGCCGCGTCGAAATAACCCGGCCCGGATCGTTACACGGTCAAAACCCTTGCTTCGTCTGTTTTCTCCACACGCTCCCCGCCCCCTTTCGCAAAACCGGGGACAGATCCTCTTCAGGAAATCACATCTGGCATCCCGGACAGAACCATGTTCCCCGCCCCAGAAGCCGCTCCCTGTGGACCCGTTCCCCGCACCGGGGGCACTTCTGCCCTTCACGGCCGTAGACAAGAAGCTCCTTCTGATATTCCCCCTTGTTGCCAAAGAGATCACGCCAGTCGGAGATGGACGTCCCCCGGCAGTCAATGGCCTTTTTCAGGACCGCCCCAATCGCCTTTTCAACATTCCGCCAGTCGTCGGGCGAGAGGCCGGCCGTCTCGCGCCGGGGGCTCAATCCCGTCCGGTAGAGAATTTCACAGGCATAGATGTTCCCTATTCCCCGGATGATCCCCTGATCCATCAGAAAAGACTTCAGCGGACGCCTTCTTTTACAGGCTTTTGCGATCAAGGTTTCAGCGCATCCGGGAGCCAGGGCATCAACGGCCCCGTCTGGCCCTTCTCCACCTGCCACCAGCGACAGGGTGGCAAAACGCCGGGGGTCCACGATAACCACCTGGTGAGAGCACAAATCGAACACAAGGCGACAATGCATCGGCAGCGTTGCCTCCTTTTCCTGCCAGAGCAGCCGCCCTGTCATTCTCAGGTGAATTTCCAGCCTCTTGCCGTCATCCAACCCGATGACGATCCATTTTCCCCTCCGCGTCACGGAACTCACCCGCTGCCCCTTCACATGTTCAGGAAGTTGCAGCCTGCTGTCCAGGATGGACATCCCCGCGATCCTTGAAGAAAGGATTTTCGATCGCAACTGTCGGCAAAGGGTTTCTACTTCGGGAAGTTCAGGCATAGAGTAACTCTTTTCCGATTCTGATGTCTCGATTTTCGATTCGATCCGTGTCTATTCTCCTGCTGTTCGGGGGAAGGCAACAATACGATACGCAGCGGGATGCCCGGATACGATCGTCCTCCTTTGGTAAAAATATCAGTAATATCAAAGGCCTGATATTAAAAATACCCATATCATGTTCTCTAAGACTTGGCAATGGTGAAGACAGCGGAGAATTTCTTCGGCCGCCCGCTCTGATGTCCAGATGGATGCCGGAGGGGATCAGCTGCAGGATTTCCAGGGATTCACCATGAACATCCCATGGATAAAACAGTTGCTTTTTGTGCGTTTATTTTATAGAGCACTGACGGCGAAAGTTATCGCCTCATACTCAACGCCGTGTCGACGACTTCAGGGAAGGAGAACACACCGGATGAGAATAATCCCTCGAGAAGAAAAATTTTTCGATCTCTTTGAAGAGCTGGCGGTCAAGATCGAAGAGGGCGGTCTTCTGTTCATGGATATCCTGGAAAATTATGACCAGGCGGAACCCAAGATTGTCCGGCTCAAAGAAATCGAACACGAGGCCGACGTCATCACACACCGGACCTACGAGAAAATGCACCGGACCTTCCTCACCCCTCTCGATCGGGAAGATATTTATGCCCTCGTCAACAAGATGGACAGCATTCTGGATATCACCGAAGCATGCGCCATTCGAATGTCCCTTTACCGGATCAGGGAACCGGCACCGGAGCTGAAGGAACAAACCCGCATTCTCAATAAAGCGATTTCCAAGGTGAAGGAGGTCGTTCACGCCCTGAGGAACATGAAAAACGCCAGGATGATCATCGACGCCTGTGTGGCAATCAACACGGCGGAGAATGAAGGTGATGTCGTTCTGAGAACGGCCGTCACCAGGCTGTTCGAACATGAAAAGGATGTGGTCGAACTGATCAAATGGAAGGAAATTTTTGAACGGATTGAAGAAGCCATCGACACCTGTGAAGATGTGTCCAATATTGCCGAGGGAATAGTCCTGAAAAATGCTTGATTCTCTTGCCTTTGTCATTTTTCTGGTTGCAGTGGCCCTGGTCTTTGACTTTATCAACGGCTTTCATGACTCCGCAAACTCCATTGCAACCATCGTCTCCACTCAAGTGCTTCCTCCAAAATATGCCGTTATCTGGGCGGCCTTTTTCAATTTTGCCGCCGTCTTCTTTATCGGTGTCCCCGTCGCCAAAACCATCGGCACCGGCATCGTTCACCCGGACATCATCGATAACCTCTTGATTTTTTCGGCTTTGGGCGCCGCCATTATCTGGAACCTCATCACCTGGTATTTCGGGCTACCCAGCAGTTCCTCCCACGCGCTGATCGGGGGACTGATCGGCGCCGGAGTGGTCAAGGGCGGTTCATCGGTTCTGGTCTGGTCGGGAATCACCAAGGCAACGATTTTTATTGTCGTTTCCCCCGCTATCGGTATGATCCTGGGGCTTGCGCTTATGATCCTCGTCCTTAACTTGAGCCGAAGGGCCAACCCATCCAAGCTGGACCATGTCTTCCGGAAATTACAGCTCTTATCCGCAGCCACATACAGCCTGGGGCACGGTATGAATGACGCACAGAAAACCATGGGCATCATCGCCATGATACTTTTCGGCAAAGGATTGCTGGGGCCGACCTTTTACATTCCTTTCTGGGTCGTTATTCTCTGTTATTTCTTCATTGCCATGGGAACGGTTTCCGGCGGCTGGAGGATTGTAAAGACCATGGGCACCCGGATCACCAAGCTTCGGCCCATGGGCGGGTTCTGTGCGGAAACGGCAGCGGCGATATCCATTATCGGGGCCTCGTTCGCCGGCATCCCGGTCAGCACTACCCATACCATAACGGGTGCGATCGTCGGCGTCGGCTCCACGATCCGTCTCTCCGCAGTCCGCTGGGGCATCGCCGGGAACATCATCTGGGCCTGGATTCTGACGATCCCCGTATCTTCCTTCATCTCCGCCCTCCTTTACTTTATCCTGAAACCCTTACTCCAATAAGACAAGCCCCCTCTTCAACTGCGCTCACAACGCTGTCAAATCCTCGACATAACCTCCAAGGGAAAGATGGCCTCTTGGTCTGAAAATAAACCTACCTCAGAACGTCAAGATCCTGGTAGAGCTGTTCGTACATATGACAGACGGACTGCATGAGCGAGGGAATAATCGGCCCCAGCACGAAACCTGAACCACCGCGGAACGGCTGATTATATTCCATATTGTCCGAATATCAAAAGGTTTCGCTCTTCTTATTCGCGGCGGACCTGAAGCGGAGATTCAACGAGCTTCAAAACGGGCCGAGGCCAATCGTTGCGTGCAAAAGAATAAAATCTGGAAAGAAGCTGGCATCGTAATTGCTTTTCAAGAGGAAAGGCAACTGTTCAAAGGGGAGCTCAGAGATGAAAGACGTTACAGAAAGGCCGGAAAACAGACGCTTCCAGCAATTCTGACCATAACATCGCTGCCACCCGCAAGCATCCGACGCTTCTCCTTCCACCTGGCCTGATCGTCTCCTGAGATCGATTGAGCACTCACGAAATGAATCGGAATCTGCCGGACATGATCATCAGGACATCGCCTGGGTTCCTTTGGACCAATGTAGACAGCCAATCTTTGGATTTTTTCTCCACCAGGGGGAACATTTCATAGAACGCTTTAAAATTCAGGATACTCCAAGCCAGACCATGTCGTCAACATGGCTATGGAACTCCGGGCCGTGAAACCGAGTGATTGTGTCACAGGCGGAAGCGACCCGGAATCCATATCCTTCTTTTTCCCATGAAAACAGACGATTTTGAAACCATTTTCAATGCAGATCCTTCAAACCGGTCAGGGGCCTTCCGCCTATGGGTTGCCGTCCTGCTGGATGCGGTACTGACGCTCAAAGGAGAACGGCCGGGATCAAGAGAACTGGCGGAATCCTTTATTTTCGACAGGAGAAACGTTTTTCTGGAGCTCATCTGCGGCGTCATGAACATTGAGCCGTCACAATTCCGGAAGCATCTTCAACAGGAGATGCTGGCTTCTAAGCGGATAGCGATCTGGCGTAGTCAGACCGAGCAGAAGCTGAAGGTTCAGTCCTTGTCTGACAGGACGGGACTATAACCGGCGGCTGAAGCCAAAGGGCACCAAGCGGGAATCAACGAAATCTGCTTTTCCGGCTCCGGCAGACCGGAGACGTCCATGCAGGACAGAAACAAGCCAAACCAGCCTTCGCATTAACCTCTTGACATCACGAATGGATCCGATATTCTGAACCTATTCAGAACGTGTCGTTGGGGGGTGATTGGATGGACAAAGAGGATCTTGAGGTCGTGCTTAAGCTTCTGGAAGAAAACGGCCTGATGGAGGCCCTTGCGGATTGCGGGAAACAAGGGGTCGATCCAAGGGAGATCGTCTGCGACTTGATTGCCAAGTCGGAAGAACTGGAAGAGATGGAATGGTGATCACCGGATTTCAGCCGAAAAAGACAGCACGGGATGACGGCGGAATCGGATTGACAGGGGCGAGCGGGTGAATGGGGCGTCATCATCTTTTAGATTGGAAGTCGCGAACGCATCAAACGTTTTCCGGGAATACGGACATTGAGGTGACTCAGCGGCCAGAAAACAACGGATAAACAAGGCGGTCGGAAACGTCCGCCTTGTTTATCCGGACACCACTCGAAAGCGGCCATCAGGAAGGATGAGAAACAGACCGGGCAGGATCATCACCGGCGGACCCTCCCGTCCTTCCAACCGCCCCTTGTTATTTCCGGAATCTTCTCCTGATCGCCAGAAGACCGGCCAATCCGGGTGCAAAGAGAAGGAAGGCACCGGGGAGCGGCACGGGATTGGCGGCAACCTGCAGATTCTCGATGGCCCACGATTCGTCGGAGCCGCCCTGCCACCCGCCCCCACTGGCGAAGAATTCGATGCTCAGGGTGGATGAACTATGGGCCATCGAAAGAAGCGATTCCGGCCCCATGTCGAAGGCTCGGTCCGCCCAGCTGGAAAATCCCCGATTATACATCGTTCCAAGCTCCGTTCCTCCGTAAGTGATAGTTCCGCTCGCAATAGCCGCGGTGATCTGGAGAATAGGGGTTCCGTCAATTTTCACATTGAACCAATCCGGTGAAACTGAGCCGTTGCTGCTGTCCCAGGAATCAATGAAGGCGAAGAGAAAATTGACGTCGATCGAGGTGTGGGCGGGCAGGTTGCTCAGCGTCAGCACCGTACTTCCCGCGGGGTTTCCCGTAGTCGTATTGCGGAGGAAATTTCCCGAAAAGCCGTCCGCACTGTAGCCCTGCACGCCTTCCGTGGTAACGATGCCCGACAAACCTCCCGCAACGCCCGCATAAAAGGATTCCGCCCCATCGAAATCGTTCGAGTAAACCACCAAGGGCGCCGCGCCGGCCATCGAAACGATCCCGAAAAGCAATCCGGCGGCAAGCAGGAACATCATGCGCATGTGGCATCTCATTCCTTTCATAAACAGACCCTCCTTTAAATTAAAAAATGACTTCTCTTTTTTTTTTCAAAAAGCCGTTGCCTATTCTGCATGCCATGAAACCCGCACGAACCTCAATCTTATACATTTCTTATAATGAGACGGATAAAATAAATCAATCAGGTAAACATGGTATTTTTTCTAAGGATATGTCGTAGGGATTACGCCAAAAGCACACAGAGGGAACATGTTTCAGGCTTCCGATGACGGGGAGGATCTGCTGCCGCCTGAGGCTGGCTCTGCAGCCTCCATCAGGACGTTAACAGGGTGACATCTCCCGAGAAGATCCTCTGGAGGGTGCCGTCGGGTTCCTTCAGGATCAGAACGCCGTGTTCGTCGACTTCCTGGACTTTTCCGGTGTACCGCCGGCCCGGAAGATCAACGGCGATTTGGCTGCCCACAATGTCCGCCAGGATTTTCCAGCGTGACAGGATGGTATCGAAATGGCCCTGGCAGAAGAGGGCGTAGGTTTTTTCAAGCTCCTCCAGCCAGGCCCTGAGAAGGAAAATCCGCGGAAACGGCTCCCCTTTCTCGATGAGAACGGAGGTTGCCGGCGTCCTGAGGCCGGGAGGAAATGATCCCCGGGGAATATTGACATTCAGACCCAACCCGATAACGGCAAAATCCAGGGAGTCCATCTCCGTTCCGATTTCCGTGAGGATTCCGGCCAGCTTCCGGCCGTTCACCAGAATGTCGTTGGGCCACTTGATGCGGACCGTCAGACCGGTCCGTTTCTGTACCGCATCGGCGGCCGCCACGGCCGCCATCAGCGTCAGCTTCGGGGCTTCACTGAGGGGAAGATGGGGGCGGAGGATCACGGTGGCGTAAATTCCCTGGCCGGAAGGCGAAAACCAGACCCTCCCCCGGCGGCCCCGGCCCTGGGACTGCCCTTCGGCGATTACCAGGGCGCCCTCCGGTGCACCGTCGTAGGCCAGCGTCTTGGCCTGGTTGTTGGTGTTGTCCGTTTCCTGGAAATGAAAGATCGGCTTCTGACCGATCAGGCTCGTGTCGAGGCCCTCCCGGATCTCACCAGCCAGGAGGCAGTCGGGGATTCTGTGCAGGGCATACCCTTTGCGCGGGGACGATTCAATCTCATACCCCTCTTCTTTCAGCCTGCTGATCTGTTTCCAGATGGCGGAGCGGGAAATCGCCAGCCGGGCACTGACCTTCTCTCCGGAAACGAACCGTCCCTGTTCTTCCTTAAGGTATCGGAGCAACCGTTCCTTGGTGTTCATCGTGGGCGGAATACCATTGAGGCCCATATTTGTCAACCCGTTTCCAATTACCGGTTGACAAAGCCCTGCGCCTCTGATAGGCGATGACCTTTATCAAGCAACAGGAGAACACTTCCATGATCTTGGACCCCACAGTAAATAAACTGGCGCAGAAAATCCTCGACGAGGGCCCCGATGCCCTCTCCTTCGAAGAGGCCTGTTCCCTGACGGAGCTGCCTCCCCGCTCCACACCGGATTTATTCCTTGCCGCCTGCAAAATCGGGCAGCATTATCAAAAAGACGGCATCGTGCGCTGCTCCATTCTCAATGCCAAATCGGGAGCCTGTGCCGAGAACTGCGCCTTCTGTTCCCAGTCGGCTCATCACCGGACGGACATATCGAAATGGCCGCTGATGTCTGCAGAAGCCATGACTTCCGAAGGTCGGCGGATGGATGCAAACGGGGCGACCCGCTTTTCCATGGTCACCAGTGGCACCAGGCTGAACGAGGACGAGATTGAAACGATCGCCCAGGCGGCATCCGCCCTTAAGAAATCCACCCCCCTCACCGTCTGCGCCTCCCTGGGGCAACTGACGGCGTCTTCCGCAGAGCGCCTCAATGCCGGAGGCGTCACCTTTTATCATCACAACCTCGAAACGGCGCGGAGCTTCTTCCCCGAGGTCTGTACCACCCACAGCTACGACGAAGACATCGAGACGCTCCGCATCGCGAGGCAAGCGGGACTTCGCCTTTGCAGCGGCGGCATTTTCGGACTTGGAGAATCGTGGGAGCAGCGGGTAGAAATGGCGTTTACCCTGAGGGAACTGGACGTCGATGGAATCCCGATGAACTTCCTCAATCCCCGGCCCGGAACAAGGCTGGAAAACCAGCCTCTTCTGGCAACCATGGAGGCCCTGCGCACCATCTCCCTGTACCGCTTCATTCATCCAGTCCGGCCTCTCCTCATCTGCGGCGGGCGGGAAATCACGCTGAGGGACTTTCAGTCCTGGGTGTTTCTCGCTGGAGCCAGCGGTATCATCGTGGGCAACTACCTCACCACCCAGGGCCGGGATATCGGAATGGATCAGGACATGATTGCAACGGCACAGGAATTTGCATGACTTCCAGACACTTTCCCCTCTGGAGAAAATCCAGCAGGATCCTGGTGACCTGCCCGAAGGGAATCGCTTCCTACCTGAAAGGCGAAATCGAGTCGCTGGGCTTTCCGGTGGAATTGGAGCGGGAAGCCGCCATCGTGACCGAAGGCACGCTGGGAGACACCCTGAAACTGAACCTTTCCCTGAGAACGGGACACCGTGTTCTCTACCTGATGGCCGAAGGCGAGGCCGACGGCCCGGACGACCTCTATCGCTGGGTTCACGGACTTGCCTGGGAAAACGTTCTCCATGAGGACGGTTATCTCTGCGTTACGTCCACGGTCGATCATCCCTCCATCAAAGACACCCGCTTTGCCAACCAGAAATGCAAAGACGCCATCGTCGATCGCCTTCAGACAACCTGCGGCCGAAGGCCGGATTCCGGCCCGGCCCGTGACCGGGCGGTGGTACATCTTTTCTGGAAGGCGCAGAGGGTTCAGATTTATCTGGACACCTCCGGGGAGCCCCTTTCCCGCCGGGGATACCGGAAAATTCCCCTCAAGGCGCCCATGCAGGAGACGCTCGCGGCGGCCATCGTCCTTGCAACGGGCTGGAGTGGAAAAGGCGCTTTTGTCAATCCCATGTGCGGCAGCGGAACCATCGCCATCGAAGCCGCCCTGATCGCCCTGAACCGCGCGCCGGGCCTTCTGCGGAGCAATTTCGGCTTCCGCCATCTCAAGGGCTTTCCTGCAGCCGCATGGAAGGAGCTGCGGAAAAAGGCTCAGGGAAAGTCCGTCCGCCATTTTCCAGGGCAGATCATCGCCACGGATATGGATCGCCGGGCCATCGCCGCCGTGGAGCAGAATGCGGCTAACGCCGGCGTTCAAAACTGGATCCGCCTGGCGGTCTGCGATTATGCGGAAACGGACATCCCCCCGGAGGGAGGAATTGTTGTCATGAATCCTCCCTACGGCGAGCGCTTGGGCAATGTCCAGAAACTGGAGCGGACGTATGCCGGCCTTGGCGACTTCCTCAAAACTTCCTGTTCAAGATACCGGGGATTCATCTTTACTGGAAACATCGAACTGGCCAAAAAAGTCGGTTTGAAGACCCGGCGACGCCTAATATTCTTCAACAGCGGCATTGAATGCCGCCTTCTGGAATACGAGCTTTACGAGGGGACTTATAAGGACTGGAAAACGACCTCGAAGCAGGAAGGGACCGACGGACACCGGAGTTGAATGATCCCGCCGCTTGAGACGGGTCGGGCAAAAGCAGGCATGCCTTGCAAATTCCAGGGAAATGCGGTAACAGACCCTTCCCACATAGAATGAACGTGTGATTGAACATGAGCCACAGGGTTACAGGAATGTTACAGAATCTGCCCGTCGATTATGAAGAATACATCCACTGAGTGCCGTCCCATCGGCGTATTTGATTCCGGCATCGGCGGGCTGACCGTCGTCCGGGCTTTGATGGAAAGGCTGCCCTTTGAAAACATCCTTTACTTCGGAGATACAGCCCGAGTGCCCTACGGCGTCAAGTCCGTGGAAACCATCAATGCCTATGCCCGTCAGATCGCTGAGTTTCTCCTTCAGAAGGGGGTCAAACTCCTCATCGTTGCCTGCAACACGATGGCCGCTGTTGCCCGCTCCACCGTCGAATCCCTTTCGGCCGTCCCCGTCCTGGATGTGATCCAGGCCGGTGCCCTCCGTGCGGCGGCGGAAACAAGGACGCATTCCATCGGGGTCATCGGCACGCCGACAACAATCAACAGCAACGCTTACGCCCGGGCCATCTGCCAGCTGGCGCCTGAGACCCATATTTTTTCTCAGGCGTGCGCCCTCTTTGTCCCCCTGGTTGAAGAGGGCTGGCTCGAACATCCCGTCACCCGCCTGACCGCTCAGGAATATCTCCGTCCCGTTCTGGCCGAACACATCGATACGCTGGTTCTCGGCTGTACCCATTACCCGCTTATCAAGGCACTGCTTCAGGATGTCGTCGGTCCGGACATCCGCCTGGTGGACTCCGCCGAGGCCATGGCCGACATGACCGCCGACCTGCTTCAAAGCCGGCAGCTGACCAATTCCGAACGAACTCTGCCGGAATACCGCTTCTATGTGACGGATGTTCCCCTTCGGTTTCAGCAGATTGCGGAACGGTTTCTCGGACGTTCTCTGCCCGGCATTGAACGGGTCTCATTGTAATGGGCTTTTGCCCTGAACAGGGGCGGCATGTGATGCTTCCTTCATCCTGATGGCAAAGGGTATCCCTAAAAAATCAAGACATCATGGTGCCATATTTGCAGCAACTCAGGGCTTTGGAAAGGGGTTGTCTTTCCTTGTCACAGATTTCCCAGTTGAAGTTCAGGAGTAAAGACTTGGTTTCTTGTATCGGCAAAACGTTGTTTGTTGTTTTTTCGTCCCTGGTGCTTCTCATGGCCTCCTCAGGCCGGAACGCTCTGCTGGCAGCCGGCAGCGCCATGGAGGCTGATGAAATGGCTGTTGCCATCCAAAACCGGCTCGAGGCGGCGAATCCCCGGCATCCGGCCCCTTCCGGAAGAGAAAGGCCTTCATTCACCCAGGGGGTGAAGAAGTTCTACGCGCGTCATGGATTCCGCCCGGCATGGGTCGACCGGGAAGGTCCCCTGCCCCTCGCGGATGCTCTGCTGAACACCCTGCAAAAAGCCCCACGCCATGGACTGCGGCCGGAGGACTATCACCTTGCCGCAATCGAAGACCTGCTTTCCGGATTCAGGGAATTTTTCGGACACAACTCTCTCTCCGCGGAAGAAAGCGCGAATCTCGATCTTCACCTGACCGATGCCTTTTTCCTTTACGCCTCCGACCTTGCCTCCGGCAGAATGAAAGGGGACAAGAAAAAGGCCCATTGGTATCTTCGGGAACGGGTGGCCCCCGATCTCGCCGAGGCTCTCGAAGAGGCCCTGGACTCGGGCCAGGTGCAACCGGTTCTGGAAAGCCTTGCGCCGATCACCCCCTCTTATGTACGACTGCGGATGGCCCTTTTCAAATACCGGGAAATCGACCGCAGGGGAGGATGGCCGTTTATACCCTCCGACGCGGCAGGGCTGAAAAAGGGTGACAAGAGCAGGCGCGTTGCCCTGCTGCGAAAGCGGCTGAGGATATCGGGGGACCTTAACGCTTCGGATCATTTCGAGGTCACCGGGAGAACAGATCTGTTCGATGAATCTCTCGACCAGGCAGTCCGGACGTTTCAGCAGAGGCACGGGCTCTTCGCCGACGGCGCTGTCGGTCCCGAAACCCTGGAAGCCCTGAATGTGCCCGTCGCTCAGAGAATCCGCCAGATCGAAGTCAATCTCGAACGCCTGCGCTGGATACCTGAAGATACCGGGGACCAGGTCGTTGTCATCAATATCCCGGAATTCAGGCTCAGGGTTCTCGAAGGAAGCGATGAACTGATGAACAGCCGGATTGTCGTTGGGAAATACGCCCGGAACACCCCCGTCTTTGAAAGCCGGATTTCACATTTCATATTGAATCCCTATTGGTATGTTCCCCGGAGCATCACCATCGATGAGGTGGTGCCCCTGATCCTGAAATACCCCGAATATTTTTACTGGGAAAACATGAAAGTCCTTTCCAGTTCAGGCAAAGTGATTCCTCCCTGGGAGGTCAACTGGGAGAAGGTGACGGCCTCCAATTTCAAGTACCAGCTGCGTCAGGAGCCGGGACCGAAAAATCCTCTCGGCCGGATTAAATTCATCTTCCCCAATCCCTTTGATGTGTACCTACATGACACCCCGGACCGTCATCTCTTTGAAAAAACGGTGAGAAGTTTCAGCCATGGCTGCATCCGCGTCGAAAAGACGACGGATCTCGCTATGGCGCTTCTCAAGGGAAAACCATCCCGGGAGGAGCTTGTTTCCGCAATGGACTCGGGTGAAATGAAGACTATCCGCCTTCCGCAGGCCGTGGAAATCCAGGTGCTCTATTTCACAGCCTGGGCCGATGCGGATGGATTCGTGCAGTTTCGCGAGGACATTTACCGGTATGACGCCCCTTTGCAGCTCGCCATGGAACAGGCGGCGCACCGGACCGCAACAGAAAAGGATTGAATCTGGGGAAATCCGTGAGATAAAATTGCTGGAGAAAACGGATTGAAGAATGATATCTTCTGATAGCCAAGAGGACATTCTTCCCGTCAACAGCCGGAAAGGGATTATTCAAGAGCGATGGACCTTACGGAAGTGCTCCGGAAATACGACGAACAGCTGGCCAGGCAGTGGGCGATACGCCTTCATGAAGAGGTCAGCAATCGATACTCAAGCCGCCCTCTGGAAGAGCTTCTAGCCACGACGTCGAAGTCGACCGATGCAAACTACGATGCACTGGTGCATCAGGACTACACCAAGATAGACGCCTTTATCGCCGATATCAGCAAGATGAGGCTGGAAGGCGGCTTTTCACTTTCAGAAGTACAGAAAGCCTTTGAAATTTACCGCACCATCCTGATCCCCATCCTTGTCAGGGAGCTTCAGGGCGACGCCCTGCTGCTTGCTCTGGAAAAGCTCAATGCCTGCCTGAGCCGCACCATTTTCACCTTCAGCGATTACTTTTTTAATCGGGCCGAAGAGGCGCTCTTCAAGGCCAAGGAAGAGGCTGAAGCGGCCAATCTCGCCAAGACGGATTTTCTGGCCACCATGAGCCATGAAATACGGACGCCCATGAATGCCATTATCGGCATGGCGGAGCTCCTGATGGAGACCCCCCTGTCTGACGAACAGCAGCATTACGTGGAAATCTTCAAAAATGCGGGAGAAAACCTTCTGAATATTATCAATGACATTCTCGATCTATCCAAGGTGGAGGCGGGCCACCTGGAACTTGAGAACGTGGAGTTTGATCTCGGGGAAATGATCGAAAGGACGGTTGAAGAACTGGCCATCCGCGCCCACAAAAAGAATCTGGAACTGGTCTGCCACCTTCGTCCGGATGTCCCGCTCCACCTGATCGGAGACCCGGTCCGGCTCAGGCAGATTCTGGTCAACCTCATAGGAAACGCCATCAAGTTCACGGAGAAAGGCGAGGTGGTCGTTCGCGTCAGTCGGCAGGAGGAGGCCGGTGAACCTGTTCCGGAACAGGAGCAGGAAAAGCCGCGAAGGATCGAACTGCTCTTTTCCGTGACCGACACGGGCATCGGGATCCCCCGGGATAAATTTGAAGAAATATTCGACAAATTCACCCAGGTCGACTCTTCAACGACCCGCAAGTACGGCGGTTCCGGCCTTGGATTGTCCATTGCCAAACGCCTCGTCGAGCTGATGGAGGGGCATATCAGCCTTGAAAGCGAAGAGGGTCGCGGGACCACCGTCTCCTTTACCGCCCATTTCGGCATGCAGGAAAAAGCCGCAAAGGCCGTTGAAGTGGCCGAATCTTACGAGGGGAAAATTCTGGGTCTCAAGATTCTCATCGTGGACGACAATGCCACGAATCGAATGATTCTCAGGGAAATCCTGATGGGGCTGGGAGCCTATCCAGCGGAGGTGGAGGATGGGGAAAGCGCCCTGGCCGAGATGGAGACGGCATGGGAAACCGAGCGACCGTACGATCTGGTGCTGCTGGACTACCATATGCCCGTGATTGACGGGGTAGGTATCGCGGAGCGCATCCAGAAGAATCCCGTCCTGGCCGGCACGACCCTGATCATGCTGACCTCCGATCTGGGAAGGGGGGATCCTCAGCGATTTCGTCAACTGGGCATTCGGGCCCATCTCATCAAGCCCATCAAACGCGCCGACCTCAAAAACGTCATCCTGAGTGCCTTGAGCAAGGCGAAGGTTTCCGCCAGAAAGCCTTTGCCGTCATCTCCGGCTGTTCCCGAAGCCAGGCAGGCGCTCGGCATCCTTCTGGCCGACGACTCGTCTGATAATTGCCTGCTTCTTCGCTCCTATCTCAAGGGGCAGCCTTGCCGTCTCGACATCGCCGGGGATGGAGCCGCCGCCTTGGAGAAATTCAAGGTCGGTCAATACGATCTCGTTCTCATGGACATTCAAATGCCGGTGATGGATGGGTATGAAGCGACCCGGGAAATTCGGAAATGGGAAAGGGAGCATCAGCTCCAGGCAACACCGATCGTTGCCCTGACGGCTCATGCCCTTCAGGAAGACCGGGACAAAAGCCTGAATGCCGGCTGCACCGGTCACTTGACCAAGCCCATCAAAAAGGCCGTTTTTCTGGAAGCCGTCACCCAATATACAGGAAGGGGGAAACAGCATGACACAGAAGCCCAATGACAGAATCACCCTCCGGATCGATCCCGATCTCGCCGATCTTATCCCCGGCTTTCTCGAAGGCCGGCGCCAGGACGTGACCGCCATCATGAAAGCGCTGGAACAGAATGACGACGAGGCGATCCGGATTTTAGGACACAACATGAAAGGATGCGGCAGCGGCTACGGATTTGACGGGATCACCGATCTGGGAAAATCCCTGGAGCAGGCCGCAAAAAAAGGGGATACGGAAGAGATAAAAAGAAAAGTCTCGGAATTGTCGGCCTACCTCGATTCTCTCGACATCGTCTACGAGTAGGTCACCGGGGAGGCATCAGCACTCCCAGGTGGCATCGCCGGGATACGGCCTCACATCATTTCATATTTCCCGCCAGGTTTCGAAGCGATGGATCTGCTCCTGCACGGGCGGGCAGGAAATACCCGCTGATGATGCCGAAGCCCTTCTCTTCCGGAGTCGAAATCGGGCTTGCGGGGATTTCAGCCTACCGCCTCAGATATTTGCTCATCGTCAAAACATTGAGACCGCTTTCCGTTTCGTAGTAGACCTCGTCCATGAGGGCATGCATGATGAAAAGGCCCATGCCGCTTTCCGGAAGCATTTCCCTCTTCTGGGGGTCAAAGCGCAGCAACCGGACCTTGGCCGGATCCAGGCTTTTTCCCCGGTCACAAACCTGAAAGGTGATCCGGTCCGGAAAGAGCAGGATGTTCAGTTCCACGGAATTTCCCGCTTCGAGCTTATAGGCGTGTTTCGTCACATTGGTTACCGCTTCCACGACGCAGAGTTCAAGATGATAGCCGCTCACGTCATCGAGCGACAGAGCACTGGCGATTCCGCGCACAGCCCCGCCGATCAGTGGAACATTTTCGAGCTTGCTTTCAATAATCAGCTTGATGGAGCCAGTCGTTTCCATTGTTCCTCACAATCGTCTGGAGAGGGCCCCGATTGCTTCCTCTTCTGAGGGCAGGATATCGAAAACGCGATTCATCCGGGTCAGACGAAAAAGGCTCATGACCGTTTCCTTGACGGAACAGATCACCAGGTCGCCGTCATTACCGATTTTTTTAAGGCTGGACACGATGGCACCGAGGCCGCTGCTGTCAATAAAATCCACTTCGGAAAGATTAAGCACAATCCTTCGGTTTCCGGCACCGATCCACTCGCTCATTTTCTCCTTGAACTCCGTTGCGGTGGCTGCGTCAATCCTTCTTTCCAACGGTCGTACAATCAAAACATCCCCCATCTTGTTCTGGTGTAGTTGCATAGATTCCTTCCTTAGCCTGTAATATGTTCACTGACATTTCCCATTTTTGAATTCGATCCCCAGCAGACTGACATCGTCCTGGAGCCTGGCCCCCTGAGCGAATCGCTCAATCGCCAGGACAATCTCGTCAAGGACGGCGCCGATGGGAAGCCTATAGAGGCCTTTTACAAGTTCATAAAACCGTTTCTCGCCGAAAATTCCCCCCTTGGAATCCACGAATTCAAACACTCCGTCGGTATAAAGGATCATCTTGTCGCCAGGCGATAAGATCGTCTCCCCTTCCTCAAAGGGCAGGATCCCATCAAGCCCGATAATCGTCCCACCCTCTTCCAGCAACTCCAGAGCTCCATCGGCGTGAATGAGAATAGGCGGTGGGTGGGCGGCGTTGCTGTAGATTATATGACCATTCCGGATATTGACAATAAGATAGATGATGGTCAGAAACCTCTCAAAGCGTTCCCAGGGATATTCCTCGTCCAGCGACTTCAAAACCTCTCCGGGGGACACCACCTGATGACCCGGGGTGAAACCGGCCCTTTTCCTGATGGTACATCCCATATGGGGTTGAAGGGTCTGGGAAATGGAAAAGGTCACCAGGGCAGGGGGAACTCCATGCCCGCTCACATCGATCATGTAAAAGCCAAGGTGATCCTCATCCAGGCGGAGCACATTAAAGATGTCGCCACCGATCTGCTCGGAGGGCATGAATTTCCAGGCGATATCCAGATTGTCGACCTCCGGCGGATTGCGGGGCAGCAGGGTCTGCTGAATTCCGGCGGCAGCCTGAAGATCTTCGTCGAGCTTCTTCTGCTTTTCAGTTAATTCGGCATTGGTCGCGATCAGCTCGTCGGTGAGTCTTTGGATCTTGAGCTGATTTTCAATGCGGGCGATCACCTCGCCCCGATCGAACGGCTTGGTGATGTAGTCGACGCCGCCGATGGCAAGCCCCCGGATTTTGTCCGCCGCATCGGTCCTGCCGGACAGAAAGATGATGGGAATATCCCGAAAGCAGGGATCGGCCTTGATTCTCTCACAAACCTCGTATCCATCGATACCCGGCATCATGATGTCCAGAAGAATGAGATCCGGCTGAAATTCTCCGATCTTCCGCAGCCCCTCCTCGCCGCTTTTAGCTTCCATCACTTCAAAGCCCGACGCCTTAAGCAGCCTGGCCAGCAGCACCCTGAAATCCGGGCTGTCATCTATGATCAGGATCCGATCTTTCAGCCTCCTCATTTAACCGCTTCCACCTTCCAGACCAGCCCCGCATACTCGGAGATGGCCCGATCACTGGAGAATTTTCCCGACCGTGTGACGTTGAAAATCGCCTTTTTGGTCCAAGAAGCCGTATCCCTGTATTCCTCCTCGATTTTTTCCTGGATACGGATGTATTCGAGAAGGTCCGGCAGATGGAAGTAGGTGTCTTCCTCATGCATGAAGCGGGAGTAGATCCACTGGAAGAGTCCCGGTTCCGAGGGACAGAAGACATTATCACGGAAGGTATCGACCACCATGCGGATTTCCGGATAGCTCCGGTAGTACTCCGTGGGACGATAGGTGTTTGCCCGCTGCATCTCTTCAATTTCCCAGGCTTTCAACCCGAAGATGAAGATGTTGTCCTCTCCCGACTCCTGGAGCATTTCCACATTGGCGCCGTCAAGCGTTCCCACGGTCAGCGCACCGTTCAGCATGAATTTCATATTCCCAGTTCCGGAGGCCTCCGTTCCGGCCATGGAGATCTGCTCGCTGAGATCCGCAGCGGGAATGATCTTCTCCGCCAGCGACACCCGGTAATCGGGCAGGAAGACAACCTTCATGATGTCCTGCAGCCTTTTATCCGAGTTGACAACCTGTCCCACGTTGTGGATCAATTTGATGATCTGCTTCGCCACCCAGTAGCCGGGCGCGGCCTTGCCGCCGAAGATATAGGTTTTGGCGACCGTCGGGGTTTTTTCTCCCCGGACAATCTGCAGATACTCATAGATGATATGCATGATCTTCAGCAGTTGGCGTTTGTACTCATGAATCCTCTTGACGTGGACATCGAACAGGGAATCGGGATTGACGGAAACCCAGGCGGTTCTCGATATGATCCTGCTCAAAGCCTCCTTGTTGGACCGTTTAATCCCGCGGAACCGGTCCTGGAAGTCCGGGTCATCGGCACAGGACTCCAGCCGCTTGAGTTGAGCAAGATCGGTTATCCAGGAATCCCCGATCTTTTCGGATATCAACCCGGCTAACTGCGGATTGGACTTGAGGAGCCAGCGCCGCTGGGTGATTCCGTTGGTGATGCTGACAAAGCGCTCCGGCCACAGGGCATGGAAATCGGAGAAATTATTCTTCATCAGTATTTCCGTATGGAGGGCCGAGACGCCGTTGATGGAATGGGAACCCACCATGGCCAGGTGGGCCATCCGGACCTGCTTGTTTTCGCCTTCCTCGATAAGCGACATCCGGCGTATCAGATCGATATCGCTGGGATGGAGGGAGGCCACTGTCGCGAGAAAACGGGAATTGATTTCATAGATGATCTGGAGATGACGGGGAATCACCCGCTCCAGAAGGCTTACCGGCCACTTCTCCAGGGCCTCGGAAAGAATGGTATGATTGGTATAGGCCATGGTCTTCTGTGTGATCTCCCAGGCGGAATCCCAGGGAAGGGCGTACTCGTCGACGAGCAGTCTCATCAGCTCCGCCACCGCCAGCGAGGGATGGGTGTCATTCATCTGGATGGCCACCGAATCGGAAAAGCGGTCGAAGTCATCATGGTCCTTCAGGTATCGACGGACAATATCCCTCAGGGAACAGGCCACCAGAAAGTACTCCTGCACCAGACGGAGCTCTTTCCCCGATTTGAGGGTATCACGGGGATAAAGCATTTTGGTGATGGTTTCTGAGGAAACCTTCTGTTCCACCGCCCGGAAATAGTCCCCCTCATTGAAGATCTGAATATCAAAATCCGTGGAGGAACCGGCTCCGTAGAGGCGCAGCCAGTTGACCGTCTTCCCCCCGTAGCCTACGACGGGAATATCAAAGGGAATACCCATGATCACCTTCCAGTCGAGCCACATGGGATTGTATTCGCCTTCACGGTCCTGAAAGTGTTCAATCCGGCCATAGATGGGAACGATACATTTCTCGTCGGGGCGCTTGATCTCCCAGGGGCTGAATTCCGCCAGCCAGTTATCGGGTTTTTCCTTCTGGTAACCGTTATCGACCTCCTGCTTGAAAAGGCCGTATTCATAATGAATTCCGTAACCGAACCCGGGGATACCGAGTGTCGCCATGGAATCGAGAAAACAGGCGGCCAAACGTCCCAGCCCCCCGTTACCGAGCCCGGCATCGTTTTCCTGCTCTCGGACCTCATCAATATCAATGCCGGCTTCGGACAGAGCATCCCGGCAAAGATCAAAAAGGCCGAGAGTGTAGAGGGTGTCGCCCAGCAGCCTCCCAATTAGAAATTCCATGGAGAGGTAATAGACCCTCTTCGCCCCGGCCTCCTGATAACGCCGTTCGGTCTGAAGAATCTTCTCCGTCATCCGGTCCCGCAAGGAAAAAGCCGTCGCAAGAAAATGATCCCGATAGTCCTTTGATGGGGTCTCCCTGCAGAGTGAACAACGGAGGTGATAATCCATCGATTCCTTCAGGGCCGATTTTGAATTGTCCAGGTAGTTCCGAGTCATGGATGGAATCCTCGATAGTTAGTTATTTAAGCTGTTATTCTGATAAGACTTGCCGATCTTGTCAATCAAAAAGGAGACGAAATGCCTGATTTATCCTTCAGCTGCGGCCGGCCGGTTCCCTATCAGTTCCTCAATGACGGCAGGTTCGGCGAGGGTGCTCGTATCGCCCAGATCGTCAAGTGAATTTGCGGCGATTTTACGGAGGATCCGCCGCATGATCTTCCCCGACCGTGTCTTGGGCAGGCCGGGAGACCACTGGAGAACATCGGGCACGGCGATGGCCCCGATTTCCTTCCTGACCCCCAGCAGGAGCTCTTCCCGCAGCACCTCCGAAGGGGGGCAATCTGCTTTCAAGGTCACATAGGCATAAATGCCCTGGCCCTTGATCGCGTGGGGGAACCCCACTACGGCCGCCTCCGCCACGCCGGGATGAGCCACCAAGGCGCTTTCCACCTCTGCCGTTCCCAGGCGGTGCCCCGATACATTGATGACGTCATCGATCCGCCCCGTAATCCAGTAGTCGCCATCCTCATCCCGGCGCGCGCCGTCACCTGTGAAGTAAACCCCCTTGTACATGGAGAAATAAGTCTGGAGAAATCGGGAATGATCGCCATAGATCGTTCGCAGCATACCCGGCCAGGGATCGGTAATGACGAGATTGCCGTCTCCCGGCCCTTCAAGGAAATTGCCGGCTGCATCAACGATGGCCGGCTTTACACCGAAATAGGGCCTGGCGGCTGACCCCGGTTTGAGGGGCATGGCGCCAGGCAGGGGTGAAATGAGAATTCCGCCTGTTTCCGTCTGCCACCAGGTATCTACAATGGGACAGCGTTTTTCGCCAACCACGTCGTAATACCAGAGCCAGGCTTCAGGATTGATGGGTTCCCCGACAGTGCCGAGGAGTCGCAGACTCCTGCGGGATGTTTCCTGCACCGGCTCGTCGCCCTGGCGCATCAGGGCGCGAATGGCAGTCGGAGCGGTATAGAGAATGGTGATCCCGTGCTTGTCAACGATATTCCAGAAGCGGGACCAGTCCGGATAATGGGGCACTCCTTCGAACATGACCGTGGTAGCGCCGTTGGCCAGCGGGCCGTAAATGATGTAGCTGTGTCCCGTTACCCAGCCGATGTCCGCCGTGCACCAGTAAATGTCGCCATCGTGATAGTCGAAGATGTGCTTATGGGTCATGGCCGAAAAGACAAGATAGCCACCCGTTGTGTGCAGCACGCCTTTGGGCTTTCCCGTGGACCCGGAGGTATAGAGGATAAAAAGCGGATCCTCAGCATCCATTTCTTCCGGCGGACAGTCGGTTGATGCATTTTCCATCAGTTCGCCCCACTGCAGATCTCTTCCCGGTATCCATGAAATGGTGCCGCCCGTGCGCTTCACCACGATCACCTTTTCGACAATGGGACATTTTTCTACGGCCTTGTCAGCATTATCTTTTGTGGGAATTCTCTGCCCTCCGCGCAATCCCTCATCAGCCGTGATCAAAACCCGCCCCTGACAGTCCCGGATACGTTCCGCCAGAGAGTCCGCGGAAAAACCGCCGAATACGATGGAGTGCACGACTCCGATCCGGGTACAGGCCAGCATGGCCACCGCCAGTTCGGGAATCATGGGCAGATAGATAGTGACTCGATCACCCCGCCGCAATCCCAAAGACTTCAGAACATTGGCAAACTTGCAGACCTGTTCATGCAGCTGGCGATAGGAAAAGGACTTGCTGACCGCAGGATCGTCCCCCTCCCAGATAAGGGCAACCGCATCTCCACGCATGGCCAGATGACGGTCCAGGCAGTTATAACTGACGTTCAGTTTTCCACCACAGAACCAGGAGATGTGGACATCCCCGTCGAAGGATCCTTCCTTCACTTTCGTCCATGGGCGGAACCAATCGAGGCAGCCGGCCTGTTTCCCCCAAAAACCCTCGGGATCTGAAATCGACTGCTCGTACATTCGCCGATAGGTAACGTTGTCTATCCAGGCCGCTTTTGCCCAGGAATCCGGAATAGGAAATAAAGTATCCGACATGGCCGCCTCCTTTAACGTCTCTCCGTAAGTGGAAATTTCTTTGCTTATCTCTTTTGCCACCGGAAATATGGCCTTCTTTTTTTCCTGATGGAATCTTCTTGTCGAAGAAATTACACGGCTGGCAATATGTAGTTATGTACTTGATATTATTCCTTAATTCAAGACGTTTTTTCAGAAATATGAAATCGTTCCGGTAATCTCAGGCGAGCCCGGAATGGGAATGTCCGAAAAATCTATTTTTCAGGAGTATTGCGATCTGGGAAAGAACGCCGCCTGCCGAATCAATGCTCACATCCACCAGAGAAGCCGTTCTCGAAGCGACCCAGGATTGATGAAACTCATCGCTCAACGCAAAGACCGCCACGGCAAGAATCGTATAGAAGACCCGCCGCAATTGCCATCCCTGCGGAGCATTTCCGCGGAGGGCACGGAAGAAAAGCAGTCCCAGGATAAAATACTCTGTGACGTGTCCGGCCTTTCGAATGAGTCCATGAAGCATCGCTATGTCATGCTCCGGGTGTCCGGGCAGCAGGAAGCGCAGAAAAGGCCCGATAAACCGGGAGGTATGATCCGCAGAGAATGTGCCGGTGGACATGGAGAAGATCACGCCCATCCAGATAAGAACGGGAAGCCAGTATCGAAGAAAAGGATTTTTCACCGGCTCACCTGTCTATTTCCCTTGAAAGACGGGCTTTCTTTTTTCCAGAAAGGCCTTCGCTGCTTCAAGATGATCTTCCGTTTCGGTAAGGAGGGATAATTGCGAAGAAATGTAGTCGAGGTGCGCCCTCAAGGTGCTGGTCTGCGCCTGATAGACTGCCCGTTTCGTCATCCGGACAGCCAGCGGCGGCCTGTCGGCTATTTTCTCCGCCAGGGCGATGCTTTCTTCCAGGAGGCGGTCGTGGGGGACGACTCGATTTACAAGGCCCAGCCGGAGGGCTTCTTCAGGAGAGAGAACATCACCGGTGAGGAGAAGCTCCAGGGCCTTGGAGACGCCAACCAGGCGCGGCAGAAAGTAGGCCCCCCCGTCCCCCGGTACGACGCCCAGGAGGATATAGGATTCGGCAAGCTTCGCCTTGTCCGAACAGATCCGGATGTCGCACATGAGGGCCATGTCTAGGCCCGCACCCATGGCGGCGCCGTTGATTGCCGCGATAACCGGTTTGTCCAGGTCCTCCAGGGTCAGGACAATGCGATGAACCCCTTCCCAGAGGTACCTCTTCATGTCCCAGGAGCGCAGTTTCCCCTCAGCCATATCCCGGATGTCGCCGCCCGAGCAGAACGTGTCCCCCTTCCCCGTAATGACGACTACCCTGACCCGATCGTCTCTCCCCACCTCCTCGAGGCATTTACGCCACAGCCGGATCATCTCGGGACTGAAGGCGTTTTTTGCCTCCGGCCTGTTCAGGGTGATCATGGCGCAATGTCCCTCAACGCAGTACAGGATGTGGTCTTCTGTCATGATTTTTCTCCAGGCTTTGTGGCATGTTGATCATCTGCTGCAGAGTTTTTCCAGCCTTACCAGAGGACACCCTGCCCAGTAACGCGAGTGATATCATGTCCCGCAGAAAAGAACCACCTTCCGCGGCCGCGCATCTTCAATTTTGAACCGGATGGCCGGCTTCACGATGCGTCTCTTGCCTCCCTGCCTGAAAGTGCCGGGACAGTCCCAGGGTCTGATTCCCCCGCCTGCTGCCGGAATACCGCCGAACGGAGTAGGCGGCAATAAAAAAGGCGGGGTGAAACCCCGCCTTTTTCGGCCATTCTGTTCTTTCACCGCCTGCCGATCCGTCGTCGCCGGATGACCGCGATACCGATCAGTCCCGGAGCGAGCAGGAGGGCCGCCGGGGGCAGGGGCACTGGGGCAACTCTCAAGTTGTCCATGGCAAAGTGCTTTCCGAAGCCGGAATAGGAGGCAACGCCCGTCCCTCCGTAAGAGTGGAAGGTCAATTGGTCAACGCCGCCGGACCAGTTTGGAGCATACCACATGGGAGCGTAGGCAGAGACGACAATTTCATCCGACCCGACAAGCATCCCTGAACGGTATCCACTGATCTCAATGTGAAGGCCATTGTTCCACGCGGCCGTAAAATAGGCCCCGCTGAAGGTGAAAGGCGCATCGGCTACGATGGATGCATCGCGTGCCTGACTGTTATAGACCACGTTGTTGATGGACACCACGCCTGCGGAGTAGCCGCTTTTCGCATACTGGGAGGCCGTAGCGTCAAGATAGGTAAAATTGGACCAGGAATAACCGCTGTAACCATCAGGCAGGGGCGTCAGCGTTCCGCTGAGATCATCAAAATCAAGCTCTGCGGCCCCTGCCCCCACCGATAAACCCAATGACAGGGCATATGCGCACAGGAAAACAAACAAAAGCTTTTTCATAAGACCTCCCACCGGCTTATCCAGCAAAGTTAAATCGTGTTCCACGGATCTTGAAGTTGACATCCCCGGCAAACCTTGCAATCAATGTGCTATGAAAGCTTGATTTTCAAAATAATGCAATACCAGATTTAAGGTATTTTCACTACGGTTTGGGAAGCATGGATTAGGCGTGAGGTGTAGTCAGCTAAGACAAAATGGAGCATGACCTGTTTTCCAATCCGTCCGGAGCACTTCAAGGGCATCGCAACGAACTCCATTGATTCGATCAGCCCATCGCGTGATTCCGGAACGAACAGGAAAGGCAGGATCATGAACATGATCCTGCCTTTCCCGGCTGCAGGTCCTTTTATAGCTTGAAGAGAAGATCCACATACGTGGGGATGGGCCACATGTCCCTGGGAATAAGCATCTCCATGCCGTCGATATCTGTGCGCAGGGTCTGTATCGCCGGAAACACCTTGTCACGATAGGCCTCAGCCTGTTTGGAGCAATCGGAAATCCCCTGAGCCGCTTTTAAGGCTTCTTCAAGCCTGGCCAGATTCTTATAGCTCGATGAGAGCAGGGCCCCCAGCTTTTTGATCAGATCTTCCTGTACAGATGCACGGACCGAAACAGCCTGGAAACTGGAAATGGAATCCGCCAGGAATGTCGCATATTCAAGACCGGTGGGCAGAATCTGCTTCTTGACCATGTCGATGGCTACCCGCGCTTCGATGTTGATCTGTTTCGCATAGGTGTCAACATAGATCTCGTAGCGGGAATGCAGTTCCTTTTCGGACAGAACTTCATACGTTCGGAAAAGACTGATAGCCTCCTCCGTGACAAAGGCCTTCAAGGCGTCGATGGAGTTTTTTACATTGGGCAGGCCCCGCCTCTCAGCTTCCCGGACCCACTCCTCGCTGTAATTGTTTCCGTTGAAGATGATCCGGTGATGCTTCTCGTAGATTTCCTTGATGATCACCGCGGCTTCTTTATTTTTGTCCCTGGCCTTTTCGAGGCGGGTGGCGATCTCATCGAGGGATTCGGCGGCAATGGTATTCAAGGCCACGTTGACCCCTGCAATGGATTGCGCCGATCCGACCATCCGGAACTCGAACTTGTTTCCCGTAAAGGCAAAGGGCGAGGTTCGATTACGGTCCGTATTGTCCATGGGAATTTCGGGCAGGGTGTCCACGCCGACTTTCATAGACTGCTCACCCTTGGCCAAGACCTTTTCGCCCTTGGAAAGCGTCTCCAGAATGTCCGTGACTTCTTCCCCCATGAAAATGGAGACGATGGCGGGAGGTGCTTCGTTGGCACCGAGACGGTGATCGTTTCCAGCAGACGCACAGGTCGCCCGGAGGATGTCGGCATGAGTGTCGACAGCCTTGATCAGGGCGCTCAGGAACAGAAGGAACAGGACATTCTCACCGGGGGTGCGGCCGGGATCCAAGAGATTGGTGCCGTCATCGGTGGACAGCGACCAGTTGTTGTGCTTTCCGGAACCATTGATTCCCGCATAGGGCTTTTCGTGGAGCAGGCAGACCAGATCATGGCGCAGGGCGACCTTCTGCATGGTTTCCATGACGAGCTGGTTGTGGTCGGTGGCGATGTTTGTTGTGGCATAAAGCGGAGCCATCTCGAACTGCGTCGGCGCCACTTCGTTGTGCTGTGTTTTGGAGCTTATGCCCATCTTCCACAGCTCGGTATTGAGATCATTCATGTAATCCGAAACCCGGTCCTTGATGGAGCCGAAATACTGGTCTTCCAGTTCCTGCCCCTTGGGGGCCGGCGCGCCGAAGATCGTTCTCCCCGCCAGCATCAGATCGAGACGCTCCATGTAGAACTGTTTGTCAACCAGGAAGTATTCCTGCTCCGGGCCGACGGTGGAGGTGACCTTGGTTGCGGTCCCGTTGCCCATGGCCTTTAAAACCCGCAGGGCCTGTTTGGACACGGCTTTCATGGAGCGCAGCAGGGGCGTCTTCTTGTCGAGAGCTTCGCCGTGGTAGGAGTAAAAGGCCGTGGGAATTGTCAGGGTGACGTTGCCGTTTTCGTCCTCCTTCAGAAAGGCGTTGGAGGTGCAATCCCAAGCGGTATAACCTCTCGCCTCGAAGGTGGATCGCAGGCCGCCGCTCGGGAACGAAGAGGCATCCGGCTCTCCCTGAATAAGCTGCTTGCCGGAAAATTCCACAATTCCGCTGCCGTCTGCGGCAGGCGAGATGAAAGAGTCGTGTTTTTCAGCAGTTATTCCTGTCAGGGGCTGAAACCAGTGTGTGTAGTGCGTCGCCCCTTTTTCGACGGCCCAATCCTTCATGGCATTGGCAACGACATTGGCGATGTCCGGCCGCAAAGGCACATCTTTTTCGATCGTTTCCTTCAGCGCCTTGTAAACATCCTTGGGCAACCGCCCCTTCATCACTTTATCGCTGAATACATTAGAACCAAAAATTTCAGCAAGATCCATCGTTCTCTCCTTATTTTACCTTTTTGCATCATGCCCATGAATTTCACCTCATGAGCCTGGAGTTATCTTTAGTCGACCGTTTCAGTGCGCACATTATTGTATCGACAGCAGGAAATGTGCACATTTTTGTCTTAAATACGGACTGGCGCTTCACGCCTTTCTCTTCTGCGTCGAAAGCCTTTTCTTTTCGGCATCCGTAGGATACTCTGAAAAGATATTATTATAAACATATTGTAATACCTCATTAATTCTGATGTTCCGTGGTCCGTTTTCCTGTCTGAATTCTTTCGTCGACGGACGGAATTCTCCCGGTATTCACCGGTTGTTCCATAACGTTCTTTTCAGCGGCTTGTAAAGTGCATCTTTCCTGCCATCCTGCACGGAGGTGGAATGGCAGGGGAAATGGCCCGGAATGCAATCTTCAGACGGACATAAAAAGGGAGAATATTCAAGAAGACACGGCGATTGCAGCCGGGTCGATCCCCTCTGTTCCCGACTCCAGAGAGATGTTCGTCTCATTGCTCCTCAAGGTTTTCGCCTCTTTCCCCTTTTGTATGGGTTGCCTTGGGCAGAGATCGGGGTCTTTCAGGAATATCTTAAACGGGATTTTTGTTCAGGCATGGCTTTCCGGGCTGTATTTTCCGCGAACATAACATAATTATTCCGGAATGAACACAAGGATTCCAGAACGGCCCTATGGAAGGGATTTGCCATTGGCCTTGCCTGCCCAATTTCGGATATGGTAGAAGAGGATGGGAAGCTACCTTGATGAGAGGAGATCAACCATGAACGGCCATAACGGTAAAGGGGAGAAGGCCCCGAACCCACTGCTGGTCAAGTTTACGCCCCTGCTGAAGGCGCAGGAACCTGAAGGCCCCATCCTGGATCTGGCGTGCGGGGCGGGGCAAAACGGCCTGTTTCTGGCTGGCTTGAACCTACCGGTCATCCTGGCTGACCGGTCCCGGGAGGCTCTGGAAGAGGCCAGGCGATCGGCAGAGGCCAGGGGCCTTCAGGTCCAGTTCTGGGAAATCGACCTGGAGACGGGAGAAAACTCCCTCCAGGAGGACTATTACCGGACCATCATGGTTTTCCGCTATCTCCACCGGCCCTTGATGCCGTCTCTGAGGCAGGCGATCCGCAGGGGAGGAATCCTCATTTATGAAACGTTTACAATTGAACAGCCCAGATACGGCCGCCCCCACAATCCCGATTTTCTGTTGAGGCCCGGGGAACTGGCTGGCTGGTTCGAGGACTGGGAGATCATTCATTCCTTTGAAGGCCTTCTGGAAAATCCCACCAGGGCGATGGCCCAGCTTGTCTGCCGCAAGCCCGCCTGAGTCCGATCCCGATGCACACCTGGAACAAAATTGTTGATCGATCCCCGGCCAAGGGAAAAGCCCTTTAAATAATTTTTACAGATATCGTTCATGATCAGCCAGTTGGACATTCCTTGTTCATGGGCACACATCTTGATCTTACCTTGAAATGAGCGAAGGATGATCCGGCTTTTCAACACGCAGGGTTCCCGGCCATGCCGGCTGATGCGCTGACCCGCAGGGGACGCGCGGAAGGTTCGCTGTGTGACTCAAACCGCTTCAGAACAATTTTCACGAGTTCCCTGGAGAAGATGTCATGGAAAAAATACCCGCCCGAGCCAGCACGGGGCTTGAAGGTTTAGACAAGGTTATCGACAGCCTGAGAATCGGCGACAATGTCGTCTGGCAGGTGGATTCCATCTCGGACTACCGCTCTTTTGTCAAGCCTTTCGTGCAGCACGCCCTTTCTGAAAACCGAAAAGTCGTGTATCTGCGTTTTGCCCAGCATGAGCCGCTTCTGGAAGAGAACAGGCGGATTACCCGTTATCACCTCGATGCCCAGAGCGGCTTCGAGTCGTTTTCGTCCGAGGTTTACAACATTGCGACCCGCGAAGGAGAAGGGGTCTTTTACGTCTTTGATTCCCTTTCGGATCTTCTGTCCGCCTGGGCCACGGATCTGATGATCGGCAACTTTTTCCGGATCACCTGCCCCTATCTTTACCAGCTCGATACCGTTGCCTATTTTGCCCTGCTGCGCGACAACCACTCCTATAAAACCGTTGCCCGGATTCGGGAAACAACCCAGGTTCTCCTGGATGTCTACAATGTGGAAGACAGGATATACGTCCATCCCCTGAAGGTCATGGGACGCCATCTTCCCACCATGTTTCTCCCGCACCTGAAGAGTGCTAACCGTTTTTCGCCGGTAAGCAGCAGCGCGGACACAGGGCAGCTCGTCCGCTATTTTTCCGGAAAGGGGCTGGAAAGCGCCAAGCGAAATCTCGATTACTGGGATCGGCTTTTTCTTCATGTCCGGGATCTACTGCAGGGAGGGATGGACGAGGAGGAGGAAGGAAAGATCCTCGACCATCTCTGCGAGATCATGATCGGGCGGGAGGAGCGGATCCATGAGCTTGCCAGGCACTACCTCACCCTGGAAGACCTCTGCAACATCAAGGCACGGCTTATCGGGACGGGCTACATCGGCGGCAAGGCGGCAGGCATGCTGATCGCACGCAAGATGCTGCTTCAGGATTCTTCCTTCGACTGGCCGCGCTATCTGGAGCCGCACGACTCCTTCTTCATCGGTTCGGATGTCTTCTACACCTACATTGTGGAAAATGGCTGGTGGAAACCGCGTATGGATCAGAAGACGCAGGAAGGGTACTTCGATGTCGCGCGGACTTTGCGCGAACAGATGCTTCACGGCAGGTTCCCCGATGAAATCGAGGAACAGTTCTGGCGGGTGATTGAGTATTTTGGCCAATCTCCGCTGATTGTGCGCTCCAGCAGCCTTCTGGAAGATGCCTTTGGAAATGCCTTTGCGGGCAAATATGAAAGCCTGTTCTGCGTCAATCAGGGGCCTCCCGAAGAACGCTACCGGCAGTTTCGTGAGGCGGTTCGTCGCATTTTCGCCAGCACGATGAATGAAGACGCCCTGGCCTACCGGCTGCAGCGGGGATTGGAACAGCATGACGAGCAGATGGCCCTCCTGGTTCAGCGGGTCTCCGGCTCCTACCGGAAGGAGTTTTTCTTCCCCGATCTGGCGGGAGTCGGCATCTCCTACAACACCTTTGTCTGGAAGAAGGAGATGGACCCCAGGGCCGGCATGGTCCGATTGGTGCTGGGGCTGGGAACACGGGCGGTTAACCGGGTTGAGAACGATTACCCCCGCGTTTTTCCCCTGGATGCCCCTTCCCTGCGTCCCCATTCCGGTGGCAGTGACATCAGGAGATATTCTCAGCACGATGTGGATGTCCTCAACATCAGCAAAAATGAATTTGAAACCATCCCGGCCAATGCTGTCCTGTCCGGGGATATGGGAATCCAGTCCGAGATGGTCGGGCTTCGGGATCATGAAAGTGAGCAGCTGTTAAAAGAGCGGGGGCGGGGCGGCGAAGAGAGGTGGATCCTGACATTTGACAGGCTTCTCTCTGAGACTCCTTTCCCGGGCGTCATGCAGAACATGATGAAAACACTTGAAGCAAAGTACGATTATCCAGTGGATATCGAATTTACGACCAATTTTACCGGCGACGGCGCTTTCATGATCAATCTCGTCCAGTGCCGTCCGCTGCAGACCAAGGGCCGGAGCGAGGGGATCCGGGTGGACATTCCGTCCAAGCTGGCCCTGGAGCAGATCCTTTTCCAGACGGAGGGCAACTTTATGGGCGGAAGCATTGCCCAGGGGCTGAAGCGTCTTGTCTATGTGGATTACGAAGAATACAGCCGGCTGTCTCTCTCGGAAAAATACGATGTTGCCCGACTGATCGGCAGGCTGAACCGGATCAGCAAGCGGGAAGACTGCCCCGCCATTCTGTTGGGCCCGGGCCGATGGGGCACCACGACCCCCTCGCTGGGCGTGCCGGTGAGGTTCGCCGAGATCAACAATTTCGTGGCGATTGTCGAAATCGCCTACATGACGGGGAGCCTGATGCCGGAACTGTCCTACGGCACGCACTTCTTCCAGGATCTGGTGGAGACGGACATTTTTTATGTGGCCCTCTTCCCGGAACAGGAGGAGTTCCTCTTCAATGTCGGCGTCATCCGGGAGGGGGAAAACCGGCTGCCCGTTCTTCTTCCGGAAAGCGCCCGTCATGAAAAGACGGTCATCGTCCGGGACGTGGAAAAGGAGAAATTCACGCTCTTTGCCGACATCGTTTCCCGTAAGGTCCTCTGTTACCGTTCGGTCATCCGGTAGGAATCGTCCCAAGGTCCCGTCAAAGTTCGGAAATTTATTATAAATATCATGCACTTACAAAATAAAGTGCTTTTCGCTCTTTATTCAATAAATACAATGTATTACGAATTTAGATGACTTGCCCTTGGAATCGTCCTCTTGCATCTTTTTCCCGGATCGGAAATAATCTCTATGTAAACGTCCATGACACGGAGGCCATAAAGGTCAGGGTTACAGGACTGACACGACGGCCACGTTCGATTGGATCCATCAAGGAAGAACTCAGGAACGCCGAGGGAAGATCATGATCCAGGAGGAACGAGTCGAAGCGCTCAATGCCATGGAGCGAAGAAAGGGGAAGTATGTGCTTTACTGGATGCAGGCTTCCCAGAGAGCACAGTGCAACCATGCCCTGGAATATGCCATTGTGCAGGCCGATGCCCTCGGCATACCGGTTGTTGCATTTTTCGGAATAACGGACTCTTTTCCCGAGGGCAACCAGCGGCATTACAAGTTTATGCTGGAGGGCCTCCGCGATGCAAAGCGCTCCCTGGAGAAGAGGGGCATACAGCTCGTGATCCAGCGCTGTTCTCCGGAGCGGGGGGCCTCCATGATGAGCCGGGATGCCGCCCTGGCCGTTGTGGACCGGGGCTATCTCAGGATACAGAAGGCCTGGCGAAGGGATGGGGCCGCGGCCATGGATTGCCCTCTGCTCCAGGTCGAAAGCGACGTCGTCGTCCCGGTGAAAGAAGCGTCCCCCAAGGAGGAATATTCCGCGGCTACGATCCGGAAAAAACTCCGTCGCAAGCTGACTTCGTACCTGGTCCCCTTGAAGGAAGCCCGGCCCTTGGCCGATTCCCTTGCCCTGGATTTTGAATCTTTTCCCGTCGAGGATGTGGAACAGGCCCTTTCTCACCTCGAAGTGGATCGGAGTGTCCAGCCCGTCCCCGTTCTTCGGGGCGGATCCGAGGAGGCGGGCAGGCATCTTGAAATTTTTCTCGATGAAAAACTGGAGCATTATGCCGAGTTCAGAAATGATCCCACGCGGAGTTACCTCTCTCTCATGAGCCCCTATCTCCATTTCGGACAGATCTCACCCCTGCACATCGCCCTGAGAATCTCCGGCTCGGGAGCCGCCGACGCCGAGGCCTATCTCGAGGAGCTCATCGTCCGGCGGGAGTTGGGCATCAACTTCGTCTTCTACAATGACCGATACGATACGTTTGCATCCCTTCCCGACTGGGCGATCGGAAGCCTCAAAGCCCACGGGCAGGACCCCCGTCCTTATCGCTACTCCCGCCGGGAGTTCGAGGAGGGGAACACTCACGACCCCTATTGGAACGCCGCGCAAAGGGAGATGGTGTTACGGGGGAAGATGCACGGTTATATGAGAATGTACTGGGGAAAGAAAATCCTGGAGTGGAGTTCGACTCCCGAGGAGGCTTACCAGACCGCCATCTACCTCAACAACAAGTATGAACTGGACGGCAGGGATCCCAGCGGCTTCATGGGGGTCGCCTGGTGCTTCGGGAAGCACGACCGCCCCTGGGGGGAGCGGCCCATTTTCGGCAACATCCGATACATGAACGCGGGGGGATTGAAGAGAAAATTTGATGCGGACGGGTATGTGCAATTGGTCCGGCGATGGGAATCACAGAACGCTGAAGTCGGAGCAGAGGGGAACGATCTTCCCCGTTAGAAAAACCCACCGGGAGTATGGATGCATCTGAAAAGAGATCCGGATTCGGATCGCTCTTCCTTCGCCAGCGGCAAAGACCCGTTTCCGGAAGCGATCTTCCGGAAACAGATCATCGTTTCCGGGATCTGCTCCGGATCCCTTCCTGCGGCGGTTGGCCATGCTTTATGATGCGCTGCCGCAGCGCATTGCCCCTTGTCCGGATTCCCACTCGCTGAGCCCGTCGTCGTTTTTCGCGGGGGCCCCGGCCGCCAGCGGGATAATCTTCCGGTACACCCCTTCCGGCGGTCTTTTTTGTCCGTCAACCGTCAAGAGCCTGTCCACTGAGATGCCAAAGAGTCTTTCGTTCTCCTCGAGGCAGGGCAGGATGAGATTCCAGTCCGCCTCGGTGACGGACGCAAACTGCCCGCCGTTGAGCTGTTCATCGACCAGCCTTTTCCGGGGATCCCTCACATAGATCGCCCCGCCGGAAGCCAGGGAAAAGATGTTGGAGCCAGGATAAGGCGATTCATATTCGCGGATCGTTCCGTCGCTATCCTCGAAACCGATGCCGTTGAGGATCACAAAACCGCCGCCGTTGAGGGGATCGCCGGCCATGAAGGACTCCGCAAGGTAGTCCAGGGCCGTCCCGTTGATGACGACATGGGGTTTGCCGACGGCGTTGATAAGGGGCCGTCCCGCGGCATTCCCCATGATGTAGGCACTGCCGCCCTTGGCGCCGTACATGAAGGTCTGTCCGACATCACCGTAAACGACCAATTTCCCATCTTTCATGATCTGGCAGAGCTGATCCTGGGCATTTCCATGGACATGGATCTCCAGACCGTCGATGCCCGATGCCAGGTAATCGCCCGATGAGCCGTAAACGTCAATCCGCACATCCCTCACCGCCGGGCCGAACCCGCAGCCGGTAAAACGCTGGCCCCGGTACCTGTAAACGATGAACCTCTTCCAGCCGAGTCTGTAAGCGGCCACGATCAGCACCGCGTCGCAGAGGTCGCCTTCCGGCTCGAAGCGTTCCGCGTCAAGAACGAGGGTCCGTTCATTTTTCCCGGGCGCGCGCAGCTGACCTCGGGTGGCAAAATCGATCCGTCTGAAGGCGGCTTCAGACGCCTCCGAAATCAGGGGGGTCGCAGAAAAGATCTTCTCCAGGGCGATCTTCAGGATATGCTGGATGGAACGCCTCTTGATCCTGCCCGTGTCGTACCGCCGATCATTTAAAAGGGTCAGGGCGTCAATCGCCGTTTGCTTGAATTCGTCGCGCTCCAGGGCGTAACGCATGACCGTTTCAACGGCAAACCGGAACCGGTCGGGATCAGAACCTCCGATCTGGTCCCGGAGGCAGGAAAAAATCTTCTGCGCGGCCGCAGGGGAATTTCTTTCAGAAAAGAGTCCGGCCAGTTCGTTTTCGGTCTTTTGGCACGCTTCCGTGACGATCACCGGTTTGGAGAGGTCGCAGACAACCTTGTCTCTGGGCGTTTCGATGATCTTTCCAAACTTGTCCGTACAGGTGAGCGTCCTGTTTTCCGAACCGTCTCCGGCCTCCTGAAGGCTGAAGATGAAGGAGCCGCCGTCCGTGTAGCTGCCGCCGCGGGCATTCCAGTATTTGTCGGCAATGGGCCCGAAGCGCGGATCTTCCCGTTCCAGGGAGATGAGCGTGGCGTCAATGGCCTGCTTTTCGGAGCAGATCAGACCGATGGACACCTCTCCCTCCTGCAGGGCGAACACCTGGGGGCGGAGCATGGCCGTGTCCGTAATGCCGATCAGCTGAAACCGGCTGGTCCTGACGTCATTCCTGGCAATGATGAAGAACCAGGGTCCATCGGGTGAGGCGTTGACGTGATGGGTCGAAATGGCCTTGTAGAGCTCCTGCTTTTCTGTCGGAAGCATGTCGAAATCCATTTCGGAGGTTGGCGCCATGGCCTCGATCAGGTATTCCAGGGGATACTTGTAGACGCGGCTCCACAGGTCGAGGAGCAGCGCAGCTTCCTCCGTATCGGTGAGAAACAGGGGGGTGTAGTTCCTCTGTTTGAGGTATTCGTAAATGGACTGATAGTTCGCGAAATCGCCGTTGTGCACCAGGGCTTCATTGAGGGCGCTGAAGGGGTGGCAGCCGCCGGGGTGCCAGACGCGCCCCCGGGTGGGATACCGCTGGTGGGCCAGCCAGACGTGCGCCTTGAAGTCATCCAGTTTGTAGTAGCGGACCACATTTTCCGCATACCCGACGATTTTCAAGATCATCATGTTCCGCCCATGGGACATGACAAAGGCCTTCTTTTCACCGAGAGAGGCGTAATACCGGGTGTTGATCCGGAAGCTGTTCTGATAGACGAACTCGTCCTCGGCATCCCGCCGGTCCAGGGAGGAGAAACCATGGTCCCGAATGAACTGGTCCAGGACGTCGTCCCTAACGCGGACGAAATAGCGCATAATGTCCGGGGGTCTGACTTCAAGGCCGATGCTTCGATAATCATCGATCGTGGCCAGTTTCTCGGACTTGTCTATCCGGAAATATGGCTGAATGTACGTATGTTCTATCTCCTCGGCCACCTCGGTTTCAAGGATGGCGATGTGGAGCATGTAATCCTCATCGAGGACCTGCCGGGAGACTCCCAGTGTTTCCGGAATAAACCCCACCGCGCCGATGCCCCCGCCTTTCCCGTTGCCCCGGTTGTGCATCTGGACGGACGGTTCAAAGATGTTCTTCCCGGTGACGGGGATGGAACTGATGAATCCCGTTACCCCGCAGCCGCCTTCCTCCTCCGTATTCGATGGGAGATCGGGCACCCGGCTACAGAGTTCCGTGCGTGAAAGCAATATTTTGTCAGCGCTATCCATGATTTGCAAGCTCCGCTTTAATTACTGTAATCTATGTGCTCCAGCAGATCCGTCCGCCCGACAAGCTCCTTGACACTCTTCATGCCGAACTTCTGAAGGATCTCAACCAGCTGGACATTCCATGCATGGTAGAAATTGGTCAGGCGTTGGGTCGCCCACTCCTCGGTGAAGAGGTCTGCCAGCTCGGAGTCCGTTGAAGCGATGCCCCGGGCGCAGCCCCGCCCCGATTCACAATTGCCGCAGCGGACACATTCCAGGGCAATCAATTCAGCCGTTCCAACCACAACTCCATCTGCGCCAAGACAGATCGCTTTCGCCAGGTCATGGGCGGTCCGGATCCCTCCCGAAGCGATGAGGGTAATGGCGTCCCGAACGCCCTCATCCTTAAGGAAACGATGAACCTTGACGATGCCGTATTCGATGGGCATGGCAATGTTTTTCTTGGCGATATCCGGCGCCGCTCCGGTGCCCCCGTAACCGCCGTCGATGTGGAGAATATGCGCGCCGGCATAGTAGGAGCCGACAGCCACCATGTCCACGTCATTGGGCGTGGAGACCTTCACGGATACCAGGGCCTGGGGGTTCATCTCCTTGATCCAATCGATGTGCTTCTTATGATCCTCAATGGAATAAACCGAGTGAAAGGGAAAGGGCGAAAACAGGGAGGTTCCCTTGACGGCCTCGCGCATCCTGGCGACGCTTTCCGTATTCTTCTCTCCCAGCAGGTGTCCGCCAAGGCCTGGCTTCGCGCCCTGGGCGTACTTGAACTCAACGATCCTCACCCGCTGGATCGTCTCCTCGCGGACCCCGAAGAGACCGGTGGCCACCTGGGTGATCACGTGGTCATCATAGGGGATGAGGTTCTCCGGATAACCGCCTTCACCGGTACAGGTAAAGGTATTCCAGATGGTGGCATTGCGCGCCTTGGACACCATCGTGGGGAGACTGACGGAACCGAAGGACATGCCGCCGCCGTACATGGGGGTCGAGATGACCACATTCCCCCGCCCGTCGTTTCTCCGGTTCAGCTCAATGGTCGTGGAGATTTCGGACGTGTCGACATGCGGCGGATTGGCGGGAAATTTGAATCGCAGCTTGTCAAATCCGCCGCCGGAATTGCCGACGGAATATTCGAGGTCCGTCCTCGTGGGCGGATAACCCGTTTCGGCCATGATCCACGTTGCCGTAATGATGTCCGCCGTCCAGCGATAATCTCCCAGGGTATCGTACATGGGGTTCAGCGACAGGCTCAGGGCCTGTCGCGGACACTTGCCGATGCAGCAGAACTCCTTGCTCAAGCATTCAAAGCCGATGCACTTGTAGTCGATCGGCGGATTGACCCTGTTGTGCCCTTCAACCCGTTCATGAACTCCGTAAGGGCACGTCCTGGCGCAGGTTCCGCAGTTGATGCAGGCATCCGACCGGGTGATCTTGTATTTCGGCACCTGGTGCCGGAAACGCGAAGGGGTCTCTTTGATGGTTACGGCTGATGGTTTCATAGGTTGACTGCTTCCCTGTTTTTAAATAGTTTTCCAAAGGTGTCCTCGTCGACCTCCTCAAAGAAGATCGCCCGGCCCGTTTCTCCCCGCAGACGTCGGGCTTCCCGGATTCCCATGGCCCCCATCACCTCGAGAAGCTGCGAATGCCAGGCGCCCATGAGATTGATGACCCTCCGGGCAAGGATCGGCACGGGGATTTCTTCCAGTCCGCTCGGAAAAACCAGGAACTTTTCAGGCTCTTCATACAGCCGGACCCCCATCGCGATGAGCAGGGGCAGGTCCACGGCCGCTAGGTCCGCGCCGCAGATCATGGCCTTGGGGACATGCTCCGCCATGGCGATTCCCCCGGAAAAGATCAGGGTGACCTCGTCGCGGATCCTTTCACTGACAAGCCGCTGGTGGACGGACCGGATGATGTCCTTGAGCACCCTGGGAGGGGAGGTGGTATGACCATCCGCCTCCATGCCGCGGTAGTCGGCAGCGATATGGATGATCTCCACGCCGCTGTGGGCCAGCCTGGAAACCGTTTCCTCGACACCGTTGCCCGCCTGGATCCGAACGATGACCGAAGCGCCGCAGATTCCCTTCATTTTGTCCTTTATGCCCGAAATATTGTTCAGAAGTTCACCGTCATACACCAGGGCGGCCAGCCGTGCTTTTTTCAGGAAGGCCGAGTACCGGTCAATGTCCTGATGGGTCAGCAATGGAACAATGTTCCCGGCGTAGGGCTCCATCTCCGGCGTCAGACCGTCCGCGGGCAGAAGAAGGAATGTCTCAATCTCCGCCGCCGCTTTGGCCAGGGCGGCCAGGACATTTCCCTTTAGGTTGTCGGCCGGAAGGTCAAAGACCAGGGGAAGGGGGAGATGGACTGTATCGAATGTCTTCGACAGCAGCCGCCCTTTATCATCAAAGGACAGATGATTGAGTTTCCTGCCCAGCTCAACGGCGGTACTGATGTACTCACGTCCATGGATTCCGTCCCGGGTGGGACGGACGATCTCCGACATGTCCGTCCACATGCCGTCAAATCCCGCACCGGTAAATGGGCCTCTGTATCCGGCCCCGGATACGGGCACCTTTCCGTCCTCCGCCTGCTTCCAGAGGGCAATGAGCATATGGGATTTCCAGTAAGAGCCGTCGTTGTTCAGGAAGTCCTGGTTCAGCGATTTTTCCAAGGCCCCCCGGGGGCACTCCTGTATGCACCGGAAACAGTTCCTGCAGACGGCCGTGTTGGGAGCCGCCATCTTCCGGGGATCGCCCTCCTCCCGCTTATGGGCTTCATAGATGCACACCTTGGTGCACTTGCCGCAGTTGATGCAGTTTTCACCCCGCGTGATCCTGAACTTGAACAGGTATTCCATGTCCAGGTGGGTCGCTTTTGTGGAAATGTGGTATTTCTTCGGCATCGTCGCTCTTCTTCTCTGTGAAATGAAGTTGATCGATCTGGATCAGGCGTTTCTCTCCACCATCTCCCAGTACTCGTTACTCTTGTCGACCTTCTGCAGAAATTCCGTTATCTGGGCTTCCGGACGGCCAAACTTGCCTTCAAGCCTCTGTTCCAGAGCATCCCAGAACCTCATCAGTTCGAGGTTGGTCTGGCAGATCTCCTCGCATGCCTTACAGTGCATGCACATGAAGGCATTTGCCGCTTCATCCCTGGTCACTTCCTTTCCTTCAATGAGCTTCTTGGCCAGGGCGACTTTCCCCTTTGCCGTAACCCCCTCGTTGTGCGTGATCAGGTAGGCGGGACAGACGGCAAGGCAGTTGCCGCACTTGGCGCAGGCATGGGTGCTTAACTCGAAATCAAGGTGGTCGATTTTCTCATCCTTTCCGAAGAGCAGCGTGGCCGCCTTGCCGATGACCGGAGACAGCAAGGTCAGGAGATTCATGGAAAAGCGGAACACAGCCGGTTGAAAGACGAGGGAGGCAAAGGCCGTTGAGTCGACCGCAAAGAATTTCCCCGGGTTCAGGATACCGTTCGGATCCACCTTGGCCTTGTAAGCCTTCAACGCCCTCTGCCTCTCCGGACTGTACAGGGCATCGATGAAGGCGGCATTCCAGAGGCCCAGGCCGTAGGGCTCGGCCCCCAGGGAAACGGCTTTTTGAGTGAGCATGGAAACGAGGGGCATATTGATCATGTATTTTTTCTTCCGTGAGTCACAGAGAAAGGTGGCCATGATCAGCGCCTTTTTTTCATCGAGGATATAGGAGTCGATGCAGATTTCCACACCGAACCGGTCTCCAAGCCTCTTTGCCTCTTCAATAAACTCTGAGGCCGCGGAAATCGCGATGATGATTTCGCTCGCCAGAATGGTCGGCCCCAGGCGCTTGGTCTTCATTCCGAAAAGACGCTCATTCCAGAGGTAGCGCGCGGCATAACGGGGCGCCGCCTCGATGATCCCTGTTTTGGCTATGAATCTTTCGAATCGCTCTTCATCCTCGGCACTTCCGAACTCAAACAGGACGCCAGGGCTCTTCCTGAAAATCTCGGCGCGGATGACCTCGTTGGTGTCGTTGAGATGATTCTCATCCAGAAAGCGGATGACGTTGGGATTGAGATTCTCGGAGCTCCTGCTTTTCAAGAAGCGATCGATGAATTCAAAAGCCGCCCAGTCGTTCTTGAAATAAAGCAGATGGGCATAAGAGGCTTCCGGCACATCCCGCAGTTTGAGCGTGGCCTCAACGATGATTCCAAGCTCCCCTTCGGTGGACACAAAGAAGTTGAATTCCGGGTCGGAAGGGGAAAGCGCCTTGAGCTCCCCGGCGCCGGTGATCACCTTCATCGAAACGATCTGCCTTGACAGGTGCCCGTACCTGAAGCTGTTGATTCCGTAGCCCCCCGTGGAGATCCAGCCGGCCACGGTAGAGAACTTGCTGGAGGGGTAGGTCATCAGGCACAGCCCCACCTTCTTGGCCATCAGATCGATATCGCTCCACCTTGCACCCGCCTCAACGGTAACGGTCTTATTCCCGGTGTTCATCTCCAGGATTTTCCGGAACGGAGACAGGTCCACAACAATCCCGGCCTTCGTCGGAATCACGCCACCGAAGCCCCATGATGCAGAACCTCTCGGTATGACGGGTATTTTCTCCCTGTTGGCAAACGCCAGGATCTTCTGGAGCTCGTCTACGCTTTTCGGCTGGACGACAAAATCGGGTTGCGTTTGAAAAAATGTCCTGGTCATAATGTCGGGAACATCCCCGATATCATGGGAGAACATCTCTCTTTCTTCCGGCTTGTCGAGGATGGTGATATCGCCCGCGATCTTTCTGAATCCTTCTATCGATTTCATGTTTCCCCTGTCTCTTCAACTCTCATTCATATCGAGAGGCAAGCCCCCTCTTGTTCTCAGAGATGACAGAATGAACTCTGATTTGTTCCTTAAACCGCAAGATAAGTGCCACGATCTGAACGTTACTTCCGGGGGCTCCAGGGAGAATGCATTTTTTCTATCTGCGGGAGGGGATATTGGGACCTAGTATTTCAATTGGCTAATAATGAAGGGGAAAAATTAAATTTTCTTCGTTTCCAAGCAGCAAGAAATTTCGATATGATTACTCCATAAATCCATTTTTGAAGCTGCAGCAAACTTTGAACGGGAAAATAAAGGAACTAAATTGTATAAAAATTTAATTTCAGAACAAATTTGTTCCTTATGGAATCTTTGTTATTGCGACCAACCCTTTGAATAGAACTCACTGCCGGCACATATTGATCCTATAAAAAATTGGGTTCATTCATGAAAGTAGGATTTGGACAGGACGCTCTGAATTCAGCCGCGCGGAAAGCACCTTAAAGAACTTTCTCACTGAGATGGAAGTTCCCTCTCGAAAGAGGTGATTATTCTTCACGAATGATGAAACTCTGTTGCCCCCCCGGCTTTGCCGGGGGTGCAACGAAAAAACTACACGTATGTCCCCTGGATATAATCATTCAGATGCTTAATCAGATCCTCATGTTCCGAAAGCGTGGCTTTAACAACATTGCCGATGGAAATGATGCCCACCATCTTATCCCCGTCGAAAACCGGCAAATGACGGATGTTATTGTTCGACATGACGGCCAAACATTCCGCTGCTGTGCTGTTGACATTAACGCTTATAACCGGTGCGGTCATAATTTCCCTGACTTTTGTTGCGTTAGGATCTCCGCCTGCCAGGGTGATCTTCCTCGAATAATCCCGTTCTGTTACAATACCCACCAGCTTGTTGTTCTCGACCACGGTAAGTGCCATCACATTCTTCTCCAACGCCAGTTGCAAGGCCGAATAGGCGCTATCGTCAGGACTAATGGAAAAGATGTCGCTGTACCCTTTTGCCTTTAACATATCTCTTGCGTTGACTATAAACATTGCCTTACCTCCTTAATCCAGAGCTGTTTAAAATAGTTAGAACTGTCCAAGTTACTCAGTGAATCCAAGTAATTATTTTTCCTTCTTACTTAAGTTCATTTGTGAGCGTGAAACACTTTTTCGATTTTTTAACTTTTCTTCTACCCCAAAGCATTAACAGCCTGCTACATTTAACAACAACATAAAAAAGTACATTTTGAAATCTCTCTGTTTCAGGTGTTGATAACGGGTTACTATTAAAAAAACAGATTCGATTTTTATTATATTTTTTAATAGCAGGCAATCCTATGTTTGTCAATTTTATTGATCCAAGTAAACATATCCTGGTTCTCACAATTTTTCCGATCTGGCGATTTTTATATGAAAACCGGGGGGGTGAAAGAAGTATCAGTTGACAAAGCAGGTGCAGGAATGGATCCTCATGGAAAATTCATATTCCATGAGGATCCATTGATCGAAAAACTGGCGTTAAAGTAGACTAATGTCCTGACTGAAAGAGTCAATTACTTCTGCTTCCATCAGATTTACATCAAAAACGGGTTTACGTACATCAAAGAGGATGTATTTTCAATCCGAAGGCCCAGGAATCCAGGGCAAGTCATCTAAATTCGTAATACATTGTATTTATTGAATAAAGAGCGAAAGGCGCTTTATTTTGTAAGTGCATGATATTTATATTAAATTTCCGAACTTTGACGGGACCTTGCCAGGAATTCAAATCAGGGCTTGAAATAGGACATTTTTGTCCGAGTTCCTTTTTGACCGGCCGCGGGCTACGTTTCCCGACAAGCCAAGGCGGGAATCCTTCAGGGACTTTGTTGAATCATTTGAATCGCGGCAGCAAGCAAGACCGGTCAGTCGGCGGAGATTTCCGCCAAGGATGGCCTCCCGTTCCCGATCCCCGATGGCCAGGGAAAGCACTTTCTGCAGTTCGGCCTTCATGGTGCCGAAGGGGATGTCCGACCCGAAGAGAATCCGCTCCGCTCCAACTTCCTGAACAAAGCGCCCGATGGTTTGCGGTGTGGCCAGGGCCGTATCGAAAAAGACGTGCTCGTTCTTCTTGAAGACGGCGAGGAAGTCCAGGGGATTTCCACCCAGCATCCCCAGGTGGGGAATGATGAGGTTGAGTTTTCCGGACCGCTTTGCCAGGACTTTGGTAAATTCAAACTCTTCCTCGACGATCAGGGGCAGGCCGATGGCCCCCGACTGTTCCAGAAATTCCGGCAGCGCCGGGTCATTCAGGACCTCATAGTTTGAAGAGCAGTCCGAAATCCCCCGTGTCCAGTGCCATTTTCCCCCGAAAAAACCTTTCTCCCGGGGAATGGTCCGCAGGTCGTCGGGGATGTAATAATAGGGGATGAACTGGGGGATGCGGCGGGCTTCCTCCAGGAGCTCCCCGTTGATTCCCTCATCCGCCAGGGCCTGTGAGGGGAAAGGAAAGATCACGATCCGGTCCACGCCGCTCTGTTGCGCCTGCCGAAGCAGCTCCTCGGTGGTCACGGTTATGCCCATTTGTGCGGAAGGCCCCCAGTGGGTATGCGAATCAATGATTTCCATGGGTCATCCTCCACGTATTTCGGAATGTCCTGCTGGACATCCCCGCTCTTCGAACTTCTTCCCGCTGACTACTCGAAACAGAGCTTCTGGATTTCCCCGGGCGGTTTCAGTGGGTATTTTCCTGTGTAGCAGGCCAGGCAGAAGGACTCCGGGTTCATGTTCGCACTCCGGACCAGCCCGCTCAGGCTGAGGTAGTGCATGGAATCCAGACCGATGAACCGGGCAATCTCCTCTTCGCTGTCTCGATGGGCGGCCAGGAGCTCTCCCTTTGCCGAAAAATCGATCCCGTAGGGGCAGGGAAAGCGGGTCGGCGGACAGCTGATGGCCATGTGGAGAGACTTCGCCCCGTTTTCCCGGAGATAACGGACCCTGTTGCGGCTGGTTGTCCCCCGGATGATGGAATCTTCAACAATCAATATCCTTTTTCCCGCAATCAGCGGCTTGACGGGGTTCAGCTTCACCCTGACGGCGAAATCCCGCATGGGCTGTGTCGGCTGGATAAAGGTCCGGCCCACATAGTGGTTGCGGATCATCCCCATCTCGAAGGGGAATCCGCTCTCTTCCGCATACCCCAGGGCGGCATAGTTGCCCGAATCTGGGAAAGGCATGACAAAATCGGCATCGGGCCGGTATTCCTGCGCCAGGGCATGGCCGAACCGCTTCCGGCAGAGATAGACATTCTGCCCGAAGATCTGGCTGTCCGGCCTGGCGAAATAGATGAGCTCGAAGACGCAGTGGGAATGGGGCATGCGGGGAAAGGGGCTCAGGCTGGTCACCCCCTGTTCATCAATAAGAATAATTTCACCCGGTTCGACGTCCCGGAGATACTGGGCGCCCAGGAGATCAAAGGCGCAGGTCTCCGATGCCACAACCCATCCGTCATTAAGGCGTCCCAGCGACAAAGGGCGGAAGCCGCGGGGGTCGCGGAAGGCGATAATCGAGTTCCGGGTCAGCATGACGATGCTGTAGGCGCCCTGAACCCGCTGGAGCGCCGCTTTCAGAGCCGCCTCAATGCCTCTCTTGAGATGGGGCGCCATGAGGTGAACGATGACCTCGCTGTCCATAGTGGATTGGAAGATGGATCCGGAGTCTTCCAACTCCCGGCGCAGGGACTGGGCATTGATCAGATTGCCGTTGTGCCCCAGGGCGTAGTATTCTTCCCCGTGATGAACGACAAAGGGCTGAGCGTTGGACAGGGAGGATGAACCGGTTGTGGAATAGCGGACGTGTCCGATGGCCATGGTGCCGGGAAGGCGGGCCAGATGTTCTTCATGGAACACTTCGGAGACAAGCCCCATCCCCTTGTAAGTCCGAACCGTGTGTCCGTCCGCCGTTGCAATGCCTGCGCTTTCCTGACCCCGGTGCTGCAGGGCGAAAAGCCCGAAAAAGGTGAGCCGTGCAGCTTCGGGATGCCCGTACACGGCAAAAATGCCGCAGGCCTCGCGGGGTTTATCTTCAAAAACTAGCTCTTCATCCATGGTTTTCATGCCTGCACCTTGTCTCAGATCTCCTTAAAATGATAAGCCTGAAGGGGTTTGACCTCCCACTCTCCCTGGCGAACGGCCGCAACGGCTTCGCACAGCGCCCCGGCGCCGGCGATGGTCGTGGAATAGAGGATGTTGCAGGTCAATGCGCTGCGACGGATGACGCAGGCATCCCGGGTCGGCCGCCTTCCCACGCTCGTGTTGATGACGAGGGCCACTTCGCCGTTCTTGATCCGGTCCACGATGTGGGGCCGCCCTTCGCTGACCTTGAAAACCGTTTCCGCGGGGATATCCAGGCCACGCAGATAAGCGGCCGTCCCCTGGGTCGCCAGGAGCTCGAAGCCCATTTCCCGAAAGCGTCGGGCAATGGGTGCGATCTTTTCCTTGTGGATATCATGTACGCTGATGAAGACCCTTCCCTCCCTTGGAATGGCAAATCCCACCGCCATCTGGGATTTGGCAAAGGCAAGCCCGAAGGAGGTGTCCATTCCCATGACTTCACCCGTGGAACGCATTTCCGGACCCAGGACAATCTCTGCGTCGGGAAAACGGTTGAAAGGGAAAACGGCCTCCTTCACAGACACGTGCGCAGGCCGGATGGCTTTCGTAAACCCCAGTTCCCTGAGGGAGCGCCCCAGCATGACCTTGGTCGCCAGCCTGGCCAGGGGGACCCCTATCGCCTTGCTGACAAAGGGCACCGTCCGGGAAGCCCGGGGGTTGACTTCCAAGAGATAGAGAATGCCATCCTTGACGGCATACTGAATATTCATCAAGCCGACCACCTTCAGTTCCCGGGCGATTTTTTTCGTCTGCTCCTCAATCCTATCGAGAAATTCTTCAGAGAAGCTCAGGGTGGGCAGAATACAGGCGCTGTCCCCGGAATGGATCCCCGCCTCCTCGATGTGCTCCATGATGCCGGCCACCACCGTCTCGCTGCCGTCGCTGATGGCGTCCACGTCCACCTCGATGGCATCCTCGAGAAACTGGTCGATCAGGATGGGATGATCGGGAGAGACCTTCAAGGCCCGCTCCATGAACTGGCTCAGGGTTACAGCGTCATAGACGATTTCCATGGAGCGCCCGCCAAGGACATAGGACGGCCGGACCAGGACGGGATAGCCGATGCTCTTAGCCGCCGCCAGAGCCCCGGCCACATCCGTCGCCGTCGCATTCTCCGGCTGATTGAGCTTGAGCTTGTTCACAATTTCCTGGAATCGTTTCCGGTCCTCCGCCCGATCGATGGAATCCGGCGACGTGCCGAGAATTTTTGCTCCCTCAGCCTCCAGTTTTTTCGCCAAGTTGAGCGGCGTCTGGCCGCCGAACTGGACGATGACGCCATCGGGCTTTTCACAGGCAATAATGTGCAGGACGTCTTCCAGGGTCACAGGTTCGAAAAAGAGCTTGTCGGAGGTGTCATAATCGGTGCTCACCGTCTCCGGGTTGGAGTTGACCATCAGGCTTTCGCACCCCTCTTCCCGGAGGGCGAAGGAGGCATGGACGCAGCAGTAATCGAATTCGATGCCCTGCCCGATGCGATTGGGGCCGCCGCCGATGATCAGGACCTTGCGTTTATCCGAAGGCCGCGCCTCCGTCTCCTCCTCATAGGTGGCGTAATAATAGGGGGTATAGGCTTCGAATTCGGCGGCGCAGGTATCGACGAGCTTATAGACAGGCAGCAGATTTTCGGAAAAGCGACGAGAGCGGATTTCATCTTCCGGAACGCCCCAGAGCTCCCCCAGCCTGCGGTCCGAAAAGCCCCATCGCTTCGCCTCCCGAAGCATTTCCCTCGATGGCCCCTCCAGCTGCAGGACGGCCTCTGCCTGGACAATCTGACGGATCTGATCAAGAAACCAGGGATCGATGCGTGTGAGCTGATGGATCTCTTCGAGGGTCATCCCATATTTCAGGGCCGCAGCCAGGTAGAACAGCCTCAGGGAGTTGGGGGTGATCAGTTTGGCTTTTATCTGCTCCTCCTGGCCGGGGGCCTCCTGCAGGGCTTCGAGAAGCCCGAACCGGCCGATCTCCAGAGAGCGGATCGCTTTCTGGAGGGCTTCCTTGAAGGTCCGGCCAATGGCCATGGTCTCCCCCACGGATTTCATGGAGGTGGTCAGGAAATCCTCCGTCTCGGGGAACTTCTCAAAGGTCCAGCGGGGAATCTTCACCACGCAGTAATCCAGTGTCGGCTCAAAGGAAGCCAGAGTCTCCCGGGTAATGTCGTTGGGGATCTCATCGAGGGTATAGCCGATGGCCAGCTTGGCGGCAATCCGGGCGATGGGAAAACCCGTCGCCTTTGAGGCCAGGGCTGAGGAGCGGGAAACCCTGGGGTTCATTTCAATCACGATCACCTCCCCCGTTTGCGGATGCACGGCGAATTGAACATTGGACCCGCCCGTTTCCACACCGATTTCCCGCATGATGGCAATGGCGGCATTTCGCAAACGCTGGTATTCGGCGTCGGTCAGGGTCTGGGCCGGCGCTACCGTGATGGATTCACCCGTGTGCACCCCCATGGGATCGAGATTCTCGATGGAGCAGATGATGACGACGTTGTCCGCTCGGTCCCGCATGACCTCGAGTTCATATTCCTTCCAACCCAGCGCCGACTCCTCCAGCATGATTTCATGGATCATGCTGGCCTCAAGGCCCGCCCGGGCATGCTCCATCAGCTCCTCCCAATTGTAGGCCACACCGCTGCCCGTACCGCCCAGGGTAAATGACGGGCGGACAATAACGGGAAATCCGACCTCCTCTGCGGCGGCCAGGGCCTCTTCCACCGTCCGGGCAAAGCGGCTTCCGGGCACCCGGAGGCCGATGTTCTCCATGGCCCTGCGGAACAGCCCCCGGTCCTCGGCCTTGTGAATGACGGGCAGGGAAGCCCCGATCATCTCCACCCCGTAACGATCCAGGATGCCGCTTTCAGCGACGGCCACGGCGGTGTTCAGCCCCGTCTGCCCGCCCAGGGTGGGCAGCAGGGCATCGGGCCGCTCTCGGACGATGATCTTTTCCACGACCTCGGGGGTAATGGGTTCGATGTAGGTCCGGTCGGCCGTTTCCGGGTCGGTCATGATCGTGGCCGGATTGCTGTTGATCAGGACCACGGAACAGCCTTCCTCCCGCAGGGCCTTGCAGGCCTGGGTGCCGGAATAGTCGAATTCACAGGCCTGGCTGATGATGATCGGCCCGGAACCGATGATCAGGATCTTTTTAAGGTCTTTCCGCTTCGGCATAAAATTTCTTCTTGATTATTCCCATTCAATCGTACTTGGAGGTTTGGAGCTGATGTCGTAGACGACCCGGTTGATCCCGCGGACTTCATTGATGATCCGATTGGCGATGCGTCCCAGCAGTTCATGGGGCAGCCGCGCCCAGTCCGCCGTCATGGCGTCATCGCTGGTGACGGCCCGGATGGCCGCAATGTTTTCGTAGGTCCGCTGATCCCCCATGATCCCCACGCTTTTCAGGGGCAGCAGAATCACGAAAGACTGCCAGAGTCTACGATAGTAATCGGCGGCCTTGATCTCCTCCAGAAGAATGGCGTCGGCCTTGCGTAGGAGGGCCAGCCGCCTGGCCGTGACTTCGCCGATGATCCGGATGCCGAGACCGGGGCCGGGAAAGGGATGCCTCCAGATCATCTCGTCGGGAAGGCCCAGCTCCCTTCCCAGGAGGCGCACTTCGTCCTTGAAGAGGTGCTTCAAAGGCTCGATGAGCTTCATTTTCATCCGCCGGGGAAGGCCGCCCACATTGTGGTGGGACTTGATCACGGCGCTAGGGCCTCCAAAGGCCGAGCGGGATTCAATGACGTCCGGGTAGAGGGTTCCCTGGGCCAGATAGTCCACATCCCGGATCTTGTGTGCCTCGCTGTCGAAGACCTCGACAAAGACCCGCCCGATGATCTTGCGCTTCCGTTCCGGATCCTCAACACCCTTCAAGGCGGCAAGAAACTGGGCCCTGGCCCGGACGAACCGGATGTTCATGTGAAAATGCTTTTTGAACAGAGAAAGGACCTTTTCCGCTTCCCCCTGGCGCAACAGGCCGTTGTCGACAAAGACGCTGGTCAACTGGTTTCCGATGGCCTGGTGGAGAAGCAGCGCCGCGACGGAAGAGTCCACGCCACCGCTCAATCCCAGGACGACGCGACGGTCTCCCACCGTGGCGCGGATCTCCTCCACGGAATTTCGGACAAAGGAGGCCATGGTCCAGCTTTTCCCGCAGTCGCAGATGAAAAAGAGAAAGTTTTCCAGCATCTTTTTCCCTTCCGGAGTGTGCACGACTTCAGGATGGAACTGGAATCCGTACAAGCGCCGCTTCAAATCCGCAACGGCGGCAATCCGGGTATTGGCTGTTTCCGCGGTGATTTCAAATCCTGCAGGCAGCCGGTCGATCGTGTCCCCGTGGCTCATCCAGCAGCGGGTGTTCTCGGCGACGCCCGAAAAGATTCCGCCCCCCTCCCGCCGGATCACGTGCAGTTCGGCAAAGCCGTACTCCCGCTTGGCCGACCGGATTACCTTGCCGCCCAGGCAGTCCACCATGTACTGCAGCCCGTAGCAGATGCCGAGAATGGGAATGCCCAACTCGAAGATGCCTTTGTCCACCCGCGGGCTGGCGGGTTCGTAAATGCTTGCCGGCCCCCCGGAGAGAATGATCCCCTCCGGATTGAGCACCTTGATCGCCTCCAGGGAAATGTCCGGGGGTTCGATCTGGCAGTACACCTCCAGCTCCCGGACCCGGCGGGCGATCAACTGGTTGTATTGGGATCCGAAATCGATAATAAGAATCATGATAGATGCCTCGCTGCCTTCAGGAAGGTTTCCGCGGCGCGCGCTTCTTCTCTGAAGACATGGTTTCAATAAAGGATTTAAAAAGATAAAACGCATCCTGCGGTCCCGGCGCCGCTTCGGGATGATACTGGACGCTCGAGGCCCGAAGGGACGGATAGGCAATCCCCTCGGAGGTTCCGTCGTTCAGGTTTTCATGGGTCTGTTCCAGCTCGGAGGGTAGGGATTCCGGCAGGACGACAAAACCGTGATTCTGGGAAGTAATCTCCACCCTCCCCGTCCGCTTCTGCCGAACCGGCTGATTGATCCCGTGATGGCCGAACTTCATTTTTTCCGTGCGGGCGCCCACGGCCTGTCCGAGGATCTGATGCCCGAGGCAGATGCCGAAGATCGGAAGTTTTCCCAAAAGCTCCCGGACGGTGGCCACAATATGGGGCAGCGCGGCCGGATCCCCCGGCCCATTGGACAGGAGCAGCCCGTCGGGAGACCAGGACAGGATCTCTGTGGAAGACGAGCCGGCGGGCACGACAACCACCTCGCATCCGACCTCTTCCAGACAGCGGAGTATGTTGTATTTGACCCCACAGTCCAGAACGACCACCCTCAGATGTTCAACCTGTTCCGCCAGCCGGTCCGGATCCGCCTTTTCGGCGCATCCCCGAACCCAGCGATAAGGCTGCCGGCATCCGACAGTCCGGACCAGATCCCGCCCCACGAGACCGGGATAGGCCCGCACCTTCTGCAGCAGATGTTCGATATCCGACGTTTCCGAGCTCAATACGCCGCGCATGGCCCCATAGACACGCAGACGCCTGGTCAGGGCGCGGCAGTCCAGCCCCTCCACTCCCAGCTTCCCCTCGGACTCCAGGAAGGACTTGAGGGTCTGACTGGATTGCCAGTTGCTGGGAAAATCCGAATACTCGCGGACAATCAGCCCTTCCAGGCAAATGCCGGCAGACTCCATGTCCCGGGGATTGATCCCGTAATTACCGATCAGCGGATAGGTCATGGTCACGATTTGCCCCTTATAGGAAGGATCGGTCAGGATTTCCTGGTACCCTGTCATTCCCGTATTGAAGACGACTTCGCCCAGAACTTCGCCGCCCCCTGCAAAGACCTCCCCCCGGAAGACGCTACCGTCTTCCAGAACCAGCAAGGCTGCTTTCTGCTTTCGCAACAGGGTCACCCGGTTTTCCCCCAATTCTCTGACCACCTGTGAAACTCCCGCAGGAGAACAAGGCGGATGCCGTTTAACATTCCATTCACCGCCAGCCGCCGATGACCGGCCGCCGCTGCTTGGCTATGGACTATCTACTTGGAATCATTTGCTATTAAATAATTTTGTTTCGCTTCTTATATCAGCACCCGTCCGGATAATGCAACAGCATAAATGACGGAGCAGCCGTTTCTGCAGATCCTTAAAGCATCGGCAGATAGCGGTCAATTTCGTAGCGGCTTACGTGCGTACGGAATCGATCCCATTCCAGCTTCTTGTTTTCCACGAATTTCTCGAAGATGTGGTCTCCCAGGGTCTCCCGGACCAGTTCACTCGCGGACACCGCAACAATCGCCTCGTAGAGGCTGCCGGGCAGAGAGCGGATGCCGGCCTCCTCCCTGGCTTTTTCGTTCATTTCAAAGATGTCCTCTTCAATAGGCTCCGGCAGATCATAGCCCTTCTCCACCCCCTTCAATCCGGCGGCCAGCATCACGGCGAAGGCCAGGTAGGGGTTGCATGCCGGGTCGGGGGAACGGAACTCGATGCGGGTCGCCTGCTCCTTTCCCGGTTTATACATGGGAACGCGGATCATGGCGGAACGGTTGCGCCGCGCCCAGGATACATAGACCGGCGCTTCGTAGCCAGGCACCAAGCGCTTGTAGGAATTGACCCACTGATTGCAGATCGCCGTAATTTCAGGGGCATGCCTCATCAGCCCGGCAATGTAGTGCTTTGCCAGGGTGGAGAGATGATACGCGTCGCTTCCATCAAAGAAGGCATTTTTATCCCCGATGAAGAGAGACTGGTGGGTGTGCATCCCGCTACCGTTTTCCCCGAAGATCGGCTTGGGCATGAAGGTGGCGTAAAATCCGTTCTGGCGGGCGATCTCCTTTACGGTCGTCCGGTAGGTCATCACTTTGTCCGCCATGCGGAGGGACTCATCATAACGGAGATCGATTTCATGCTGGCTCGGCGCCACTTCATGATGGGAGTATTCGACGCGGATTCCCATCTCCTGGAGGGCGAATATGGTCTGCCTGCGCAGATCCGTGGCCACATCCACGGGCAGGCCGTCGAAGTATCCGCCTCTGTCAAGAAATTCCGGGGATTTATCGTTGGTGAAGTAGAAAAACTCAAGTTCCGGACCGACATAGAAGGTGTATCCCTGTTCCGTGATTTTCTTCAGGGCCCGCTTCAGGACATAGCGGGGATCCCCCTGGTAGGGCGTTCCGTCCGGATTCAGAATATCGCAGATCATACGTGCCACCGGGCGCTCCGACGGCCGCCAGGAAATCAACTGAAAGGTGGTCGGATCCGGCATGGCAATCATGTCGCTTTCCTCAATGCGGCAGAAGCCTTCGATGGAAGACCCGTCAAAACCCATCCCTTCCGTCATGCCCTCCTCAAGTTCCGAAGGGGTCACGCTGAAGACTTTCTGCACCCCCAGGACATCGGTAAACCAGAACTGTATGAAACTCACGTTTTGTTGCCTGACGATCTTATGAACTTCTTCCTTCGTTTGGCAGTTGAACATTGGCGCCTCCTTTCTTCATACGTCAGCGGGCCAAAATCCCATTTCACCTCAAAAATCAGTTTGTATCGACTTCATTTGAACAGGACACGATAGAAAAGGCCAAAAGCGTGCCATAGAGACTCAAGCATGGGCCTGACGCTGCCGTGAGAACCCCATCACAAAGCGCAGTCAGGCTTCTCTTCCTTCACGGAAGGGCGCTTTTCTTCGTGACGGACGCCTGCATGGAATCTGTCCCGGCTCCAGATGACCCCCCGCGACACGCGGTCACCTCGCCTCACCCTCACCTGGCCTGTCAGCTTATGAAATACAACCTGATATCAATGGATAAAATCTCTGGCGGCAACAGGAAGTTCTTTTTTTCAAGAAAAGAAATGCCAGGAATGAACAAAACAAAATTGTATATAAAATCTCAAAGAAAACAAATTTGTCCGATCCCGGCTGTCCCGGATCTTCTCTTGTCTTCCTGCCTCAATCTCGGGGTGAGGAGGGGCTTGCATATTTCGCCTTGAATCTCCGGGGATCGATTCCGAGCTTCTGGATTTTATATTGAATGATCCGCTTTGTCGTCCCAAGGATTCGGGCGGCCTGGCTCTGGTTTCCCCGGCTTTCCTTCAGAGCGTCCACAATCATACCCCGCTCCTGAGCTTCAATCATGGCATTGAGCTTGCCGGACTCTTTTCGTTCCCCTTCGCGACTCCGAGTCTGAAGCGAGGGGGGCAGGTGGACCGTTTCGATGGAAGATCCCGTTGCCAGGAGCACCGCCCGCTCGATGCAGTTTTCCAGCTCCCGGACATTGCCGGGCCAGGGGTGGCTCAAAAAGGCTTCCAGAACGGCATTGGAAATGGTCTTGATGGATTTCCCCAGCTCGTTATTGTACTTCATGATAAAGTGGTCCGCCAGGAGGATGATGTCGCTGCCCCGCTCCCGAAGGGGCGGAAGGTAAAGGGGAAAGACATTCAGCCGGTAATAGAGATCGGCCCGGAACTGGCCCGAGGCCACATCCTGCTCCAGGTCCCGGTTGGTGGCGGCGATGATGCGGACATCCACGGAGACGACCCGGGAGCCCCCCAAGGGCTGGAATTTCTTCTCCTGTATCACCCGGAGCAGCTTTGCCTGCGCCGCTGCGGACAGTTCGCCGACCTCATCGAGGAAAATAGTCCCTCCGTGGGCCTCCTCAAAACGGCCCCGGCGGTGATGAAAGGCCCCTGTAAAAGACCCCTTCTCGTGGCCGAAGAGCTCGCTTTCGATGAGAGTATCCGGCATGGCGGCGCAATTGACCTGGATGAGCGGCCCCTTGCGCCGAGGGCTGCGGTTATGAATCGCCAGGGCGACCAGTTCCTTCCCCGTTCCCGTTTCCCCGTTGATCAATACGGTCGCATTGGAATCGGCCACCTGGACAATCAGACCAAAAACTTCCTGCATGACCTTGGAATGGCCTATGATCTCGGAATGGGTGATGGTAGAGCGCCCCAGCATATCCCGAAGACGCCGGTTATCCTCTTCCAGGGCGCGGCTGTGAACGCTTTTGGCGATGAGTTCGGCGATGGAGGAAAGCATGGCCAGTTCCCGGTCGAGATCCTCAACCTGGCGGACGGCCTTATCCGCCGATAAGACTCCGACAACCCGTTCGTCATAGACAATCGGCACGCAGAGAAACGAAAGGTCCGAACGGTTGATAAAGCGCCGCGCGCCGGTGCGGTCGAGAAAGTGCGCCTCCTGTCCGAGATTGGCTACGGCCATTGGGCGGCCCGTCTGGGCCACTTTCCCGGTGATGCCCTCTCCGGGCGCGTAAGAAACCTCCATTCCCTGAATATCGACCCCATGGGCCACATCAAGCCAGACTTCACCCGTTTCGCGGTCCAGCAGGGAAATCATCCCCCGCTGCATGCCGACCCGCTGGTTCATGGCTTGAAGAACCTGCTCCAGCTGATCCCGAAATTCCCCAGGCTGGGCAAGGGTTTTGGCAATGGCGTGCAGTGCCGCCAGTTCTTCATAATTATGACTGCTCACGTTCCCATCACCACTATCAGAATTGCTTCAGAACATCGATACATTTTTGTAACAGCATCTCGAAGCATCCGCAAGATTATTTCCAGGAATGGCGCCATAAATTTTTATCCGATGTTCATTCCGGGATAAAGGGACCGCTGCTTGATAAACTGCCTGAATGCATGCGTTTTTCATGTACCGGGATTCCATAAACGTTGCGGCTGCGCGGAAGCCGCATCCCTCTCCTCAGGCTGTACGGGAGATTTGAACGGCAACCCGGAACGGACTTCCCGCGCATGGCGCCCGTTTCAGGGAAGATAACGCAATTATGAAGCCAAAGCGGCCGCCGGGGAGAAGAATGTGAACACCGTGACCATACGGGAAACGACGGGGACAGGGAGAGGATGGAATCAACCTGACGGGGACGGAGCAGGAGCCGGTCCTCTCATCTCCTGCTCCCTTTTCTTGATCATGATCAGAACAGCAGCCAGGGCGGCCTGGGTCATCCCGGTGATGCGCCGGGCCTGCCCAAGAGTCTCCGGCTCTATTCTGGAAAGCTTCATCTTCAATTCATTGGACAGTCCCGGAACAGCCGAATAATCGAATCCATCGGGAATCCTTCGGCTTTCCAGGTTCCTCATCCTGGCGACGGCTTCCCGCTGGCGGGAAATGTATCCCTCGTATTTCGCTTCAATTTCGATCTGCTTCCGGACGTGCCTGTCGGAATCCGCGAAAACATCATCTGGAAAATCCGGAACATCCCGAAAGAGCTCAAGATCCTCCCAGGAGAAATCGGTGCGCTTGAGAAGCTGAAACAGGGAAAGGGGGTTTTTGATGGCCGGGCTCCCTTTTTTCTCCAGCTTGGAATTCACCTCTGCACCGGGATAAATCCGCAGCGAGGAAAGACGCTTTATCCCTTTCGAAATCCTCTGAATCCGATCGGAAATCCGCCCGAAAAGTTCAGGCGGGATCAGCCCCAGATCGAAACCCCTGGGGGTCAGTCGGAGGGTGGCATTGTCCTCCCGGAGGATCAGCCGGTACTCCGCCCGGGAGGTAAACATCCGATAAGGCTCATCCACGCCCTGGGTTACAAGATCATCGATCAAGACGCCCATATACGCCTCCGAGCGATCCAGAACAAAAGGCGGACGGCCCTGCACCGCCAGGGCGGCATTGATTCCCGCCCACATCCCCTGTGCGGCGGCCTCCTCGTATCCCGACGTACCGTTGATCTGGCCGGCCAGGTAAAGCCCCCGGATTTTCTTCGTTTCCAGCGTATGGTGAAGCTGCGTCGGCTGAACGAAATCGTATTCAATGGCATAGGCTGAGCGCATGATCTCCGCCTCTTCCAGACCCGGCACACTGTGGACGATCCGCTCCTGGAGATCGAGGGGCAGGCTGTTGCCCAGCCCCTTGGCATAAACCTCTTCCGTGTCCAGTCCCTCCAGCTCCAGCACCACCGGATGGCGCCCCCGGTCGGCAAAGCGCATCACCTTATCCTCCAGGGACGGGCAGTAGCGGGCGCTGACTCCTTTGATGGCCCCAGAATAGAGAGGGGAACATGAAATATTTTCCCGGATCAGGCGGTGGGTTTCCGAGGTCGTGTACCCAAAATAGGAGGGAAGCCGATTTTCTCCCAGACGTTCCGTAGACAGAGAGAAGGGTTCAAAGGCGGGATCGCTGTCCTGCCGCTCCAGACGGGAGAAATCGATTGTCGAGGCCTTCAGGCGCGGCGGCGTTCCGGTCTTCATCCGGCCCATTTCAAAGCCGAGATCACAGAGGCACTGAGCCAGGGGCAGGGAAGCCATCTCCCCGGCCCTTCCCGCCGAATAGTGCGCTGTGCCGACATGGATCAGCCCGTTGAGAAAGGTACCGGGCGTGATGACCACCGCCTTGGCCCCGTAGGAAACGCCCGTGTGGTCCACCACGCCGGTGACCCGCCCATCCTCGATGAGGAGACGATCGATGAGGGTCTGATGGAGATGAAGCCGCGGCTGCCGTTCCACGATGGATTTCATGGTCAGCCGGTAAAGCTGCTTGTCGCACTGGACCCGGGATGACTGGACGGCTGGCCCTTTGGAGGCGTTGAGGATGCGAAAATGAACGGCGGTTCTGTCCGCCACCCTGCCCATCTCGCCGCCCAAGGCATCGATCTCCTTGACAAGCTGCCCCTTGGCCAGTCCGCCGATGGCGGGGTTGCAGGACATCAGGGCGATGGAATCCAGATTGATGTTGAGCAGGAGGGTTTCGCACCCCATCCGGGATGCCGCCAGCGCCGCCTCGCAGCCGGCGTGGCCGGCCCCTACGACTATCACGTCAAATTGCTTCATCGTTGTCTCTTTCCGGAACTATCGAAGCGATTCTTCGCTTCGACAATGCCCCCTTGAAAAGGGGAGGCCTATAATAGTATAAAGCGTAAAAATTACAAGAGGGAGACCGTATTTCGTGTCCGCATCGCAGCCGGAAAACCGCCTGAAACGCTATTGTGACCTGAAAACTTACTGGAGAAACCGCTTCGGTTGTACGGTGTATAAACTGCCCGTGGACGCCGGCTTCACCTGCCCGAACCGGGACGGCTCACGGGGGACGGGGGGATGTACCTACTGCGACGGGCGGGGATCGCGCCTCCGCCGGGAAGGGCCTCTGCCCTCCGTCAGCGAACAGATCCGGCGGGGGAGAGAATTCTATCGGAACCGCAAGGGGGCAAAAAAGTTCATCGCCTATTTCCAGACCTTCACCAATACCTACGCCCCCTGCGACCGCTTGAAGCGCCTCTATGACGAGGCCCTGGCCCAGGAAGACGTCATCGGCCTTTCGGTGGGAACCCGCCCCGATTGTGTACCCAACGATGTCCTGGATCTCTTGAAGGGCTACGCCCGGAATGCTCATGTCTGGCTGGAATACGGACTGCAGTCGATTTCCGACACAACGCTGCTGCGGATCAATCGGGGCCATACGGCGGCTGAATTTCTTGATGCCGTGAAGCGGGCCGCCGATGAGGATCTGCTGATCTGCACCCACATCATCGTCGGCCTGCCCGGCGAAACTCCCGAGGATGTCCTGGAGACGGCGCAAACCCTGGCCTCCCTGCCGATCGCAGGGATCAAGATCCATTCCCTGCTGGTTCTGGAGGGTACGGCCCTTGGGGAAGAGTATCAGAGGGGAGGCTTCAGCCTCTGGAGCCAGGAGGAGTATGTCCGGACGGTCTGCGATGTCCTGGAAATCCTGCCGCCGGAGATGGTCATTCAGCGCCTGACGGCCGACGGTTATGCCGATATCTACCTGGCCCCCGCCTGGGCTACCAACAAAATGGTCATTCTCAACGCCATCGACCGGGAGATGGAGCGGCGGGATGCCCGGCAGGGATGCCGCTACCACAGTAATAACCTGTCGGAACATTCCGTAGTTCCGTGACTTTGCATGGCCGGCTGTATTCCGTCAACCTCGGCAGCCCTTCTCACCACCCCTCTTTTTCACTCTTGATTTCAGGATCATAGCAATCTTTCAAAGCGTTCGTAACGACCGCCTACAGAAACGAGATAGGATGCGCTTTTTCCAAATAAGCCTGCCGGTCACTTTTCAACCCAAGCGGCCCTGCTAATATCGCAGCTATTAAAAATATATTTAATACTAATCGAAATATATATTGACAAATATATCGAATATCGAATAATAGCCCCATCCAGGAACCTGGAAGGCCCTGTCGAGGCAGGTACATGCCGTGAGTCTTCGTGGCCATGACAGCAATAAAGGCCCACATAGGACTGGATGCTCGTTGTGATCTTACAGGAGTTGACCTTATACGCTTTTTGGAGGGAGATAAAACATGACCAGAAAAAAGGTTACCATTGCTGAATTGCAGCAGAAGAAACAGAAGAAAGAGAAGATCACCATGCTCACGGCTTACGATTATCCGACGGCAAGGATCCTGGATCAGGCAGAGATCGACACGGTACTGGTTGGAGATTCCGGGGGCATGGTTGCCCTGGGATATGAATCAACCGTTCCCGTGACCATGGAGGAGATGCTGTTCATGTCCAAGGCGGTCGCCAGGGGGATTCAGAGCGCTTTTATTCTAGCAGACATGCCGTTCATGTCCTACCAGGGAAGCGATGAGAGGGCAGTTGAAAATGCCGGGCGTTTCATCAAGGAGGCTGGATGCGACGCCGTGAAACTGGAAGGGGGAAGTGATTTTGCCTCCACCATCCGAACGATCGTCAGAGCCGGGATACCTGTCTGCGCTCATATCGGCCTGACTCCGCAGACGGCAACCATGCTCAGCGGGTTCAAAGTGCAGGGAAAAGACGCGGAAGGGGCCAGGAAGCTTATACAATCCGCCAAGGATCTTGAAGAGGCAGGGGCTTTCATGATCGTTTTTGAATGCATACCGGATACCCTGGCGGCAAGGATCACGGCAGAGCTGAAGATCCCTACCATAGGCATCGGTGCGGGGAAAGACTGCGACGGCCAGGTTCTCGTGTATCACGACACGGTCGGCCTCTTTGAACGGTTCATTCCCAAGTTCGCGAAACAGTACCTCAACCTCACGCCCATGATCCGGGATGCCGTTATCCAGTACAAGGCGGATGTGAAGACGGGGGCCTTCCCAGGTCCCGAACATATCTTCACGATGAGCCAGGAAGAACTGGATAAACTCTATTAGACCACGGTGAGCTTCCGCTTATGGCGTTAAAAAAAAGACGATCTTATGACAGCTGAAAAAAGACACATGGATGAACTTGACGCAAAGATCATTGCGATTCTTCAATCGGACGGCAGAGTCAGCAACACGGAGCTGGGAAAGTCGCTTACGGTCTCGGAGGCAAC
>JAVETB010000090.1:0-11246 GCA_034006265.1 Syntrophus sp. (in: bacteria) | reverse complement strand
GGACGGCTGTATAGGTCGTCCGAATCGAGCTGGACGGCATAGCGTCCGCACGCAGGATCTCCTATGGCGGCGTTCCAGCAGCCGCCGATGTCCAGATCGAGCCGTTCCGGAAGGCGATGCTTCAGCCCGGGACAATCCTTTGCCCGCTCGGCCAGGAGTTCGCTGGTCCCGTCGGAAGAAAAGTTGTCCACGACGATCACGTTGAAGGGGAAATCCGTTTTCTGGGAAAGGGCGCTGTTCACGGCTTCAAGAATGGTCCTCTTCCTGTTGCGCACGGGGATAACTACGCTGGCTTCCACAGGAAAATCCTGAAGGCTCGGGGGTGGCATATCGAATTCAGGAGCGAGATAGGCACCGAGACCCTTCAGATGGGCCGTCGCCACAGTTTCCAATTCCCGCTGAATCTTCTGCTGATCGGCTCGGACGTAATCGAAGAGTTTTTCACCGCTGCTGCGGTCATCGATTTCCGCACGGGTACAGAGAAATTCCTGAAGGTGGAAGAAAGCGGAGTTGAGGGACAGTTTCAACCGAAGGTCGTAAAGCCCTGCCGTATTCAGAGAGGAAATCGCCCCCCGGGAATTCAGAGCCTGAGAAATCGCCGGGACGGAAAAGAGCATCAGAGGACCGAAGTCGAAGGTGTCCCGGATGCTCCCCAACTGATAATCCAACAGAGGGTGATCCACCATATGCCCGTCTTTCCTCCGTTCCCGGAAATCCGCATACACCAGACCAGCCCCGGTCAGTTCAGCGACCTCCAGCAGGCGCTCCAGGGACGAAGGGGGAATGTCCAGACCCAGGGCATCCGGAATGATCAAGAGCCACGGGGTGTCGATCCGGTCGAGAAGGGCATTCAGGGAATCGCCGTTATTCAGCACCGCCGGTGGGACCGTCCGGCACTTTGGGGAAGCCAATTGCCGACCCGAAGATCGGGAAGAGATCCAGATGGTCTTGACGAGCGGGGGATCCTTCAAAAAACGCAGCACCGGTTCATCCGCATCCCGGATGTCCGGCATTTGAAGAAGAACAGTTAAAACAGCCACCAGGTAATACTCCTCGAGAGAAAAGTCATGATCAAGCATCTGGACCGTGGTCATCCGGAAATCTCTGTCTGTGCTTATATCTCATCAAACAGGCTTCAGCAAGACAGGATTCTTCCTCCCGCTCTTTTCTTAACATCGCATTATTTCCGCCGAGCGTCGAATCTTTTTCATCATAATGCCATGATATCTTGCTAGTTTTTCAGAATTGGTGTATCAAGTGCCCATCAATTTCTTCCACTGATCTTAAAAGAGCGCTATTCAAAGCAGGAGATCGGCTAACCATGGACAATCGATTCTTCGAACGGCCTATTCTCAACTCCCCGTATGAATACCCTTCCCGGCACTGGGAACTTGATGAACTGGGCCAGCCGACCCAGCAGATTATCGAGAGACGCCGGAAGGCGGAATACATCACTCCCATCCCCAAACCCCGGAAACGCAAGGCCGCCGCAGCCCAGGCGGATCTTGTCTTCGACGAAGGCAAAGGGCTTTCCACCCAGGAGCAGCAGTATGACCCCACGCCGATCATCAATCTTCTCCGAAGCCGCGTGGACGAGTGGCGTAGCCTGCCAAACCCGAACGACTGGCAGGTGACTCCTGAAACCACCCGCCTGCTGAAGCATTGGCGGCATCATCCCTTCAACAATATCCGGCCCTTTTTCTGTCAGATTGAGGCAGTCGAAACGGCCATCTGGCTGACAGAGGTCGCCCCCGGTTCCGGAAAGGCCGGGAAAATATTTCTGGACCATTTGGCCGACGCCAACCACGGCGCCAATCCGGATCTGATGCGCCTGGCCCTGAAACTGGCCACGGGCACGGGCAAGACCGCCGTCATGGCCATGCTGATCGCCTGGCAGACGATCAATGCCGTTCGCCGTCCCAACAGCCGGAAGTTTACCCGCGGCTTTCTGGTCGTCACGCCCGGCCTGACGATCCGCGATCGCCTCCGCGTCCTCCGGCCGAATGATCCGGACAGCTATTACCAGAACCGCGAACTTGTCCCGGGTGATATGCTGTCCGATCTGGAACGGGCCAAGATCGTCATCACGAACTTCCACGCCTTCAAGCTCCGTGAACGGGTGGAACTTTCGAAAGGCGGCCGCCTGCTCCTCCAGGGACGGCAGGGCGCGGCATTGGACACGCTGGAAACGGAAGGCCAGATGATCCAGCGGGTCATGCCCGATCTGATGGGAATGAAGAACATCGTCGTCTTCAACGACGAGGCCCATCACTGCTATCGCGCCAAACCTGAAGCTGCGGAGGGGAAGGACCTGAAGGGAGACGAACGGAAAGAAGCGGAACGGAACACGGAGGCGGCAAGGCTCTGGATCTCCGGCCTCGAAGCCGTCAACCGCAAGCTGGGTATCGCCCGCGTCTTCGATCTGTCGGCGACGCCGTTTTTTCTCAGCGGTTCCGGTTACGCCGAAGGCACCCTCTTCCCTTGGACGATGAACGACTTCTCCCTGATGGACGCCATCGAATGCGGCATCGTCAAACTGCCGCGCGTGCCGGTGGCGGACAACATCCCCGGCGGGGAGATGCCCATGTTCCGGAACCTCTGGGAGCATATCAGCAAGGACATGCCCAAGAAAGGCCGGGGCAAGGCGGCGGGTCTCGATCCCCTGAAACTGCCCACCCGTCTCCAGACGGCGCTGGAGGCCCTCTACGGGCACTACGAAAAGACCTTTAACCTCTGGAAGAAAAGCGGCGTTCAACTGCCGCCGTGTTTCATCGTCGTTTTCCAGAACACGGCCATCTCCAAGCTGGTGTACGATTACATGGCCGGTTTCGAGCACCCTCCCCGCGAGGATGGCGTCACCCCGCCGCCCTTCCTCGGGAAATTCCCGCTCTTTTCAAACTACGACGAATATGGGCGCCAGCTTGCCCGCCCCCGGACGCTCCTGATCGACAGCGAACAGCTTGAATCCGGCGAAGCCCTAGATGATCATTTCCGCCAGATCGCCTCTCCGGAGATCGACCGCTTCCGCCGGGAAATCGTGGAACGCACCGGCGACCGCCGACAGGCGGAGAACCTCACCGACCACGATCTGCTCCGGGAAGTCATGAACACTGTCGGCAAGCCTGGCCGCCTGGGCGATTCCATTCGCTGCGTCGTCTCCGTTTCCATGCTCACCGAGGGTTGGGACGCCAACACCGTCACCCATGTCCTGGGCGTCCGCGCCTTCGGCACCCAGCTTCTGTGCGAACAGGTCATCGGCCGCGCCCTGCGCCGCCAGTCCTACGATCTTAACGAAGACAACCTCTTCAATGTGGAATATGCCGAGGTACTGGGGGTGCCCTTCGACTTCACCGCCAAGCCGGTTGTCGCGCCACCCCAGCCTCCCCGCGAGACCGTCCGCGTCAAGGCCATGCGTCCCGAACGCGACTCCCTGGAAATCCGCTTCCCCCGTGTTGCCGGCTACCGGGTCGAACTGCCCGAAGAGCGATTGAGTGCCGTCTTCACTGCGGATTCGATCATGGAACTGACGCCTGACCTCGTCGGTCCGACCATTACCCAGAATCAAGGGATTATCGGCGAAGGCGTGGATTTGAACCTGATCCATACGGGCGATCTTCGCCGCTCCACACTCAGTTCAAGTTCACGGTGAAGAATACCGATTCCCTCGCCTCGGAGATAGCGGCCTTTGCCATACCGTCGGGATAAATGTCGGGGAAAACGCCGGGGAAAAGCCTAAAATGTGTCGGGCCGACCAAGGGTGGACATTGGAAAGTTATTACGAAAGGCCGTGGAGGCAGGAGTCATCAAGCTCTATGACGAGGATTCGGCGATGAAATTGAGAAAATATGTTCCCTTCTGGGCCTGAGGATTTCGTTGACGGGTAGTTGACTGAGGCACGTAAAAGTAACGGTTTCTTTCTTATTAAAGCCATGAAAACAAATGGTTAGGGTCAGTATGGGTACTTGATGGATACTTGACCAACTTCTCACCAGAGTGATGATGATCGGAAAGACGGAGTACAGCAAGGGAAATTTTTCTACCCTTTCATATTTCAGCCTACACAGACGAGACCGACAGGACAGATAAGGAAATAGGGATAAACACATGGCCAAGAAGGAAAGCATAAAATCCATCGAATCCATTACCCACGAGGCGGCCCAGCGGAAGAACATCCCCACCGCCGAATACCAGTCGGTGATGCAGAAGGAGGAAGAGAGCCCCGTCCGCGTTGCCTTTGAGCGTGGCGCAGCAAGGATGAGCAGGACTGGTCAGAACTGGCTATCTGGCATGGCCTAACCAGACGTTAATTGTAGTAATGGTAACCAAAAACATTATTCATTCTCATTTTAGTGTTAAAATTTGACAACCAACGGAGGCGTAGAATGAAATTTTGGGTTGGGGTTACGGATAACAAATGGTATCAGTTCCTTTCACAGTTACGCCCTGATGAGATCAATTTTTGGCAACCAAGTGGTAAACCTCCCTTTACAGGAGATTACATTGGACTTCCATTCCTGTTCAAACTCAAGCGTCCATATAATCACATTGCAGGCGGAGGATTCTTCGTCAAATACAGTCTACTACCACTAAGTTTTGCGTGGGAGGTGTTTGGACAAAAAAATGGCTGTTCTTCACTTGATGAGCTTCGAACGCTGATTTCTCCATTGACGGCAAATAAACGTAGTGATGGTCAAATTGGATGCAATGTTCTTACAACTCCATTCTTCTTTAACCAAGAGGAATGGATTGCCGACCCTCCCGATTGGTCACCAAACATTGTGCGTGGGAAGATGTACGATTCAAGCAGAGGCGCAGGGAAGGAAATATGGAGTGATGTGCAGCAGCGTATGAGATCAATAGATATTTTGAATGATGATCTTCGAGTTGCTGAGCCGGTTGAAAAATATGGTTCTCCGACTGAAGTCAGGCCAAGATTGGGACAATCTGCTTTCAGAGTTTTAGTCACTGATGCTTATCAAAGACGTTGCGCCATTACAGGAGAAAGTACATTAATAGCACTGGAAGCAGCTCATATTATTCCGTATTCGGAGGATGGTAGACATGATGTCCGGAACGGGCTTTTACTTCGAGCTGACTTCCACCGACTTTTCGACGCCGGCCTTGTCAGTGTTACACCAGATCTTCGAGTCAGAATCAGTCCACGAATCAAAGAGGAATGGTTCAACGGCAAAGTCTACTATAGACTTGATAATAACCCGTTGTCGGTTGTACCGACACATCCAACAATGCGTCCCGATCCAGATTACTTGGAATGGCACTTTAAAAACAGATTTCAGGCATAACTATAACAAAGGAGCAATCCATGATTTCAGAAACACTTCTGGATATACTGATTGCATTTCGTCAAGAGAGGAATTGGGAACAATTTCATACAATTCGCAATCTAAGTGCAGCTCTGTGTGTTGAAGCTGCCGAGTTGCTAGATTTATTTCGTTGGGTTAGGGACTCCGAAATTGAGACCATTATTCAGCAACATAGATTATCGATAGAACATGAGATAGCTGATGTAGCTATTCTTCTCAGTTATCTGTGCCATGACCTTAACATCTCTATTGAGGATGTAGTCAGAAAAAAAATTGAAATCAACCGACATAAATACCCTGTTGAAAGTTCAAAAGGGATTTCAACAAAACATAGCCGTAAATGAAAAATCTTTATGCTATCCAAGCCCTAAGTCTCTTTTCCTCCCTGATCCCCTGGCCGGGCTTTCTGATCTGCGCCGAAGGTCGCTATCTGGAGGGAAACGCAGAAACCGGCGCTGAAAAACGTGCCGCCATCTTCATCGGTCCCGAATTCGGCACCGTCTCCCGTCCTGACCTGGTCTCCGCGGCCCGCGAGGCCGGCGACGCCGACTTCGACGTCCTCATCACCTGCGCCTTCAACTACGACGCCCATTCCTCGGAGTTCAACAAGCTGGGCCGCATCCCCGTCCTCAAGGCAAGGATGAACGCCGACCTCCACATGGCCGACGACCTCAAGAACACCGGGAAGGGAAACCTCTTCGTCATCTTCGGCGAGCCGGACATCGACATCATGGAGGCCCCCGGGGAACAAGGAAAAGACGGGCAGATCCAGGTGAAGATCAACGGCGTGGACGTCTTCCATCCCAACACCGGCGAAGTCCGCAGCGATGGGGCCGAAGGGATCGCCTGCTGGTTCATCGACACGGACTACAACGAGGAGAGCTTCTTCGTCCGCCACGCCTATTTCCTGGGGGCGAACGACCCCTACAAATCCCTCAAAACCACCCTCAAGGCCGAAATCAACGAAGATGCCTGGGCCACCCTCCACAGTGACACCTCCCGCCCCTTCGACAAACCCACCTCCGGCCGCATTGCCGTGAAGGTGATCAATCATTTAGGGGATGAGGTCATGAAAGTGTTCAAGATATAAATTAGAAAAAATAGAGCAATCGTAACACAATGGCTCTATTGCATCCATTCCGGGGATTGAGTATGATTGTACGTGGCATCTAATTGTGGATGAAGAGATCATAGGCATGGCAGGCTGGGCGTTGAATTTGTCAGATTAAAGGAGGCCGCGGTAGTATGTATATCTCGCACCTGAAATTGAAAAATTGGATGAATTTCCGTGAAGCGGAGACTCCTTTGACATATACCTCATATGTCATTGGCCCGAATGCTTCGGGAAAGTCAAATCTCCTTGACGCGTTGCGGTTCCTTCGAGACATCTGCAAACCGGACGGCGGGGGCCTCCAGAAAGCCGTGAAAGACCGGAACGGCATTACGAAGCTACGCTGTCTTCATGCCCGGCGGGACCCGGAGGTCAAGATCGAGGTAAACTTCAATGAACGTTCTGATGATCCCTCACCGGTGTGGCGGTATGTGCTTGGGTTTAAGTCGGAGGGCAAGGGGGCGCAACGCCTTTTCGTTTCCCAAGAGGAAGTCTGGCATAAGAACAAATCAATCCTCAAGCGGCCTGACAGCAGCGACAGCAAAGACAGCATATTGCTGACGGAAACGCATTTGGAACAGACGAGGACCAATGCCTCTTTCCGGGACATCGTCGATTTCTTCAGCAGCATCACTTACCTTCATCTGGTTCCTCAGTTGCTCAAGTACGGAGACAGGATCGGTGGGAACCGCCTGGAAGACGATCCCTTCGGGCAGGGTTTTCTGGAGAGGGTTTCCAAATGCCAGCAGCGGACACGTGATGCGCGTTTGAAGAAGATCAACGGGGCGCTTGCCGCCGCTGTCCCTCATTTTAAAGAACTTCGGTTTATAAAGGACGATGTGACGGGAAAACCTCATTTGGAAGCCCAGTATGAGCATTACCGCCCTAATGCAGGCTGGCAACGGGAGAATCAGTTCTCCGACGGCACACTGCGACTTCTCGGCATCCTCTGGTCTCTTCTTGAAGGCAATTCTCTGCTCCTTCTTGAGGAACCGGAACTTTCACTCCATCAGGCCGTGATAGAACAGTTGCCTGCTCTCATAGACCGCATTCAGCGTTCTACCAAGCAGCGACGGCAGATCATCATCAGTTCTCACAGTGAGGCACTCTTAAGTAACACGGGAATCGATCCTCGCAGCATTATCGTACTGGAACCGGAGCGAGAAGGGACGAAACTGCGGCAGGTAAACGCGGATGAGAGGAAAGGACTCGATGCCGGTTTCTCCATTGCCGAGGTGGTCCTTCCCCAGACGCGCCCGAAGAAGATTGAGCAATTGGGCCAGATGAGGCTATTCGAATGATCGGGGTTTTTGTGGTGACGGAAGACCCCTTAAGTGAGGCGGTTGCGGAGCGTCTTGTTCAAGAAGAAAATCAGGGAATGTGGATCACGGTTCGCATGGGTAGAAAAGGGAATGGTTATCTTCGCCAAAATATAAAACGTTTCAATGAGATAGCTAGTTCTATCCCTGTCTTGCTGTTCACGGATCTTGATCGGATTGAATGCCCGATGGCTTTGATTGAGGATTGGCGTGGCAAGACCGTTTTTCGGGACATGCTTCTTTTTCGGATTGCTGTGCGTGAGACCGAGGCGTGGTTGTTGGCCGATCGAGAGGGATTCGCTGAATTTTCCGGCATTCCCGTACATCGAATTCCCTTGCAGCCGGAATCACTTGACGATCCGAAAGAGGTCCTCATCAACCTTATCAGGCGATATGGCAAAAAGAGAGCGATTAAAGCTGACATTCTGCCGCAGAAGGGCTCTACGGCCAAAGTGGGACTTGCCTATAATCAGGCATTATGCAGATTCGTTCAAGATTCATGGTCTCTCGAAAGGGCATCGCAATGTGCTGACAGTCTAAATCGTGCACGGCAACGCCTCCATGAACTACGCATTAAATTGAGAACCGGTTCACATTCTTGAATGGTCAAAAACATTGGTTAGTCTTGTCCGGCACACCCTGTTTCCGGGATGAACATCAGGACGGGCTGAACGCTGCGCATCCATGTCCCGGGGATGAGTATTGATCTCTCTATACCGCCATAGCCTATTAAACCACAGTCCCCGTAACAGTGGGAGCCTATGAATTTCCGTATCGCCGACACCTTTACCGAAAGCCTCGCTAAGCTGAAAAACCAAGAGCAAAAGCTCGTCAAGACGACGGCCTTTGACCTCCAGTTGAATTCTGCCAGTCCGGGCATGAAGTTCCATAAGCTGGACAAGGCCCGGGATCCGAATTTCTGGTCCGTTCGCGTCGGCAGCGACATCCGGCTCATCGTTCACCGGACGGCGGAAAGCATGCTCCTGTGCTATGTCGGCCATCATGACAACGCCTATCACTGGGCGGAACGGCGGAAGCTGGAGACGCACCCGCAGACCGGCGCGGCGCAACTGGTAGAGATCCGGGAGACCATAAAAGAGATTTCGCTTCCCCACTATGCGCTTGGGGAAGAACAGGTTCATCCCAAAGCGCCTCTCTTTGCAGGTGTTGCGAACGAGGTTCTCCTGGGTTACGGCGTGCCAGCCGAATGGTTGGATGATGTACGCCGGGCCGACGAGGATGCTCTGCTGGAACTGGCCGATCATCTACCGGGGGAGGCAGCCGAAGCGCTCCTCTGCCTGGCGACGGGCACAACTCCGCACGCCGCACCGCCCCTTGCCGCCGGAACCGATCCCTTCGCTCATCCCGATGCCCAGCGGCGTTTTCGCGTGATGCAGAATGTCGAAGAACTGGAGCGCGCCCTGGAATACCCCTGGGAAAAGTGGACGGTTTTCCTCCATCCTGCGCAGCGTCAACTGGTGGAACGGGATTTCAGCGGTCCCGCGCGGGTTTCCGGTTCGGCGGGCACGGGGAAGACGATCGTTGCCCTTCACCGGGCCGTCTTCCTGGCCAGAGCCAATCCCGAGGCCCGGGTCCTGCTCACCACCTTCTCCGAAACCCTGGCTCATGCCCTGAAAACGAAGCTGAGGCGTCTGATTCACCATGAACCGCGCCTCGGCGAGCGTCTGGAGATCCATGCCCTGAATGAAATCGGCTTGCGGCTCCATGAGTTGAACATCGGACACCCGCATATTGCCTCACGGGAAAAGATCCGCCAACTTCTCGAAGAAGCCGCCGGCGCAGTCGGGGGGCACAAATTTACACGCCATTTTCTGATCATGGAGTGGGAAGACGTGGTTGATGCCTGGCAGCTGGATTCCTGGGAGGCTTACCGCGACGCCCGGCGTCTGGGCCGGAAAACGCGTCTGCCTGAGAAGCAGCGCGCCGTCCTCTGGTCGATTTTCGAAAGGGTGCAATCAGCCCTGAAGAACGGAAATCTTGTCACGATGGCCGGCATGTTCAACCATGTCGCCGCCCATTTGGGAGATGGTCGGAAGCCGCCTTTCGACTTTATCGTGGTCGATGAGGCTCAGGATATCGGCATCCAACCATTGCGGTTTATCGCCGCCCTCGGAACTGGACGGCCGAACAGCCTTTTCTTAGCCGGCGACCTGGGCCAGCGAATCTTCCAACAACCCTTCTCCTGGAAGGCACTGGGCGTCGATATCCGGGGACGGTCCCGGACCCTGCGGATCAACTACCGGACGTCACATCAGATCCGCATGCAGGCCGACCGCCTCCTTGGACCCGAGTTATCCGACGTGGACGGTAACACGGAAGATCGGCGCGGCATCGTTTCCGTCTTCAACGGGCCGAAACCAGCCATCACGGTGTTCGACAGCCAGGAGGATGAAATCAAAGGGGTCGGAGGATGGATAACCGAGCGTATCGGCGAGGGGCTGGCACCTCATGAAATCGGTGTTTTTGTCCGTTCGGCAGCGGAATTGGATCGGGGCCGTCGGGCTGTCGAGACGGCCGGGCAGCCATTCAAGATTCTTGATGATAACGTCGAAACGACGGGTGGCCATGTCTCGATCAGCACGATGCACCTGGCGAAAGGTCTGGAATTCAGGGCCGTTGCCGTGATGGCCTGTGATGACGAAATCGTTCCCCTCCAGGAACGGATTGAGGCAGTGGCCGATGACACGGATCTGGAAGAGGTCTACAACACGGAGCGACACCTGCTCTATGTCGCCTGCACCCGCGCCCGGGATCATCTCCTCGTGACGAGCGTTGCTCCAGCGTCGGAATTCCTTGATGATCTTCGGATGTGAGCTTTCTGAGCACCGCCGGCAAGTTGTACATTTTCCTTCGCTGTGGAAGGGGCCGTTGTATTCTTCCACTAATCTTTCCTCACCCTGCCAGGGTTCTTCATAAGTTTTCAGATAATTGCTTTGACAAGGTATGAAGGACCTGATACGTATCACGATAATATATTTAGTAACACATCTCAGTACAAAAGATGCGTTGCCCTTTGAAATGGTTTTTTTGAAATAGTGTTGTGTATTCGTGAAGATCGGCACAGAAAGAGGCCTTTGAGTTTTATGACGAAAATGGAGCACCAGTCTGATCGGGGAAAAGGAGGAAATAAAGAAAAACGGCGGGAAGAGATCAAAAGGGCCGAAAAATTTTTTTTTGCTCAATTGGTAACACAATTCAACAGTTCATAACATTTCAAGTTCACGAGGAAGGTGAGGTCTCATGAAGCGCGTATGGCCGGCTCTAGTGCGAATGTCGAAAAAATTTCTTTTTCCTTTTATTTTGTTCTCGCTGATCTGTTTAACGGCCTCAACACCGACTGCCTTCGCCGCCATCCCCCTGATCACCGATGATACGGGCACCCAGGGCAAGGGGAAGTTCCAACTGGAAGTTCTCGGAGAATATGGTTATGAAAAGGAAGAGGGAGTCAAAGAGAATACGGAGGATTTAACG
>JAVETB010000089.1:0-11388 GCA_034006265.1 Syntrophus sp. (in: bacteria) | reverse complement strand
GCGCATCGAAAGCAACTGGTGACAGGATTCTCGAAATTTTAGACTTGAATCCAACTGCCCTGGTTGCTATCCCGCCGTCAGCGGGGGAACGACCATCAAAAATCCGGGGTTTCCGGATGGAAACTAACTAAATTAATTGAGCTTCTTGCAAAAATATATGCGGATTTCTGAATATATTTGATGCAATTGCACAAGAGTCGATCCTCAGAAGCAACCATCTGATATTGTTAGGTTACGACGCCAAACATCTGTCAGGGGATTGCCAATGACGCTCAAGGCCAAAGTATCATGGTCGATGGGAACAGTACAGTAAAAGCTGTCCCCCTGTCTTGACGAAAGCCTGCCCGATCCGTTTAAGGAGCCGGAGAAGCCCCTGGTCAAGATCCTTGAGCTGGTTCAGATCGAAAAGCATGTCCCAGCCTGCCGTCTCAGGCATCTGCGTAACCAATAAAGAAGGCTTCATTGTTGGCACCCAGGGGCTCGAAGACAATCCCTACGATGGCCACACCCTCAAAAGCGCTCTCGACCAGGTCACAGCGTTAACCGGAACCAGACCAGAGCGCTGCTATGTCGATCGAGGCTACCGGGGGCACGGCGTCACCGATTCCGATGTGTTCAGTTCCGGCCAGCGTCGAAATGTCTCACCAACAATCAAAAGAGAGTTGAAGCTACGAAGCGCCACAGAAGCTGTCATTGGCCACCAGAAAACCGAAGGGCGACTTGGCTGGAATCAGCTCCGTGGCCTCTTAGGCGACAAAGTAAACGCCTTAATGGCGGCTATTGGTTACAACCTCAGGTTGATCTTGAAGATCCTGAGTCTTTGGCCAAAATTTTGAAAGAGCTCTTTGACGATCTGGCTGCTATTCATTGCCAGAGTCAAAGTATCGCCGCCCAAATACGGGCTTTTGAACGATCGACGCAGTAGTGTCATTTCCTTAGGTTTGCGGATTGGGGTTGAATATTCTTGGGGCACAAATAAATTAGACAACATTCCGAACAAGCTGGGCGACGAGCCTTGCAGCAGTTACGACCATGAAAAATAAGCAAATGAGACACCTTACACCATAACTCTGGTATTATTTTTTTACAAAGATCTTGTTCAATTACTTCAACATCAGTGGAAACAGATAATCCAAGCCGATAGCTAACACGTCTGACATGAGTATCAACAGCTAATCTAGGCACATTAAATGCATTACTTAAAACAACATTGGCCGTTTTGCGGCCCACTCCAGGCAGCTTAACTAATTCCTCGAAATTTTTAGGAACAGTGCCATTAAATTGATTAACTAATTGCTGTGCACACAAGATAATATTACGGGTCTTAACACGGTAACAACCTATTGTCCGCAAAATCTGTTCTACATTATCAATTTTAGCTGAGGCCAATTTAAATGGATCTGAATAATATATAAACAATTTTTCAGTAACCTGATTTACACGAACATCGGTTGTTTGTGCAGAAAGAATAGTTGAAATCAACAATTCGTACGGATTTTGGAAATTTAACGAACAAGCAGCTTGGGGATAACAACTCAGCAAACAATTAAGAATCTGAGAAATTCCATCACAAGCCATAGTTTCACGAACCAACATAAAAATTATCAACAGAGCGCAAGTTCATAAAAGTGTTTCCCGGTACAGATTTAAATTTATCAAACAATTTTAAACCAACAGGTAGAGATATAAAATCCTGTGACAATGTAAAATTTAGAAATAAGGGTAAGTGACTACATAAAAATCTCTCTCGTATACAATATAAGATTTCTACCTGATTTACCAGAATACCATTCATCGTATAAATACGGTCCCGAGCGACAAGAGGAAAGCAAGCCGGATATGTTGCTCTACACCAGAAAGGAGCGACACGTTTTAGGTTTTGTTGAAATGGCTTAAACATACTAAGCCATATACCATCAAAAAAATCGCCAACTAAAATACAAGGCAAAGCTAAATGAGAACGCTGAAAAATATCTGGACCAAATAAACGGTGCAACTGTTGAGGTCGAAACCAAAACCCACCACAAAGCCTTAAATTAACCAACAAAAAACGATAAATACTAAATCTTACATCTGCAACCTGACAACTTGCACCGGCCCCGAGATCAAATTCTTGAACTTGCTGAAATATCGGCACAGAAGCTAACAGAGCTAAACCGGAACGTTGTCCGACACGAATTTGTGGAAAACCAGTATAAAAAACTAATTCATCAAGACTAACTAAATCTGCATATTGTAAAGCAACTATATCAACCTGCTGCGATCGTATCCAAGAAAAAAATGACGCTGAATCCCGTAAGCCCTTAAGATTGAAAGATAACAGGCGGAGATTTCGCATCACATACTCCGGAGACAAATAAAAAATTCACCAAGTCGTGAAAGTTAAATCGATAAGATCTTTTACCGATAAAAAATTTTTCTTCGATCTTTATGCAAAAGTAGATGCAGATCTATAAATATAATTACATAAAGATCAATCTTCAGAGACAACCAGCTGATATTGTTTAGTTATCATACAAAACAACAGGATCCTCGCTGTTTCAAGTGGGTAGCCTGATATCAAGCTTGCCTGCAATGAGGTAACCCACGTTGATCAGATTCTTGATGGTGCTATACCCACGAGCTCTTCTTTTGGTTGCCTGGATGAGGCCGTTGACGGCTTCGGGAAACCCGTTGGAAAGCTTGCTGTCGAACCAGGCCAAGATTCCGTTCCAATAGTTCTTAATCGTTTTGGCGACTTTCTTGACTTGGCCAATCTGACTTCGGATCGCCCAGCTATACCAGGCCGTAAGCCGTCCCTGGGCATCCTCGCAAGTGGTGGCGAAGTAAACATCCTGCAAAGCCAGTTTGATAAGATAAGCTTGGGCCGTCTTAAGCCGGTAGTTGGACAGCCGGGCAAGGTCTCATCCTGTTTTTCGGTCAGGTTTTCCGGGTTCTCAGGTAGGCATAACGGCTGCCTTTCATCATCTCCGGATAGATCTGAGCCTCTTCCGCACGCACTTTACTCAGAGCGTCGTTCATCTGCTGAATCAGGTGAAACGGATCAAAGGTGATTTCGACGTTGGGGAGGGCTTCGCTCACCCCCTTGATGAAGGCCTTAGATGTCGATGCAGGTGTCGGTAACGTAGGCGGGATCGCCCTTGTGGGCCTTGAGATCCTCCGCAAAGGCCCTGACTGTCTCATAACTCTTTCCCTCGGTCCCGAACAGAAGTCGCCGAAAGTCCAGATCAAAGAAGAGGGAGATGTAGTCCTGGCCTCTTCTAGCGGAGGTTTCGTCAATGCCGACGCGCTTCACCTCTGAATGATTCTCTTGCGCACGGGCACATTGGACGTAATGATCGAGAACCCGCCAGATGCGGGTATCATGCTCGCCCAACAGAGCCGCAGCTACCTTGACCGGCATCTCTAGAACCAGGGCCATGACCACTGCCTCAAAAGAAGCATAAAGCCGGAGCCGGGTCGTGCCCAAGGGACCTGAACCTGCTTGACTCAACAACCGGCATTGGGGCACTTCACCCAAGGCACCCGGGCGGTCAGGTAGGCCTCATATTGGAAGAAGTTCAAATGCCGCCAGCTCTTCTCGGTCGTGTCGTAAACTGGGACTTCGGCGCCACAGGTGGGGCAGACGAACTGGGCACCACGGGGGAAATCGATGCGAATATCGAGCCGCTTGTTCTCCTGGGAAAATTCGACGCCGACAACCTCCCAGGGCGGAGCAATTCCAGGGGGAACAGCAAAAAGGGGATTCAGGGTTCATGACAAAAGAAAAACCTCCGGGCTGTAGTAAGAATCACCTTCTCAAACCATTATCCACTTGAAACAGCGAGGAGCCCCGAAAACGGTATACAGAGCAGTCTGTTCTATTTGCTGTAAAACTGTAATAAATCAATAGACAGTCACAATAAATAAAATATTCAAAGAAAACAATCACTATTATCTTCAGACCGTAATTCTCGCTTCATCAATTCCTGAACAGCATCTTGGGGTTTTTTACCCTGATTAAGAATCATATACATCTGTTCAATAATTGGTACTTCAACGTTGTATTTTCTAGCAAGTAAATAGGCTGATAAAGTTGTTTTAACACCTTCAGCGACCATAGACATTTCAGCAAGAATATCACTTAATATCATACCTTGCCCTAATTTAATACCAACATATCTATTACGAGACAACTCACCAGTACAAGTTAATACCAAGTCTCCCATACCAGCTAATCCTGCAAAAGTATGATTAAGCGCACCGCAACGTAAACCAAGACGACGAATTTCTGCCAATCCTCGAGTTATCAAAGCAGCACGAGCATTAAATCCATACCCCAAACCATCACTAATTCCAGCAGCTAGAGCAATTACATTTTTTAATGCACCAGCTAATTCAACTCCAATAACATCGCAATTAGTATAAACCCTAAAATTACTATTACTAAATATTGCCTGCAAAATACTGGCTTTTTCGATATTTTTAGATGCAACAACAACTGCACTTGGTTTCCCTTGGGCAACTTCCATTGCAAATGTTGGTCCTGACAAAACGGCATAAGATGCCGATAAACTATCCGGTATTATATTACGAACAACATCACTCATAGTACTAAGTGTGTTTTGTTCTATACCCTTTGAAGCAGAAATAATAGTTGAATTTTTCTGTATAAAATCAACACCACTTTCAATTATTTTTCTCGAAAATTGTGTTGGAGAAACTAGTAAAACGTATGGCAAACTAAACACATCTTCAAGTTTATTTGTAAATCTTATTTTTTCATCAAGATATATATCAGGTAAATATTTTTTATTTTGTCGATGTAAATCTAATTCTGCAACAAGTTCATTCTCATAACACCACAATACAACGTCATGACCATTAGATGATAGCAGAGTAGCGAGACTTGTTCCCCAGCTACCAGCTCCCACAACTCCTATCAGTTCAGATTTAAATTTAAGACGATCATTCCTCATCGTCATCAAACTCCTCATCTGAATCACAGTCAAGCAAATCAATAGTATTAATTAAGTCTTCATCCTTCTCGGCCAACTTAGCAACTGCAACAACACGTTCAGAAGGTTCGAGAACCATCAAACGAACACCTTGTGTATTTCGACCAATAATAGAGAGACTATGAACACTAGTTCTAAGAATTTTACCCTTATCCGTTATAAACATTAAATCTTCATCAGAAGAAACAAGTTTAACATCTACTACAGCCCCGTTTCTATCTGATGTTTTTATTGTAATAATACCTTTTCCACCACGCGATTGTTTTCTATATTCATTAATATGAGTACGTTTACCGTAACCACGTTCAGTAACACTAACAAGAGTTGCATTAATATCTTCGGTAACAGCTTCCATGCCAATAATAAAATCTCCATCCTCAAGACTCATGCCACGAACACCTCGCGCAATCCGCCCCATAGGTCTAACTTCTATTTCATTAAATCTAATAGATTTTCCGCAATAACTTGCTAATAATATGTCCATATTACCGGAAGTAATTCTAGTTGAAACAAGACAATCATCACTATCTATTGTCATTGCTATGATACCACCTTGTCTCGGATTCGAATATGACATTAAATCTGTTTTTTTAACAATTCCTTTTTTAGTACATGCGATAATAAATTTATCTTCTGCAAATTCTTTAACCGGCAATATTGTCATTATTTTTTCATTTTGGTCTAACTGTAATAAATTAACTATTGCTTTACCGCGTGCTGATCTTCCTCCTTGAGGAATTTCATGTACTTTAAGCCAGTAAACTTTACCAGTATCAGTGAAAACTAAAATATATGAATGCGTCGAGGCAATAAATAAATGTTCTACGAAGTCTTCTTCCTTCGGTTTAATGCCAGTTTTTCCTTTGCCTCCTCTTTTTTGAGATCTATACAAAGAAACTGCATTTCTTTTTATATAACCAGAATGTGTAACCGTAACTACCATATCTTCTTCAACTATAAAATCTTCTAAAGTTAAATCTTTTCCGGCACTAACAATTTCAGTTCTACGAGGATTTGAATATTTATCCCTTAACTCAATAAACTCTTCTTTAATGACATTTAGAATTTCAATTTCACTTCCTAAGATAATTTTCAGTCTATCAATAAGAGCAACTAAATCATTATACTCAGAAACAATCTTATCTCTTTCGAGTCCTGTTAGTCTATGTAAGCGCATATCCAGAATAGATTGAGCCTGAATATCTGAAAATTTAAATATGAATATTAAGGAATTTTTTGCGTTTTGTGAATTTTCTGATTCTTTAATTATTTTTATAATATTATCAATATTATCAATAGCTTTTTTTAAACCACTTAAAATATGAGCTCTTTCTTCAGCTTTCCTAAGCTCAAATATACACCTTCTCGTAACAATATTTCTTCTATGTTCAATAAAATAATCAAGTATCTGCCTTAATGATAATATTCTTGGTTGGCCAGATACGATGGCTAAAAAAATAATTCCGAAAGATGTTTGCAGTGTTGTCATTTTATAAAGTTGGTTTAAAACAACTGCAGAAACTGAATCTTTCTTTAATTCTATTACTATACGCATACCATCACGATCTGACTCATCTCTCAGATCTGAAATTCCATCAATTTTTTTCTCTTTCACTAATTCTGCAATTTTTTCTATTAACTTAGCTTTATTCACCTGATAAGGTATTTCATTTACTATAATACTTTCCCTTCCAGTACGTTTATCTATTTCTATTATAGCTTTAGCTCTTACTTTAAGTATACCTCTTCCAGTTTTATATGCTTCAATTATATCATCTCTACCCAAAATAAAACCACCAGTAGGAAAATCAGGACCTGGTATAATTTGTAACAAGTCGTCAAAATCTATTGATGGGTCATTGATTATTGCGATTAGTGAATCAAGTACTTCCTTAAGATTATGTGGTGGTATTTTTGTAGCCATACCTACAGCAATACCTTCAGAACCATTAATCAGTAAATTAGGTATTTTACATGGTAAAACCAAAGGCTCAATTAACGAATCATCATAATTATTACCAAAGTCTACCGTTTCTTTTTCAATATCAGATAAAATTTCATGGGCTAAACGATCCATCCTAATTTCTGTATAACGCATAGCTGCGGGAGAATCACCATCAACCGAACCAAAATTTCCTTGTCCATCAATAAGTGGATGTCTCATCGAAAATGGCTGCGCCATTCGAACGATGCTATCATAAACCGCAGAATCTCCATGTGGGTGATATTTACCAATAACGTCACCGACAACACGAGCAGATTTCTTATATGGTTTATTATAATCATTATTTAATTCATGCATTGCATACAATATTCTTCGATGAACAGGTTTAAGTCCATCGCGAACATCAGGTAATGCTCTTCCGATAATAACACTCATCGCGTAGTCCATATATGACTTACGCATTTCATTTTCTATATTTACATCAACTATTTTATCAAACATATTTTCACACTCATATATCTAAATTCGAAACACTGAGAGAATTTTTTTCAATAAATTCACGCCGTGGCTCAACTAAATCGCCCATTAAAACTGTAAATACTTCATCTGCAGATATTACATCTGAAATTTTAACTTTCAATAGAATTCTTTTTTCTGGATCCATAGTCGTTTCCCAAAGTTGTTCCGGATTCATTTCACCTAAACCTTTATATCTCTGTATATATATACCTTTCTTACTTCTTTCATATATTTCTTCATAAACTTGTTTAATACCATTACAGCTTGCAATAAACTGATCATTTTTATAAATGTCAAATTTAATTTGATAGTACTGTTCTATATCACTATAAAGTTGAATCAAATAGCTATATTCTTGTGACGATATCAATTTCAAATAATCACTGTCAATCCTAACATTAATATTACCTGACCGAAAAATGATTCGCTGTGGATTGTCATAAAAAGTGAATTTTGACGACACTGACAAATTTTCAAGTAAACCGTAGAAAAAATGGAGGTTTTCAAAATCAGGGCTATCTCTCGCAACTTTGTTTTTTATTAATAAATCTAATACATAAGAATTTATTCCCTTATTTACTAACTTCGTATATGAATCGTTAAATTTAATAGTATTTTTAACAATAGGTATTATTTGTTTTCCGCGTAATTTTTTTCCTAAATACTCAAGGTGTATATCTTCCACACCAGATTCAAGCAAGTAATCCACTAATGATATTTCATCCTTTATGTAATTTTCTTTTTTTGATTTTTTTATTTTATATAGAGGGGGCTGTGCGATATATAAATAACCTTTCTCTATCAACTCGGGCATCTGTCTATAAAAAAAAGTCAATAAAAGTGTTCGTATATGTGACCCATCAACATCTGCATCAGTCATTATTATTATTTTATGGTATCTTATTTTTTCTATATCATAATCATCTTTACCTATTCCGGTACCTAATGCAGTTATTAGTGTTCTAATCTCGTTTGATGTTAACATTTTATCGAATCTTGCTTTTTCGACGTTAAGAATTTTACCTTTTAATGGCAGTATTGCCTGAAAAGCCCTATCTCTTCCTTGCTTTGCACTACCACCTGCACTATCACCCTCGACAATATACAATTCACTCAAAGAAGGATTTTTTTCCTGACAGTCAGAAAGTTTTCCAGGTAATGAAAGGCTATCTAGAGCTCCTTTTCGACGTGTTAGATCTCGAGCTTTTCGCGCAGCTTCACGTGCCCTAGCAGCATCAATTCCTTTTTCAAGAATTTTTTTTGCAACTTGAGGATTTTCTTCTAAATAGACTGATAATTTTTCATTTACCAGACTCTCAACGAATCCTTTAATTTCAGAATTACCTAATTTTGTTTTTGTTTGCCCTTCAAATTGAGGATTAGGTAATTTAATAGAAATGATAGCAGTCAAACCTTCTCTTAAATCTTCGCCACTGATATTAACTTTTACATTCTTTAAGAGATTATTTGAAGAGGCATAACTATTCATAGTTCGCGTAAGAGCAGCTTTAAATCCAATTAGATGTGTACCACCCTCATGTGTATTTATATTATTTGCAAATGAGAATATTTTTTCGTCGTAACTATCATTATATTGTATAGCTACTTCGATATTTATTTTTTCCCTATTACCTTCTATATATATGGGATGATCGTGTAAAGGATTTTTAGCACGATTTAAATATTCAACAAATGATATTATCCCACCTTCATAGTAAAACTCTTGTTTTTTTTCGGATCTATTATCATTTACTGTAATCTTCACACCAGCATTAAGAAAAGCAAGTTCTCTCATTCTTTTACTTAGAATTTCGAATGAAAAAACTGTTGTTTCAAATATTGATTCATCAGGCCAAAAAGTTATTTTAGTTCCTCTGTTATTCGACTCAGAAATAAATTTTAGATCAGTTACTGGTTTACCATATTCATATGTTTGACAATAAAATTTATTTTCCCTTCTAATTTCTAAATATAGTTTTTTAGATAATGCGTTTACGACGGAGACACCTACACCATGTAATCCACCTGAAACTTTATAACTATCATTATCAAATTTTCCTCCCGCGTGTAGTATAGTCATAACGACTTCTGCAGCAGGCTTGTTTTCAGTTGGATGTAAATCAACTGGTATTCCTCTTCCATTATCTTCTACAGTTATTGAATTATCTAAATTTATTGTTAATATTATATTCGTACAAAATCCGGCCAATGATTCATCTATTGAATTATCGACAACTTCATAAACAAGATGGTGTAATCCTTGTTCATTTGTTGAACCTATATACATTGCTGGTCTTTTTCTTACCGCTTCTAGACCTTCCAATATTTTTATATTATCTGCTGTATAATTATTCATTTTATAACCTCATAGGCATTATAACAGAAAGAAATTTTTCGGAATCACCATCAGTAAAAAGACAAGGCGACATATTGTCTTTTATATATAAATTTATATTTTCGCAGTTTGTGGAATTGAATAAATCGAGTAAATATCTAGAGTTGAAAATAATTTTTATTCGATCACCTATATAATCTATTTCTATTTTTTCTTCTGCTGTACCATAATCATTATTTGATGCTTCAATTATAAGTATTTTGTTTGAAAAAATTAGACTAATATTTTTTGTAACATCGTTACTCATTATTGATATTCTTCTAACTGCGTCATTTAAAAGTTGTCTGTTTAATTTTATTGGAAAACTATTTTTTTCAGGTATTACTTTCTTATAGTTAGGGAATTCACCATCTATAAGTCTTACATACAAATTTATTATATCGTTATCTATTAATATATATTTATTTTCTATATATATATTAATCAGTTCTGATTGTTCTAAAACTTTCTTTATTTCGATTAGCCCTTTTCTTGGAATAATTATTCCATTATCTATTCTAGTATCATTTATTTTTTTGGTGCTATATTTAGATAATCTGTGGCCATCTGTAGATACAAAATTTATTTTATTATCTTCGCTTTGAATATATAGACCGCATAAATTGAATTTTGTGTCATCTTGACTAATTGTTGGACTTGTCATTGATATTGCTTTTATAAATATTTCTTTATCAATATTTATGTTGCTTGTTTTATTTATTATTGTTTTTTTAGGGAACTCTTCTTCAGGTAACCCAAGTAATTTATATTCAGTTTTAAGGGTTTTTAACTTTATGAAATTATTCTCAATTTTTTCAAAATTAATATTTTCATTTGGTAATTCTTTAATGATATCATATAATTTTTTTGCTGGAACCGTTATTGATCCTTTTCTTATTGTTTTACAATTGAATTTTGAAATTAATGTAATTTCTAAATCTGTAGCTTCAATTGTTGATTTTTCATTGTCCACGTTAATTAATATGTTTGATAATATGGGTAATGTTTTCTTTTTTTCAATTATAGATTGCATTAACCCAATTGTTTTTAGAATTTCATTCTTTTCTACAGAAAAGTTCATTTTTTATGCTCCTTTTTTTGTTTTATAAAAATATTCATAGTGTCTGTTTAGTGTTAATAATTTTTGTAATACGTTGTTTTTATTATTTTTTTTGTTTTAGTTAGTTGTGGAAAAATAGTGGTTTAGATGAACTTATTGTTGAATAGTTTTTTCTTTGTAATTTATCCAGCAAGGTGATGTTTTAATATATTAAATACATTTTATATACATAAATAGATATGATTGATCTTATGGTTACACCTTTTATTTTGCTAATGGAGATCTGCACAGAGTTATTGTTAGCTTTTACCACTATAAAACGCCTGAGTATGATGTTGTTGAAGTAGACGCAGCTGAAATTATCTCGATGACTCGTTGTTCTAGGGAACCTCCCAATAAATCTGGCTCGTCAGCAGAATCTGTGGAGATATTCAGGTTCCGGCAACTTGCCAAGTTCATGATATAAGGCGATTTGCAGGCATTTCAGGGTTTT
>JAVETB010000088.1:0-11412 GCA_034006265.1 Syntrophus sp. (in: bacteria) | reverse complement strand
CACCGGTACATTTCATGGCACTACATTTGCGTTTCCGGACAACCGCTCCTTGATTTTATTGGTTTTTTCTTCCTTGAAATGCCAAATATCGACCGAAAAAGGCACCTCGGTGTTAAAGATGGGATAACACTCTGAATTAATTGCACAATAATGGTGAAGGCCCCTTTGCCTGTAAGGGCTCGATATTAGAAATGAATTGGCCAACCTGGACGGGGTCCTGCACAATGACCATATGCCCCTTGACAGCGAATCCTTGGGGATGGTATTAGGTACACGGTGCCGTAGTGGCCCGAAGGCTGTTTGCAGACGGGTCGAAGGAAACCTCGAAGAGATACCGGGCATGGACGCTGCCGGAAACAGCCGCCAAAGTATTCCTGGAGTCACTCAGCTGTGGGAAGACGCCACCCCAATTCAGACTTACAATAAGGATTGCCTTATCTGTCTGGTTGCCTGACTTGAAAACGCAGGCGTAAAACGGTGATCTCAGCTCTCTAAAAAGGCATGCTCTGAGGCACACGTACGGGAATGGATTTAGAAAACATGGATACTTCATTCTGCCTTCGACCTGTCCCGCCCAACGATACTGGAATTCAGGAGGTTCAATGCAATATTACTGGCTTAAAATATCCGAAGAAGAAGACGGCGAAGTTCAACGCCACCACTATATCGTATCTGCCGAAGACGCCATCGAGGCACGTAAAATCGCCCGCGAATTCATGAGGAATTTCTGTGAGGATGATGAAAATCCCGAGCCGATCAAGGACGGCTTTTCTTTTTACAACAACGCGGTTCAGGTGAGACTGACAGATGTGAAGGAGACCACCAAGGAGGAATTCATCCAGTTTATTTTCAAACTGCATTCAATTGCATGGCGCTGAGGGGATCCTCTTTAAGGCAAAAAGTTCAAGGCAGGCGCCACATCCCGGGTCCACTTGATCCAGCCCGCAGCCCGCCCGGTTAAACGCCCGGGGGGCTCCCGCAGATAGGGTTCCATTGTCGTGATGAGAAATTGCCAGCTGGGCTCCACAGGAGCTTTCGCTTCTTTTTTCTGGAGGTGCGGACAAAGGAGCTGCGTCACAGCCCGTAAAGATTTTCCGGAAATCAGTCCATCTGAAAGAGATTATTTTTCTGGATATAGTGCCTGACCGGATCCGGCGTCAGGTAAGTAATCGATTTTCCATGCCTGACCCTTGACCGGATGTCCGAAGATGAGATATCCAGGAAGGTCACCTTGCGGAAATAAATATGATGGCCTGTGGGCCCCCGATACCCGGAGGTTTCCTCGTCATAGGTGAATTGCGCAGAAAATTCTTCCGGCAGCGCCTTGGACAGACCCATATTTTCGTATCCCGGCCGTGTGAGAACGGCAAAATTGCACAAAAGCAGAAGCTTCTGCCACTCCTTCCACGTCTGGATGGCCTGAAAGGCATCCTGACCGAGGATGAAATAGATTTCAATCGACTTGAGATATTTGTTCAAAAAATACTCCACCGTTTCAATGGAGTAAGATTTTCCAGCCCGCTGATTCTCGACATCGGAAAAGGAAAAGGAGGGATTTCCTTCAATGGCGAGCCGAACCATCTGCGCCCGGTGATAGAAAGAGGTAATCTCCGCATCCAGCTTGTGGGGCGACTTCGACGCCGGGATAAAAACAATCCGGTTCAATTCAAAGATCTCCCTTATTTCTTCGGCGCAGCGCAGATGCCCCATATGAATCGGATCAAAGGTCCCCCCCAGCAACCCCCACTTCATGCTCTCACCTGTCCATTTCCGTAAATGATGAATTTGGTCGTGGTCAACTCTTCCAATCCCATGGGGCCGTAAGCATGGAGCTTCGTTGTGCTGATCCCGATTTCCGCCCCAAGCCCCAGTTGAAATCCGTCACTGAAGCGGGTGGAGGCATTAACCAGCACGGTGGAGGAGTTCACTTCGCTGAGAAACCTCTGCGCGTTGGCGTAGTCCTTTGTGACGATGGCTTCCGTGTGAAGCGATCCGTAACGGGCGATATGATCCATGGCCTCATCCATATCGTCCACAACCCGGATTGCAAGGATCAGATCCAGGTATTCCCGGTACCAGTCGTCTTCTTCCGCCTTATCGGCATCGGGAATAAAGACGCGGGTTTTTTCACAGCCTCGAAGTTCGACGCCCTTCTCCCTGAGTTGACGGGCGATTTCCGGCAGAAATTTTGGGGCCGCATCCCGGTGAACCAGCAAGGTCTCCAGGGCGTTGCAGACGCCCGGACGCTGCGTCTTGCCGTTGATGCAGATGTTTGCCGCCATGTCCAGATCCGCATCAGCGTCTACAAAGACATGACACACCCCTTTGTAATGCTTGATCACGGGGATTCTGGATTGCCGGACAACGGCACGGATGAGGTCCTCCCCGCCGCGGGGAATGATCAGGTCGATGTATTCTTCAAGCTGCAGCAGTTCATACACCGCCTCGCGCTCCGTCGTTTCAACGACCTGAATCGCCGCTTCCGGAAGCGAATGCCTTTTCAGAACATCCTGGAGAAGCCGCCCGATGGCGATATTGGAGTAAATGGCCTCAGATCCTCCGCGAAGGATGACGGCATTCCCCGATTTAAGGCAGAGCGCCGCCGCGTCGGCCGTGACATTGGGGCGCGACTCATAGATAATCCCGATGACTCCCAGGGGGATTCTCATCCGGCCGACCACCAGGCCGTTGGGCCTCCGCCACATTGAGGTGATCTTTCCCACCGGATCAGACAGCGCCGCGACTTCGCGGATGCCGGTGGCCATATCCTGGATGGTGGATTCCTTCAATGTCAGCCGGTCGATCATGGCGGGAGGAAGACCGCTGTTTTCCGCAAAGGTCACATCTTTCTTGTTTTCCTGCATCAGGTGGCTGGATTGCTGAAGAAGCTGTTCCGCCATATCCATCAGGGCCCGGTTCTTAACTTCCGTCGAGATTCGGGACAGTTTTCGGGAAGCCTCGCGGGCGCGATCCGCCACTTGCCTCATTTCTTCGCGAATATCCATTTGCCGTTCCTTTCCCGGTTGCGCAAAATCAGATTTTCTGGTGCCCGAATACAATTGCCGTTGACAGGAGATGAAATATTCGTGTAAAAACCCCAATCTTTCAAAATATCGACGGCCGGCGGCCTTGACGAACCCGTCCCTTGTCGCGAGCGGTGCTACTCTACAAAAATGCGTTCGTTCATGTCAAGGTCAAATGCCCGTGGCCCGGCGGGAAAAGCAGAACCATGAACAGCATCCGCATCAAAGCAGGCCGGAAAACCTATGAGCTGATTCGCGATGGCGGGTTTTCCCTGGACCAGGTATCGACCTTATTTGCTCCTGCGGCGGGTCCGCGATGGCTTGTTGCAACGGGTTTCGATTTGACCCTGCTCAAGGCGGGCTTTCTGGGGCGGAAAAGGCCGATCCAGCTGATCGGCTCCTCTTCCGGGGCTTGGCGCTTCGCGGCCTGGCTGCAACCCGAAGCCGAAAAAAGCTACCGGAAACTTATGGATGCCTACATCCGGATGTCCTTCAGCCGCGAAGATTCCGCCCGAACGGTCATGGACAAGCTGATTGATGTGGTGAACGCCTACCTTGAAGACGACGCCCTCCCCTTCGCCTTGGCTTCCAAACAGTACCGGCTGGCTGTCGTAACAGCCCGATCGAGACATCTGGTTGCCTCCGAAACCATCTGGATACAGTCGACGGGACTGCTGCTGTGCTTTCTCTTGAACGCCCTGAACCGCTCCCGCCTCTCTTCATTCCTCGAACGGGTGGTATTTTTCAGCGGACCGACCCGGCCCCGTTTCAGCTTTCACCGCTCTTTTCACGGCTCTTTTGTTCCCTTGAATCAGGTGAATTTCAAGCAGGCGGTCCTTGCCTCCGGCGCCGTTCCCCTTGCCGTGGCCGGAATTCGGGACATCTATGGCGCGCCGCGGGGAATCTATCGGGACGGCGGCCTGGTGGATTATCACCAGACCCACGATTTTGCCGAGAGGGACGACGAAGTAACCCTGTTTTTCCACTACCAGAACCGCATCATTCCCGGATGGTTCGACAAGCGGCTCACGTACCGAAATACACCCGCCGATGTCCTCGATCATACCCTGCTGGTCTTTCTCAGCGACGAATTTGTGGAACGGCTCCCCTTCGGTAAAATACCGGACAGGGACGATTTCCGGACGTTCGCCGATGACCCGGAAAGGCGGATCCACTACTGGCAGGAAACGGTGAGACTTTCTGAGTCCCTTGGCGAGCAGTTTCTGGAGCTTCTTGAAAACGGAAGGATCAAGGAGATGGTCGAACCGCTTTGATCGCCTTTTAAGGAGAAAGATTTTGGAGACCCTCTTCCTGTCCACTGCCATTGTCGCCATTGCCGAGATGGGCGACAAGACCCAGCTCCTTTCTTTTGTCCTGGCGGCAAAATTCAGGAGCAGGCTGCCGATCATCCTCGGCATTCTCTTCGCAACCATGGCCAATCACTTCGCCGCAGGCGCCTTGGGATCCTGGCTTTCAAGTCTTGTGTCTCCCGAGATTTTGAGATGGATCGTCACCCTTTCTTTTTTCGCCTTCGGAGCCTGGGCGCTCGTGCCCGACAGGTTGGAAGAAAATCGAAATCTCAAGGGTGCCGGGGTCTTTTTTACAACCCTGATCGCCTTTTTCCTGGTGGAGATGGGCGATAAGACCCAGCTTGCCACGATTGCACTGGCAGCCCGCTACGACTCACTGTTCGCCGTTGTGGTTGGAACGACGACAGGAATGATGATCGCCAACATCCCAGCAGTCCTGATCGGAGAGTCGCTCGCTCATCGTATCAACATGAAGATCATGCGCTGGGTGGCGGCGGCGCTGTTTGTGATCCTGGGCATTCTGGCCCTGCTTGCTCCGGCAGCAGGGATGAGGTACTGACCTTTCCGAAGCCGTGGGATCTTCAATCAGGCGCCCTGCCGATTTTTGAATTTTGAAAGCTCCCGCCAGATCGTATTATACAGATCGGGCACCCAGGGGGGGTCGGACACTCTGCCCGGGTTGGGTCCGTACTTCCGCATGTCATGGGGGGTGATGATCACATTGACGTTGTTCGGACCTGTCTTTGCGACAAGGACGAACAGTTCCTCAATGGCGCTATCGCCAACGGCAAGGCACCCATGGGATTTATCCTTTCCGTGAATGAATATGTCACCTCCCAGGTTGGATCTGTTTTCATCACGAGCCCTCTGAAGGTCATAATCATTGGGATAATTGATTTTCATGGACAGATGAAAGCGGCTGGCCGGATTCAGGGCAATGATCTGATAGATGCCCTCGGGAACCTGGCGGTCTCCCCTTCTCAGCTTGGGGCCATGCCAGCCGCTTGCAGCCAGGATTTCATAGTCGCGCACATGGGTCCATTTGCCTTCATTTTCAGCCCAGACCTCAAGGACCATTTCTTCTTTCACGACAACAAAACTGAGCCGGAAAGATGGGTAAGGGATGCCGGTCCGATCGAAAAAGGGTTTTACGCGGGCCTCGGCCCTCGGACCGATCGTACTGAGAACCCTCTCCACTCCTAATTCCTCGTAAAGGGCACCTTCCTGAGGACCGGTAACAGCGGCTTCGCAGCCATATCCGGAAATCATAACGCAAAGCCAAACCGCAACAGCGTAAAGTGCCATGCATCCTGTACGTTTACAATTCAGCATGATTCATGTATGCTCCATTGAAATTTAATCCCGGACAGCCGCCCCTGTCCTCCACACGGCTCATGCCAAAGATGTTCCAAACTGACATCGGGTCTTCAAGAAGTATAAATCAAGTTCTTAATAGTGATTTATAGCCTTTATGACAAGATTATTTTTCTTCTTTTTGCTCCTGGCTCTGTTTCTGCCTTCCGCCGTGGCCCAGGGAGAATTTTTTTCCCTGGCGCCGTCGGACACGGTTATAGGGGCCATCAGAACTTACAGCGTTGAGCGGGGAGAATCCCTGATTGAAATCGCCAGGAAATTCGAACTGGGGTACAATGAAATCACCGAGGCTAATCCCGGCGTGGACCCCTTTGTGCCCGGTGAGGGAAGGCCGGTGAGGATTCCCACCATGTGGATACTGCCCGACATGGAGATGTCGGAACAGATTCTCATCAATCTTTCCGAGTACCGCCTGTATTACTTTTTTGAATCCGGGGGGGCACGGTTCCTGGAAACGTTTCCTATCGGCATCGGCAGAGAAGGCCACGACACGCCCATGGGGGAATTCAGGGTGATCGAGAAGATCGCGAATCCGCCCTGGCATGTTCCCGAATCCATCCGGCTTGAAAAACCTGAACTACCGCCGGTCGTGCCTCCGGGACCCGACAATCCTCTGGGTACTCACGCCTTGAGGCTGTCCGACCAGAGCATCCTCATTCACGGCACAGACAAGCCTTTCGCCATCGGCAGAATGGCCAGTCACGGCTGCATAAGGCTTTATCCTGAGGACATTCCGATTCTCTATACACTGGTGCCAAACGGTGTCCGTACGATCATCGTGCGCCAGCCCGTCAAAGTGGGCGTCCACGGCGACAGGGTTTATCTTGAGGTTCACAACGATCCGTACGCTGAAACCACCCTGGCTGACGCCGCGGCATTGCTGATCCGAAGAGGTCTTCTTGGAAGGACGGATGTTTCGAAATTGCGGAATGCCTTTGAAAAGAAAGACGGGATACCGACCGATATAACCCAGTAATCCCTGAATGCGTTTTACTGGAATGAAAAGCGGGTCTCGACGCCGGCCACGGGAAACACAGAACGTTACGTTTCTTGAAGACGAGTTTTTATTCTTGCCGGGGCCGCTCCTGCATCCTGGCACAGGAGTCCGGCCCCCGCAAGAATTGCCTATTTTCTCTGGTGCAGTTCAAAAGCCTTTTCGGCTTTCTTTGCAGCCGCCTCCGACCTTCTTGCCGCAGCCTCGGCCCTGTCCGCAGCGATGTCGCCCTGATTGCGGCTCTCCTTAGCTGTTTGCAGAGCCTCTGCCGCATCTCTCGCCGCTTTGTCCGCTTCAGCCTTGGCCGCGCTGCAGCCTGCCTCCAGTTTTGTGACCCTCTCTCCCAACTGCGTTGAGGAATCCCTGGATGCGGCTTCCAGCCTGGAGATTCTGTCCGCCAGTGGATCGGTCTGCTGCCTGACATAATCCTTGGATGCACAGCCATAGGAGATGACCAGCACCAGGCTCATCAATAGCATGAAAACCATGGATTTTTTCATTTCTTCACCTCCCTTCCGCCTGAAATATACCGCAGCTTAATGCCAAAGTTGAAGAGTTTCAACCCATAAAATGCCTTTTGCCTGTGCGGCTTGAAACTTGTGACCAGGAATCGTTCCGTCCAGGAGGAATAAATCTGTTTACATTACGAGGTCAAAAGATCATATTGGAGTGAAGAATAGCTCTGAAAGCTCTATAGGGACAGGCCTGGGGCTCAAATTCACAGGGGATGAACAATGAACGGAAAGAGAAACGTCGGTTTTTTTCTTTTTTTGATGGCGGCAGCGCTGATTGCAACCGCATGCACGACGCGGACGCAGGAGCTCCTTGCCGAGGATTATATAAAAATGGGGAATGAGGACCTTCTCCGCTACTTCTATCGCCTGGACGATGAGATCCAGCGTCAGGAAATACCGCAGGGTCCGGAAGTCGGATTCGGAATAGGAACGTTTGGTCATCACAGCGGGATAGGCCTCGGAATCGGAACAGGCTCCCTGGGTTATACGGCCGATGAGCTCAGGAAACGCAGGATCGATGTCCGGCTGGAATTGAAAAAACGGGGGTTGAATCCCTGAAATCGATTCTGCGGCGAGGAAAAGCTTTTTCTTTTCAGGTAAAAGATTCAGGTTCCCGCTGAATTCCCTGCCATCGGCTTCGGACGATCAATGGCATATCCCTGCAACCCGTCGATATTCAGTGTTTTGAGCATCTCAAGCTGCTCCTCCGTCTCCACACCCTCCGCTATCACCAGGACATCAATGCTGTGGGCAACACTGCAGAGCGACCCGATGTAGAATCGGCTGTCGCCCTCCGCATCCTTCAGCGCTTCCGTATACACCCGGTCAACCTTTACATAATCGGGACGCAGGAGCTGTAGATAGCCCAGTCTGGAGAGGCTCTGCCCGTAATGGTCCAAGGCCACGGCGTGCCCCCACTGCCGGATATGCTCCCGGAACCCCCTGACGGAATCAAGGCTTCGGATGGCTGCGGATTCAGCGAATTCAAAGACAAGGCGCGGAGCCGACGGGGACAGGTCCCTCAGGGCGGAATGCAGCCAGCTTCGGAAGTCATCGTCACGAAGGGAGGCAGGGGAAATGTTTACGGCCACGGCGTCAACGCCGAGTTTCTGCCGTTCGAGGCGCATCGCCTCTTCCAGGACAATGCGATCCAGGAGAGAAACAAGCCCCAAGCGCTCCGCAAAGGGCAGAAAGAGCTCCGCACGAAATTCCACGCCGTCCTCTCCTCGAACGATCCTCGAGAAGACTTCCAGATGCATGCAGTCATTCCGGTCGTCCGTTCTCACCACAGATTGAGCATCGAACCGGATTCTCTTCGCCTGCAACGCATCTTCCAGCGTACGCCGCCATTGCTGCTCTCCGACGGGCAATCGTTCCGTCTCGTCCGTAATCCCCCGGATATGCCAGGCATTTGGCCCCTTCTGCTGCGCCGTCCTCAAGGCCAGGTCAGCCTCCGACAACAGACTGCCAAGGGCCGTGGGGGTGTCATAGGTCACGGCGCCGATATTGGCTACATTCTCCGTTGCCGATAGCTTCCTCTCGGCAAGGCGGCTTAAGGCATTCGCCGTCTTCTCAGCAATCTTCGGAGCCTCCCAGGACGGCGAATCGGACAGAAAGGCGGCAAAATCCCCCCCCGTAAGCCGTGCAAGGACGGAATTGCAATAGGGCTGCGCGAGGTCACTGAGGATGAGCGCGGCCGCTTTCAACAGCTCGTCTCCGGCCTGAAGTCCTCGCTGCCGGTTGAGGCGCTGCAGATCGTGGATCTGGACAAGCAGGAGAAGGCCGCCTCCGGCTCCTTCACGCTCTTCCTGCCTGGACCTCATCTGCATTTCGAAGTAGCGGCGATTTCCCAGCCCCGTCAGGGAATCGAAATAGGCATGCTCCCGGAACCCCTCCGCAAAGGCGGCCTGCTCCTCGAACATCTCCTTCACCTTGAAGGTCATCCGGTTCATGGCGATGACCACTTGGCGGAGTTCCCTTGTCCGCGGCAGAGGATCCTGACTTTCATACTCCTTCCGACAGATCGCGTCAGCCTGGCGCTGCACGAGCGCCAGCGGCCTCAGAAGGAGCCGCAACCCGAGCCCTCCCACGACAAGCACGAACACAGCGCATGAAAGAAACCAGAGGGTCATTCTGGCGCTGTCCTTCCACAGGGCAGAATAAGCATATCCCGGATGGCTCCTCACATAAATCTTTCCCGCCTGCCGCCAGCCGGCCATGACATTCGCGCTTGCCTCGGGGGCATTGAGGGGGGCCAGGGCAATGAACCAGGATGGCACATCCTCGATCGTCACGGCAAGCTGACGCTCCACGACCACGGTTCCCTCCACGTTGACGTACCGGATGGTCTGGTAATAACCCCGATCGAAGACGGCGTTGATCATGCTTTCGAAACTGGCCCGGTCCTTTTCAACGGCCCGTTGTGAAATCGCCAGCCCCAGTGACGTCGCCGTATCCTGTGCATGGGATTCCATCTGATTGAGCAGAAAAAAACGTGTATTGTTGAAGCTGAGCAGCAATGTTCCCGCAAACAGGATCAGGAACAGCATCAAGGTGAAGAGGATGAGCTGTTTAAAGAGTGTCATTCTTAACCCCTCATTCAGGTTTTGTGGTCCGACATTCGCGTAAGGAGATCCCTCCATTTTCTGAGCCGGCTGCTGGCGGTCATGCTGCCCCGCCCCCGTTGCTGGGCCATCCAGAGACCGGAACCGTTGAAACTGAATATGGGCGATAAATCGCCCCGCTGTGAAGAGGGCTTGATGGCGTTGACGAGATTATCGAGGATCAGGGGTTCTTCCCCAGGGTCACGGTAATAGGTGAGGACCATGTGTGGCCTGTTGATCTCCAGAGCCTTTACATAGGCAATGTTCAACTTTTCTTCCGAGATTCCCATGGCTTTCAGCGTAAAATATTTGGCAATGGCATAATCCTCACAATCCCCGGCCCCCAGGCTGAGAAATTCCGCCGGCGTCGCCCAGTAATCATTCACGCCCCAAAGATGAAGATCTTCGGCATAGGAAACAGTGCTGTTAAAGAACGAATTGACCCTGTCAAGTTTCTCCAGCTCCGTCTGAGTCCGCCCCTGACGGACGAGATGTTCCCAGGCGATCAGCCGGGCTGGAGCCGCCCTGCCGAACCGTTCTTCCGCCTTTTTCAAGACCTCCTCATCGATATGAAATCTGTCAGCCGCCATACCGGTCTTGACAAAGGCGAGACCGAAGAGAACGCCAAGAATCCATATGATCAATCCCACTTTCTTCATAGTCGTGGCCGGCGTCATCTTTATGACTATTGGCGTTGGAATGGGTCGGCTCCAGGTGCCTGTTCCGACCGGAATTGCACATGGAGGAAAGTTCAAAAACTTATTTCATGGGGGTTCCGTAAGACATTATTTTTGACGGTGTCAGTATAAAACCCGTCGTTTTATGTGTCAATAAATAATGATAGCCAAAATAGTTACACTTACTGCCACCGGCCTGAGGATATGTTTCCAGCAGTGGCGCTTTAATTGCATGAACTTCCTGAAAATCATCCCTCAAATTCCCGGATTCTAGCCCGGAGATTCAGCCGATCACATACATAAAGACATCAGGCTGATATTCCTGTGGGATGGGAGCAGAGAGTTATGAACCAGTTCAACCGCCGCAGACGAAATATTGCCGCCATCGTTCTTATCCTGATCCTGGCCATCCTGGCGGTTTTCCTCTACTCCCCAGCAAAGGAGCAGAAACAGCCCCCTGCCCCCGGAGCCGTCAAACAGAGCAACAGCCTTCAAAAAGAACCGGCCAGACAGGATTTTGAAGATGCCAGCTTTGAAGGAAACGGAAAGTGGTACGGGCTATGTAAAAAGAACTCCATTCATTCCCTTGATGATTTCCGCAAGACGGTGCTCAGCGACCCGGTGCTGAAAGCGCACTTTGCGGGATTCAAATGGGAAAACGCGAAAATGGGCAGACAGGACAAAGCCACGCGGGCCTACGTGTATTACAGGAAAGGCGATACGATCTTTCGAAAAAATACACCGATCATGCTGCCGGCTGGCGACGGATATATCACCGACGGCGATACAACCGTCAGAACGATGTGCTGCAACAGTTACGCTGCCGCCCCTCCCGCCTATGCAGAACCGGAGCTGGAGGCAGAACCCGCTGCCGGCCCACAGCCCCTGAATGTCAACACCTATCCATTGCCTCCGG
>JAVETB010000087.1:0-11413 GCA_034006265.1 Syntrophus sp. (in: bacteria) | reverse complement strand
GGGGGAGCAAGATTCAGGCTTTCTGGCTGGAGAGGGGATCAGGCGCCCTTCACCAGGCGGCTCTCTGGGAGCTGGACGGGGAGCTGCGCTACAGGGTACGCTTCGAAGACCGCGGGAGCATCAAGGAGACGGGCGATTTTCCGGCAAAGATATCCGCTGCCATCGGGGATTCGAATCCCGTAACCCTCACCCTTCGCTATACGGACCTCCAGATCCTCGATGGCATCGAGGCGGCTTTATTTGCTCTCGAAATCCCGGACGGCATGGAACCAATCAGATTCAACGACGAGTAATTCGTTTCTTTATTTGATTTCCAGCAGCTTGGCACGGGCTGTCCTGGCCTGGCTCGTGTTCGGATAATTCTTGATGACCTGTTGAAAAATCAGCCTGGCGCTGGCCTTGTCACCCAGCATCATAAAGCACAGCCCCTGCTTGAACAGTGCGTTGGCCGCTTTGTTTCCATTGGGATAGCCTTTGACCACCTTGTCGTACTCCAGAATGGCTTTTTCATATTTCTTTTCGAAATAGTAGGTTTCGCCAATCCAGAACTGGGCATTATCGGAATAGCTGGATTTTGGATATGATTTCAGATAGTTCTGGAATTCTGTCCTTGCCTTTTCGTATTTGCCCTCCTTGAAGGACAGGTAGGCAGCTGCATACTGGTCATCCCTGGCGGTCTTTGGTTTCACCGATTCCTTGGCCTTGGTCCCGTTCGGACTGGAGACCGGGCTGTTTTTGTTACCGATGGCAAGGAAGGTTTCCAGAAAATTGACCTTCTGGGCCAATTGATCCAGCTTTTCCTTCAAATCATCATGGCTGCTCCGCCCAGATACCCCTCCGACTTCTTTCCTGAGCACCTCGACCTGGCCCCGCAACTGCTGCACCTGGTCGCGAAGCTCGGTCATATCGGCGCCTTCATTGGCCTGAGTTGTTTGCAAACCCTCCAGCAAGGTTTTACTGGCGTCGACCTCCTTCTTCAAGGCCGAAAGACTTTCATTGGTCACCGTCATTCTCTCGTTGACGACTCCGATCTTCGAATTCAGTTCAGCCGAAGTCCGGTCCAAATCTTTGGTTGTGGCACAGCCCGAAACAAAAGCCAGCCCGGCAACCACGGCAAGGAGTTTCAAGATTTTCAAAAGACATACCTCCACATCTTACTTTTTCGGTTTGACGACGAAATGCACTCTTCTGTTTTTTGCCCAGGCGGCTTCCGTCCCTGAAGCGTCCAGAGGCATCTCTTCCCCGTAGCTGACCGTCTTCATCCTGGCCCTGTCGATTCCCAGTGCAGCAAGAAATTTCAGAGTCTCCGAGGCACGCCGCTCACCCAAAGCCAGGTTGTATTCCGTCGTCCCGCGATCATCACAATGGCCTTCTATCGTCAGATCTAGCCCGGGATGAGCCGAAAGCCAGGTCGCATGCTTCTGCAGCAGTTCACGCGCCTCGGAGTTCAGGCTGAATTGATCGAATTCAAAATAGACATCCGCAAGGGAACCTTCACCCCTTGCCTGGGCTGCTCTGTCCGCTTCGGCTGCCGCCCGTTGTTTCTCCAAGCGCTCTCGTTCGGCTTTATCTCTCTCTTCCCGCTCTTTTGCCAGACGCTCTCTTTCCGCCTGCTCCCTGAGCGTCTGCTCCTTCAGAGCCCTCGCCTTTTCCATGGCGGCCAATTCTTCAGAAGTGGGCGCCGCCGTCCCTGTCGAGCCCTCGATCTTTCCGCCCGCAGGTTGTGTACCCCCCGCCCCCGCCCCGAGAGTCGGTTTCTTTGCGCATCCCGCCGTAAAAACAAGGGTTAAAAAAAGCACGCAGATCAATATCCCCAGCACCCGCACCCGCGATGTCTTCATCATCATCGATCCTTCTCCTTTCTGAACTCCTTAAAAACATCTGAAGCGGGAGACATCCTCACCTTCAGAAACCAGAAAAAGGGCTTGCTTATACGCATCCACCGTTCCGTTACCCAAAAGAAAAACAATGCTGAAATTTTAAATCATAATCTGTAAAAAAAGGTCAATCCTTAATTCTAAAAAATTTTATATCTCAATAAATCAGGGAAATTGAAACTTTTTTACTTCAACCGGGGGGACCAGGCCGGGGCCAGGATGCGGTCGGCGCTTTCGTAGATGGTCCGCTTATCCAGAGTGTTCACATTGAGGATGCTGATCCTGCTGCGACCGCCGCTGCGGACGGTAAATACGAGAAAACGGCCGTCGGGAGACCAGGAAGGCGATTCATGATCGCCCGCTTCGGAGGTTAATTGTCGGACATGGCCGCCATCCTCATCCACGGAAAAAATGTGATAGCCGCTTCCCGATCGCCCCTCGTAGGCGATTTTATCCCCCCGGGGGGACCAGGCCGGAGACGTATTGTAACTGCCCGAGTAGGTGAGCCGACGGGCGTCGCCACCATCGGCATTCATCACGTAAATCTGCGGCGACCCGGAAAGGCTCGAGACGAAGGCGATCTTCCGTCCATCAGGCGACCAGACCGGAGATACGTCAATTCCGGAATTGCGTGTCAGACGCTGCAGCTGCCCGCTGCCAACTTCCATTGCATAGATTTCCTCGTTCCCGTCCTTGCTCAGGGTCAGCAGCAGACGCCGGCCATCGGGAGACCACGCACCGGGAAGGTTAAGCCCCTTGAAACCGACGATCTTTTTCAAACCGAAACCGGAAGGGGATATCACAAAGACATCGGGCTGCCCGTCGCGGTACGAGGCAAAACACAGATAACGGCCATCGGGAGACCAGTGGGGAGAAAGAATCAGGGCCGGAGAATTCATCACCCTGGTCAGTTCCTGAGCGCCGAGGGCTGCCCCGAATCCCGCGGTGTAGAGGGTTGAAGATTGACCCTGGCGGGCGACAAAGGCAACCCGCGTGTCAAAGAAGCCTTCCGCTCCCGTCAGCAGAAGGAGAACTTCCCGGGTGAAAGAAAGAACCATCTCCCCGCGGTCTTCAAATCCGCCCGAATACTGCTTCCCGAGAACCTGACGCCCCTGCACGACATCGAAGAGCCGGAATTCCGCGGAGAGCTTCCCGCCGTGATGGGAAAATCCCCCCGATATCAGGTACTCCGCACCCAGATTGCTCCAGCCTGCAAAGTCGACTCCCCCCTCCTTCGAATCGGCCGGCTTCGCCTTGAGGGAACTGCCGTGCGCGTCAAGAAGTGTAAAATATCCGGTGAGATCAAGGGACTTGTTCAGGGCCCCGGGAAACCATGAAGAGAGATCCTCATGACCCGAATTGCCTTGCAGGAGGCCAAATTCGGCAACGGCAATGGGTATTTTCTGAAATGCCGGCGAATCAATATCAATATAGACCCTTGCCCCGGCATCCCGCAGCGCCGGCGCTCCTCCCCACAGAGCAAGTGTGCAGCATACGAGCAAAATCGCCGCCCATGGTCTTCTCTTCCGGTTATTTAACTTCTCCATGCCAGAACCTCCCGTGTACAGACTCTCCTGCACCTTGATCCCATTCGAGGAAATCAAAGCCCCGGACATCGTATCCGCCCTGCTCCTCTGCGGACTTCCCGTACCTCTTGTTCACGCCTCTGCAGTGGCCCCGATCCCGGGCCGGAAGCGAAAACGCTCGGTTCCGCCTGACCCCGGTGCCCCGGTGCTCTTCTTATCTGAGCTCCGATGAGTGAAAGCGGATGCCGATTTCTACGTGATCCTCACTTCCGCCTGCCGGCAGGGGCGGGAAGGGGCTGGCTTTACGCACCGCCCTGAGGGCCGATTCGTCAAAATAGGCATTTCCCGAACGCTTTTCAAAGTTGATCCCTTCAACCGTTCCGTTGTGAAGGACCCGGACGTGGATGATGGCGACGATATTCTGTTTGGGCAGCAGCCCCGGAGACATCGTCCATTGCTTCTTGATTCTTGCCCAGACAGCGCGGTAGTAAGCATACATGCGGGCATTAACTTCCGCAGCGCTCCCCGCTCCGGAGAGACTGCTTTCCGTTGAAATTCCCGGGGCACCGTTCCCGGACGCGGCGCCAGCAACCCGCTGTTTCCGCTCGGCAAAATCCACCCGTTTGCGGATCTCATCCAGGGCCTTTCCCAGGGATGCCTCTGCCCCCCCCTTATAAGCCGGCTTTGCCCCCCGTTCCGAATCCGTCCGTCTGAGAATTTCCTCAATGGCGTCTCCCCTTGCCGGCCCAGTGGCCTTGCTCCTTGCCGGCGTTGGAGCCTTCGGGCTGGACTCCGCCCTCTTGAGAATCTTCTCAATGGCGTCCCCCCTTGCCGGCTCGGCCCCCCGGCTTTTTTCCGCCTTGGCCGCCGGCTTCGACGGAATCACCGGGGCGGACGGCTCCCGCTTGACGCTCGTCTCAACAGCTTTTTTCGTGGGCCTGGCCGGGGATTTGTCCGCTTCGGCCCTCTTTATCGGCCTGGAAAAAGGAAACTCCGTCTTGCCGGCTTCCGTTTTGGGCTCCGCAACTGGAATGTCCGCGGGCTTCGGCACAGGCTTTTCCGAGCCGCCGCCGTGACGCCCCCTTGCGTCACCATCCATGGGATTGACCAGATCTACCGTATAGTTCGGGCTCATGATCTTTTTCGGCGGTGACGATGTCGAAAGCACAGAAAAAAGGAAAAGGGCTGTAACGTGCAGCAGGAGGGAGAAAACAATCATGCGCCGCAAGAAACCCCGGTCTCCCGGGGACTCCTCGAATGCGCTGTTGAAGGTCATTTGATGTCCTCTGGCGGTTCGGTGATCATGCCCAGCTTATCGATGCCCGCCTTTCGAATTTCCGCCATCACTTCAACGACAAAGCCATAGGGAACGGCCCTGTCCGCCCGCAGGTAAAGCTCCCTCTCGCTGCGGTTGGCAAAGGCCCCCTCCAGGCGTGCGCCCAGTTCGCCCAGGGGGATCTGCGCCTTGTTCACGAAGATACCCCTGGCCTTGTCGATCGTCAGAACGACTTTTTCCTCTGTGACATGCACATTCTGAGACTTCGCCCTGGGAAGGTTCACGTCGATGCCCGTCTGGAGCATTGGAGCCGTCACCATGAAGATAATCAGCAGAACCAGCACGACATCCACCAGGGGGGTGACATTGATTTCAGCCATGGGCCGCTCTTCGGCCCGCTGCCTCTTTCGCGTATAGCGCATAACCGGCTTCACACCCTTCCGTCTTTACGCTTTGACATAGTAACGTTCAATGATGTTCATCAGCTCCGATGCGAAGGAATCCATTTCCAGGGACATGTTCTTGATTCGGTTCAGGTAGTAATTATAGAAGATAACGGCCGGGATTGCTGCGGCGAGACCCGCCGCCGTCGCAATGAGGGCCTCGGAAATACCCGGAGCCACGACGGCAAGAGTGGCCGAACCCCGGAATCCAATGCTGCGAAAGGTGTCCATGATTCCCCAGACGGTCCCGAAAAGGCCGATAAAGGGGCTGGCGCTGCCGGTTGTTGCCAGAAAACCCAGAGCAGCTTCAAGCTTGGTGGATTCGGCGCTGCAGGCCCGGTTCAAGGCCCGTTCGACATTGTCGAGGCCCTTCAGATCCGGACCGGAAACGAAAGGGTCCTCCTGCCCCCGGGATGACGATGTTGTCCGCGCCGCCTTGGCCATGCTGATCAGCTCCGCATACCCGGCGCGAAAAACAGCGGCAAGCGTTGATGAGGTATATCTTTTTGCCTCCGGGAAGACATCCGCCAGGTTGCTGCTCTTCATGTAGGCTTGCAGAAAAAGGCTGTTCTCGGAATTGGCCTTGCGGAGACTTCGGTATTTTGTTGCAATGACGGCCCAGGAGACGACGGAGAATACGAGCAGGATGAACAGTACGAGCTGAACGAGGCTCCCTGCGTCCATAATCATGCTCAGCACGCTGCCGTGGAATTGCCCTCCCAAATTCGCGGTGTTGACCGATGCCAGTTCGTTCACATTTCACTCCCTGATCACTTCTGGATTAAGCTGCAGGTCTTCTTCTAATGAAAAAAAGTGCCCTTGTCAATAAACCTCTTCCCCAAGATCCGGTACGGTCCGGATTCCGCTCAAAGATGGAAAACAGGGCAAAAGGGCGGGATGCGCCGAACAGCGCAGGCTGAAGGCCGAAAAGCCCGTTGAAAAAGCTCCCGCCCAGGCATGGGATCCGGGATGCGATTCCTTGTCCGCCTTTACAGTGTTTCCGGGGGAAAAGCGACAACGTCATCCACGGAAGCCTGGTCCGTCAAAAGCATCACCAGACGATCCACGCCCAAGGCGATTCCCGCCGAAGGGGGCATTGCGGAGAGGGCCTCGATGAAGCGCCCGGGCCAGGGATAGGGCCTCTTGCCTAAGGCAACCTGCTGCTGCTGCGCTTCTTCGAATCGCAGGGCCTGTTCACGGGAATCGATCAGTTCGGAAAAGGCATTGGCGAGTTCGATTCCCCCAAGGTACAACTCAAACCGCTCGGCGACGCGGGGATCGGCCTCCTTGGTCCGGGCCAGGGAGGCCAGCTCAACAGGGTAGTCGTACAGGAAGGTGGGGCGCTCCTTTCCCAGGTTCGGTTCAATGCGGCTCACGAGGACCTCGTCGAAGCAATCCTCCGCCAGGGCCTCCCGAACGGACAATCCTCCATACGTCCGGAAGGCTTGCTCCACGGAAAGCCTCTCCCAGGAATCAGAGAGGCGCATGGAGCGGCCCCGGTAGGTAAATTCCTCTTTCCCGTAGAGCGCTCCGCTCAGGAAACGAAGCAGCGCTTCGCACTCGTCCATGAGAAAGCGGTAATCCCTCTCCGCCGCATACCACTCGAGCATCGTGAATTCCGGCAGATGGCGGCTTCCCCGCTCCGCCTCCCGGAAGCAGCGGCAGACCTGGAAAATCCGGGGATATCCGGCGGCAAGAAGGCGCTTCATGCAGAGTTCCGGCGAGGTCTGAAGGTAACGGTCGCCGCAGGCGACGGCATCGATATGCGGTTCGGGCGCCGGCGCAGGGATCAGGACGGGCGTTTCCACCTCCAGATAGTGGCGCTCCCGGAAAAACAGGCGGATCAAATGGAGGATTTCCCCCCGGATTCTCAAGAGGTCCAGCTTTCCGGCCAGCTTCCAGCTGTCGGAAGGGTGCGGTTCCATCCCGCAATCCGAACAATCTTCTATAAAGCGCACCACGGTGCCGGTGCGGGGATGATCAGTCATTTCCGACCATCATCCCTTGACCCGGGTCAGGTATTCGCCTGTGCGGGTGTCCACGCGGATCTTTTCGCCTTCCTCGATGAAGGGCGGAGCCTGGATCTGATAGCCTGTCTGAAGGATCACCGGTTTGCTGTTGCCGGAAACGGAATCCCCCTTCGCCCAGGGATCGGCACGGGTGACAGTCAAGTCGACGAAATTGGGCAGGCTGATTCCCAGGGGTTTGTCTTCGAACAGGAGGATCTCCACTTCAAGATTGTCGATCAGAAAATTGACGGCGTCTCCCACCTGATCGGCAGAAAGGGCAAGCTGCTCATAGGAGGCATTGTCCATGAAATGATACTGGCCCCCCTCCTCGTAAAGGTACTGCATTTTCTTCTCCTGGAGATCCGCCGGCTCAAAGACGTCCACCGAACGAAAGGTCCGTTCAAACTGATTTCCCGTGATCATGTTTTTCAGTTTGCAGCGGTAGAGGGCCTGCCCCTTGCCGGGCTTGACAAAATTGAATTCCGTGATGATGTATGGATCTCCTTCAAGCTTGACCCTTAGATTTTTTCTCAAATCGCTGGCACTGTACATAGGATGACTCTCCTTTTTATTGTTTCGGCTTTTAAAGATTCCCATCCGTCCCGAAGGGCCGGGTTTTCTCCTCCAGTGGGCTTCAGGGGTGACGTTTCTTAATGCATTTTCAGCGACTTGTCAAAAAAAGATTCTTTCCCGGGACATTCAGGACAAAAAGGAATCGTTCAGCAGGGAGAAGGTCTGGAGAGGCATTTTACCCTTGCCGCCCGGAACATCCATCACATAGCGGGGCACGCAGAGCCCGGAAGTCGAACGGGAAATCCGCTCCATCATCTCCATCCCCTTCCAGAGGTCCACCCGGAAATGGTCCGCCCCCCGGACGGGGTCGCAGGCAAATAGATAGTAGGGCCGCACGGAAATCCGCTGCAGCCCGTAAAGAAGCTCGCGCATCGTCTCGCAGGTGTCGTTGACGCCCCGCAGCAGAACCGACTGGTTGGACAGGGGAATCCCGGCATCGACAAGACGCCGGCATGCCAGGGCGGCTTCCTTCGTAAGCTCCCGCGGAGAGTTGAACTGGGTATTGAACCACAGCGGACGGTGCTTTCTGAGCATCCGCACGAGAGACGGCGTAATCCGCATGGGAAGAACCACAGGCACGCGGCTTCCGAGCCTCAGGACCTCAACATGGGGAATGGCGCGCAGCGCACCGAGGAACGAGTCTAGAACAGGCTCCGGCAGGGTCAGCGGATCGCCTCCCGAGACGATGACTTCGCGGATTCCAGGCGTCGCGGCGACATAATCGATCATGGCGCCAAGCCGGGCTTTTTCCGCTTTTCCCGCCTTCCAGAAGCGCTTGCGGTTACAGTGGCGGCAGTACATCATGCAGGTGTGGGTCACCATGGCCAGGCAGCGATCGGCGTAACGGTGAATCAAACCCGGCAGAGGCATATCCCTGCCTTCCTCCAGGGGATCTTCCACTCCCCCCAGGGAAAAGGTGATCTCCCGGGGATCGGGGATGCACTGAAGGCGGATGGGGTCTCCGGCATCCTGGGTCTTCATCAGGGAGAAATAATACGGGGTGACGGCGAAGGGATAAGTCCGGACCACGGCGCGCCTCAGCCTGGAAATCTCCGGCGCATCCTTCAATAATTCATTCAGGAGTTTCTCCGTCCGTACCCGGTTTCTTAACTGCCACCGCCAATCCTGCCAGTCCGCTTCATCCACGTCCCGCCAGGGGCCGCGATTGCTTTTTTCATCCGTTGTTGCGATTTTTCTTTCCCCCTTTGTCCCCAACTCCATATCAGAGACGGCGTAACGGGGCAAGGGCCGTCGACAGAGGCGCAGACCGCCTTGAAGTCGAGGGGCCGGCAAGGCCTTCTCGCAGCATCCGTTTTGACAGCGGATCGTGATTCAGGCGACGCCATGCCACTTCTGCAGAAGGTTCTCCATGTCTCCGGGGGTCACGCCCTTCCGGAAAAGTCGTCCGTCCGGCTCCCGGGGGGACCGGCTCTCATCTTTCAGAAAGACCCCGACTGGAATCCGGTCACCCCGGATTTCAGCGATCTCCAGCGCCTCCCGGCGGTCTTTTCCGGGGGCATCGAGCCGGTAAACCCGCTGCCGATAATAGGCGTAGGTGTTGACCTTGTTGAAGGAAACACAGGGCTGAAGAATATCCACAACCGCCGTTCCGCGAAACTGGATGGCTTCCTTCAGAAGGCCCTTGAGGTGCTCCTTCTCCCCGGCAAATCCCCTTGCCACAAAGGGAGCCCCTAGGACAATGGCCAGGGCCAGCGGATTGAGGGGTTCATTCTCATTACCCCGAGGATCAAACATGTTCATCCGCCCGAGGTCTGTTGTGGGAGAGCTCTGCCCCTTGGTCAGTCCGTAGACCTGATTGTTACAGGTCAGCACGGTAAGGTCCAGATTCCTGCGGAGGGAATGGAGAAAGTGATTTCCTCCTTCTCCATAATTGCAGCCGTCTCCGGAAACAACGATGACCGTCAGTTCCGGCCTTGCCAGCTTGACGCCCACCGCAACGGGCAAAGCGCGGCCATGGAGCCCATTGAAATAATTTCCCGCCAGGTACTGGGGCATCTTGGCTGCCTGACCGATCCCCGAAGTCAGGACGATCTCCCGCGGCGGAATGGCCAGCTCGGCCAGGGCCCCTTCCAGGGCGTCGCGAATGGCAAAATTTCCACAGCCGGGGCACCAGGCTATTTCACCGTGGTCATTCATTTCACACCTCCGGGAACAAAAAAGCGGGCCACCACTTCGTCAAAAAGCTCCCTGACGCAAAAGCACAGGCCGTTATACTTCAAAATCATGTCGTTGATCTCCAGGGAGAGTTCCCTCTTCAATAGTCCGGCAAACTGCCCTGTGGCATTGTTCTCGATGGCGATGAGGCGTTTTCCGGCCAGGGGAACGCCTTCCAGCATGGCCGGCACCAGGGGGTAAACCTGAGAAAAGTGCAAAGCGGCCACAGGATGGCCCTCCGAAACCAGCCGGTCAGCCGCCTCCTCCACAATCTCCCTGTTCGAACCCCAGCTGATCAGGTAAATGCCCGCCTCCCGGTCGCCGGACAGGGTCGGCAAAACGGCGTCTTTATCCATCCGGATCGCCTTCCGCAGCCGTTTATCCACCATCCGGACCCGCAGATTCAGATCTTCCGTAATCTTCCCCTCCTCCGTGTGCTCATCGGAATCCACCCGAACCAGTGCCTCGCCAAGTCCAGGATAGGTCAAGGGAGACAGGCCGTCAGGCGTCAGGGCATAGCGGCGGTAAGAGGCGTCGGAGAGGCTGTACTGCCGGCAGGACGGGGACAGATCGGGAAAAGCATCCAGCAGTTGGATGGAATCCGCCAGATACTGATCCGTCAGAAGAAAAACGGGAATCTGGTACCGGTCCGCCATTTCGAAGCTCCGCTTTGCCAGATCGACGGCCTCTTGAAGCGAGCCGGGCGCATAAACCAGGCGGGGGAACTCCCCATGCCCGGCGGAAAGCACAACATTCAAGTCCCCCTGCTCGGTGCGTGTCGGCAGTCCCGTCGAGGGTCCGGGGCGCTGGGCGATGACCATCACGATGGGCGTTTCCGTCATTCCCGCCAGGGAAACGGCCTCCGTCATCAGGGCAAAACCGCCGCCGGATGTCGCCACCATGGACCGAAGCCCCGCATAAGAGGCCCCCAGGGCCATGTTGATCGCCGCGATCTCATCCTCGGCCTGCTCGAAATGCACCGGCAGCTCAAGGGCCGCCTTCGCCACATAGAGCATCAGGGAGGTGGCCGGCGTCATGGGATAGGCCGCCATGAACTGGCACCCGCCCAGAAGCGAGCCGAATCCGATGGCGGAATTTCCGTCAAATGTATAGGAATTCTCCGCCCTGGGCTGAAGGACAAAGCGGTCAGCCATTTTCCACTCCTCCGCCAGGGCCATTCCCGCCAACAGGGTCGCTGGCCGGTCCTCTTCCCTGGCTGCTGCTTTCAGCGCTTCGGACTGGACCCCGATGATCCGCAGCAGCACTCCCACCAGGAGGGGATTGCTCATGACGACGTTGGAAAACCCGTCCTTCGCCCTTTTCTCGATTTCGGCGATTTCCGCGGGAGAGAGACAGAGCCCCCGGGCGCTCAGATCCGCCTTGCACCTCCGCTGTGTTTCCTCATCCAGGGAAACCAGGACATCCCAGGATTCTCCGCTCAGGGCATGAACAGGGCGTTCCGCGATTCGGAAAAGGTGGTCGTTGTGCCCTCCGCGGATCCTTGACATATAAAACTTGGTCGCAAAAAAGAAGT
>JAVETB010000086.1:0-11431 GCA_034006265.1 Syntrophus sp. (in: bacteria) | reverse complement strand
ACGGTCTGTTTTAAACTCCAGTTGCAGAGAACTGTTGGCCAGAGAAACCTCTTCCGCTTCCATGGTTGAGAATGCCAGCTCGAAATCATCCCCCAGGTCCACTTCGTAAGCCGGATCCGTGATGGCTTCACGGGTGGCTGTAATCGCCTGGCTCAAGACGGACAGGGCATTGCTGAAAATCTTCCCCCCGTTGCTGTTGAGGGATATGGAACTCCCCTCTCCGACCATGACGGTCTTCTCCATGGCGTTTCCCTGGTAGGAAGCGTAAGCGGCCACCGGATCGCCGCCGATGCCGGCAGCCGTCACCCGAAAGCCGTAATCGCCGTCAAGGCCGACGGCCGGAGTCCACGAAACCGTGTTTGCCCCCTTGACCCAGGGCTGGGCAGGGGTGATGGTCTGGACGACCGTGCCGTTGGAATCGGTAATTTCTATCGTCACATTGGTAGCGGCGTCTGCCAGATCGAAGGCGATGTCCTTTCCGACCCCGGCTGTAACCGTTGTGCTGAAATCCGGTGAAAAGGGCTGGGTGTCACTGAAGCTTCCGCTGAACATGTAGCCGCCCCCGTATTTCGAATTGGCAAGATCCACGACCTGGTCGTAAAGATCTTCCAGCACCTCCAGGTAACCCTCTTTTGCGGCCTTATCGGCCGTTGACAGGGAGTACATCATGCCCTGGGCCGTTTCTAAAAAACGGCCGGTCGTCTCCAGGGTTGTGCTGCTCGTTTTGATCCATGTTGTTGCCTGGGTGATGTTCAGCTCATACTGCCCGAAAAGCGACAATGTCGTGCGGTCCGACAGAATCTGTCCCGCAGCGGAAGGGTCATCCGACGGCTTGTTGATCTGCTTTCCCGACGCGACGATGTTCGATAGGTCGTTGAGCCTTCCCATCTGCTTTTCCGTCCAGTACAACATGTTGTTCACCATCATGCTGCGGGTGATTCTCATGATTCCCTCCCGTATTGTCCAGCATCCACCGGTCTTCCCGGGATCGGCCGCCGGCTCCGTCAGCCCCGCGGTTTCAGCCCATGGCAGGATTTCGATCAATCCATCGTGGCGATGAGCGTCTGCATCATTTCATCAAAGACGGTCATAAGCTTCGCCGCCGCATCGTAAGCGTTCTGATACAGGACCAGCCTGGCCATCTCTTCATCCACGGAAACCCCGGAGACCGACAGGCATTGATTTGTGTAAAAGGTCTGGGCATTCGACAACCCTTCGTTGTCGATCTCCGCGGATTGGACCGCCGAGCCGATGTTGCTCACCATGGCGTTGAAATAGTCGCTGTAGGTGGAGGTTCCGTTCATGAGAAAACTGGTCTGAAGCTCGGCGATTACTTCCGCGTTGGCGCTGCCGCCTGTGCCGCCCCCTGCGGATGCTGCAGCGATTTTTCCAGGATCATTCAGGATATCCGCCTGGACCTTCATGTCCGCCGCACCGGTCCCCGAAAAAAAGGCGGCGCCTGAACTTCCGTAAAGGTCATACCCGCCTTGATGAAGCGTATTGATCTGGTCCATCATGCTCACGGCCAATGCGTCCAATTGATCCTGGTACGATGCAAGCTCATTTCGCGCCTCCAGATACCCTGCCAGCTTCCCGCGCGTCACGGATTGCGTGACAACGATCGAATTCCCTTCCGTGTCCAGCCAGGTGACATCCAGAAGGCCGGTGTTTGCGTCTTTCTCAGCAGATAACATCCATGTGCTCGTCCCTTCCACAAGGGGTTTCCCATTGGCCATCTGAACATTGATCTGGCCGGCATCATTCGTGGAAATGTTTATTTCTGCGAGGGAAGACAGCTCCTGAACCAGGCTGTCCAGATGGTCGCGCACGCTGTTGGCGCTGAGACCGGAGGCCTCCATGGCGATGATCTTCTGGTTGGTGTCCGAAATTTGCCGGGTGAGTTTGTTGATTTCCTCCACCGTTTCATGAATGCCGTCGTCCATTTCCAAAGCAATTGTCGACAGGTCTGAACTTGTGCTGTTGAAGGTCTTTGCGAGGGTGTCGGAAGATGAGGCGAGAACGGAACGCGCCGTTGGGCTGGAGGGATCATTGACCAGGCCTTGCCAGGCGTTCCAGAATTGACTCATGGCCTTGGAAAGGCCGGTGTTTTCTGAATCCGTGAATACGGCTTCGATGGCTCTGAACATCTCCACTTCAACATTCGATTTCCCGAGATCCTGGCTGGAGCAGCGGAGCTGAGCCGTCAGAAAGGAATCGTATGCCCGTTTGATCGTTGAAACGTCCACGCCGTATCCCGTTCCGTCGGCAGCGAGCTTTTCCGAGATGACGGCGGTCTGTCTCGAATAGCCGGCGGATTCGGCATTGGCGATATTCGTGCTTGTGACGTCAATCGCAGCGGAATAGGTGTTCAGGGCGCTCAATGTAGAATAGATCGATCCCGATATCGAATTCATCGCTCATCATCCCCTTCTATTTTTTTGAAATTTCCCCGTCCTTCAGCGGTCGTTAGGTCATGTTCACGGTGGTCTGCATGATTTCACTTTCGGCCGTCATCAGTTTTGCACAGGCCTCGTAGGCCCGCTGCGCGATGACCAGATCGGCCATCTCCGACGCCATATCCACGTTGGAAACTTCAAGAGCTGACGCTGTAATGCTTCCGTATTGATCGGTTCCCGCTGCGCCGATGACGGCTGCTCCTGAAGATCCCGTCGCAACGTAGAGGCTGTTGTCCACCTTGTCCAACCCGTCATTGTTGGAGAAAAGGGCCAATCCGACCTGGTATAAACTGCGGATTTCGCCGTTGGAGTAAGTCCCGGTGATGATTCCATCGTCGTTCACGGTGACTTTGGCCAGGGTCCCCGTGGCGTTTCCATCCTGCGACGAGGCTGCGAGCCTGGAGTCGGAGGCGTATTGCGTCAGATCGGTGGCTGCAATGTCCCATGATATTGCCTGCGGAGAAGCTGCTCCGTTGGTCAAGGTTAAATTGATGGTATTCGTGCAGGCGGCTAAGTTTCCGGTATTATCGAATGTAATAGTTCCTGCTGAGACGGTTGATCCAGATCCTGCCGGGATGCCCGCTGCCCACGTCCACTGGTTGGCTGTGGCGGTTTTGGTAAAGGTGATTTCCATTGGGATTTCATTCCCAAGGGAATCATAGACCGAAACGGTCGTATCAAATGTTTCGGTAGCGGCGGTCCCGGAATTGAGATTAAGCTGCGTGGTTATTTCCGAAGTGGCCGTCGGCAGGATAGGCGCGGTGGAGAGTTGGACATCGCCTAAATTTCCAAGGGTCCCGTCTTCGTTGATGGCGTATCCCTGGACCGCCATCCTGTAATTGTTCACCAGCAGGCCGTCCTCGTCATATTGAAAACTCCCGTCCCTGGTGTAGTAGGTTCCGTAGTCATCGGAAACGATGAAGAACCCCTCTCCTGATATGGCAAGATCATTGATGTTGCCCGTTTCGGTCAGATCCCCCTGCTCCCAGCAGGTTGTACTTCCCATGATCTTGACGCCCTTTCCTGCCACAACGGAAGAAGCTGAATTCAGCGTCATCGTATTTGTAAGGACTTCCTCGAATGAAATGTTGTTCGATTTGTATGCCGTCGTTTCAACATTGGCCATATTATTGCTGATCTGTTCTATCTGGGAATGAAAGGCATTTAATCCCGTCAGGGTTGTATAAAATGAACTCATGATGTTCTCCTTCTCGTTTTTTCTGGAAACGTTTATGTCCCGGGGACTGGTGGCCCTTTATGATTCTGAAATCCCTGTTACGGAACCCGCGGCGACATGATCCCCTTCTTCTGTTATCAGGTAGGGAACGCTGTCTTTGTAAACGACGTCGGTAACCAGGGATGTTTTTTCCGCAGAGGTCCCATCCGCGTTTTTTTCGCCGGCATAGGTGATTGTTTTGCCAAGATAATCAACCGCCTGGGTATGGCTGAGGGTTTTCAGATAACCGTTGGTCGTGTTCAATTGCGACACCTGGGTGAGGGTGGCGAACTGGGTGGCCATCTCGCTGGTGCTGACCGGATCCATGGGGTCCTGGTTCTTGAGCTCGGTGAGGAGAAGACCCAGAAAATCCTCTGTTCTCATATCGTAAGCATTGCGGTTGGTGAGTTCTTTTGCTGATGAATCCGATGGACTGACGGCGCTCGTAATCATTTTCTCCTCCTCCGGGGTCTTCCGGTCATGATTCTCTTTCAGTGTTTTCTGAAAACCTCTTCCACAGCTCATTGAGCAAGAGGGGTGCCAATGATAATCTCATCCCGTCAGAGGCTCTTGTAGACTCTCGGAAGAGCCGGTAAATGCTGCAAAAGAACTTCCAATTCGAAAAATTTCCCCACCCGATCTGCCCCCCATATTAATAAACCGAAAAGCGAATAAACAAATCCGGATGGGTAAATAATTCCCTGCAAGGCACTTTTTTCCCTTTGCCGACAGTGTTATCAAGATGATGGCTCGGGATAGGAAAGGGAACCGCGGTTCTGCTCGATAGGACAGTAGAAAAGGGGTGGTTAGACGATCCTGGAAAACCGGTTGTATTCATCGGCGGAGGAATCCATGGCGTTTCCGTAGACATCGGTTCCCTTGAACTTGAACACCAGGTGCGAAAGGTCTATCGTACCGTCAGCGTTATCGTTCTGGGTGATCTTGAAGGTTACCTTGGCCGTCAGGGAATTGGGATCATAGGTTACGCTTAAAGGCTGGGGCGAAAGACTGATTTCCGTCGAGGGAACTTTTAACCCCCAGTTGTAAAGCCCTCCGGTAGACGCGCTGTTGGATCGGAAGATGTTCCAATTGGCGCTATTCAGGATGGAGGGCACATCCATCTCCTTGTCAAAGACGAAGTCCATCGTATATTTTTTGCCCGTCCCGGCGTTTTGGAGGGAAGAATCAAGAGAGGACACCTTGGTGCCTGCTCTCGATGCAAGATTGAGATTGGCTATATAGGCTGCAATCATTTTCGGTGCGGAATTCTCGTTGATTGTATACAGAAGGTCCTCATAGAAATTTGAATTTTCCGTGGCGAGATATTTCAGTTCTTCCTGTGCCGCTTCGATCTGCCGCTGCCCGGCATAGAGCATCCCGAGTTCATAATGGGCATTGGCAAAATCCTGTCCGATGGCCAGGGCTTTTTCAAGCATTGTCTCAGCATCTTTATCTTTGCCCGCCATCCGATACACCTGGCCAAGGGCGCAATATCCGGCAGACTCGGTCGGGGACATCTGGATGACCTTCTTGAACTGGGTTTCGGCTTCATTATACCGCTCCAAGGCAAGGTATGCCTGGCCGAGAGAATAGTAGTTTTCGCTGTCGGCCGTGTTTTTCTGGACGGCAGCGGCATACTGCTTCAGCGCCTCTTCATGTTGACCATCGGCAAAAAGAAGATTCCCCAGGCTGGTATTGAAGCCGCTTTCTGTCGGAAAGAGCGCGATTGCCTGACGATAAATCTTGATCGCCTCCGCCGTCTTGCCGCTGTTCTCCAGGGCATCCCCCATATATTCAAAGGCGCTGAGGGCGTTATCCGAATAGGGGTCAAGGGAAATGGCAAGCCGGAAATCCCGGACGGCACGGTCATAGTCCCCATTCGAATAGGCATCAATGCCCCGGGACAACGCCTGCCCGGTGATGTACTCCACCATGCCAGACGTGGGTGTCATGGCGGAGAAAAGGATATCGGCGGCATTGATCTCGGTGCTCGTACGGATTTCCATGTTTTTTGTATCGTACCCGTTTTGGAAAACTTGAGTGATCTGTCGGTGTATTTATAGAAAACGCACCGATTATACCATCGGATTGCTGCGAAGCCCCGCGGCGAGGTTCAGGTTGATCTTGATCAGCATGGTCAGCTTTTCCTTCGCCGGATGGGCCATCACCTCGAAGGTCCGCTTGTCGACGAAGACGCTCAATGACAGAAGGTCCCGCCGAAGCTGAAGCGGCAGGGGATTGTCCTCTTTGGCAAGTTCGCCCTGCAGAATCGTCCAGATCCGCTGGTTTAATGATAGGGCTTCCGATCGTTGCCCCTCCCTGTCTTGCGGATCCCATTCCAGCTGGCACTTTCTGAGCTGCAGGGCTGCCCTGGTAAGGGCCAGCGCTTCGATTTCCCGACCGGACATCGCTTCTTTCTGGGCTGTTCTGTATATATCAAGTTGCGCTGCATACATGATTCAACATCTCCTGTTCGTAATCCATCAGTTTTCTTGCCGCCTTGAGAGCCTGGTAGTATTCCTTTTTCATCAGGCACTGGCTGATCTCGCTAACCTTATCGAGGGTGCTCGGCACGGCCTCGACGAGTTCCCGGACCAGAGTCCTGTAGGTCTTGTGGTACTCGGCCAGATTCTTCCAGTCGATGTACATCATCTGAATGGCCAGGTAGATCTGGCTGCAATAGGTTTTTGCCTCCTCGGTGAGCAAGATATCCTTCTCACGGAGGATCATGGCCTTGTTTTCAATGACAAATTCGGAGCGGTTTTTCCCGTTCGTGATGACCACCCCGTTGAGGATCATTTTTTCGTTGGGTTTAAGGCCGATCTTCAGGGCCATGGCAACACCTATGCCTTTATTTCCAGGATGGAGCCGGGTTGCATCTCTTCAAGTGAAGCCGGGCCCCTTTCAGTCAACCGATCACGGAAAGCAAAAAGTCCGCCGAGGGCCGCCGATATTTCCCGATCAGTCGCCTCATCTCTCAGATGACTTTCGGAGATCGCCTCCTTCATGCCCTGGTTAAGAGATGAGTTATGTACTTCCTCCTCCGTGTTCCGGACTTTCTGGATAAGCTCCAGCCTCTGGTAGGTCGCAATCGGGAAAAAGGGGGGATCGAAGACGACGGTGGGATCCGCCTCCAGGTCCCGCTGCAGGTCGCCGATGAGCGATGCAACCCTCACGGATTCTGCCAGGGCAGAATCCGGCTTCACGCCGCAGTTGCCGGGGGCGACAGCGGACAGTGATTCCCCGGGGGTGACATTTCCCTCCCTGGCATGGTTGGCCGCCCTCTGCGGGCACTGAATCGTACTGATGATATGAATATTCATAGTGTCACCCATGAATGGCGGCACCCGCCGGAAAAAGGATTTTTCCCCGGCGGAATGCCGCCCATTAACAGGTTATTTCATTTAACCGAAGAGCTTCAGAACCGACTGGGCCGCCTGGGCTGAGAGGCTCAGGGCGGTCGTGGCCAGGGACTGGCGGGTCTGCAGCATCAGCATGTTGGCGCCTTCCTCGTTGGTGTCGGCAAGGGTCAGCTTATCCGAACCTTCGGTCAGCGTGTTGATCATGTTCGTTGAGAAATCCTGACGAACGGTGATGATGCTCAAGTTGCTGGACAGGGCGGACGCTTGCTGACTCAAGGTGTCCGAAGCAGAATCCAGCTCATCGAGGGAAGTACTAATGGCATTGGTAATTTGAGTGGCAGTACCGGCGGTTGCCCAGGCAGCGGCACCAACGTTCAGACCGGAGGTCCCCGTAGAGGCATCAAAACCTTGCATCGTCAGCGTGGTACCTTCAAATTTAACATCAAGTGCATTGTTATTTAGAAGGTTTTTGCCCTTATACCCCGAGTCACCGGCCAAGGCGTCGATCTGAGAGCGCAACTGGTTATACTCATCCTGGAGATTGGAAAGTTCGGTTGCTACTCCCGTTGCAACCTCGGCAACACTAGCGTGGGCTCCAGTGATCACGGTCCCTGTCACAGAGGCGGCTGTGATATTCTCCCCATCTTTTGCAATATTCACCTTGGTATCATCATTCGCGTCGATCTCTGCGGAATATCCGGTCGTGGCCGTCAGGGCATTAATCGCATTAATCAGATTCAAGGCAGTTGCCTGCTTGGAGGCACCCACATCGAACTCGAGTCCGGCGGTCAGCGTTGTTACGGTACCCGCTTCATCGGTCAACGTTACGGTATCGCCGGCAGTCTCAGCAACTACCGTAGCTCTTGTAGCGGTGCCGGCAGTGACCGCGGTTCCAGTTATATCACCGACGGCAACGGTTTCGTCGGTCCGTGAGATGGTTACTACCGCACCAGCAACAGCTGCTGTATAGCCATTGAGGCCATTAAGTGCGGTTTGCAGGTTCGCCGCATCTGCGTCGTCGTCTCCAGTCTCGACATCAAACGTCAGACCACTTGTATCCGCTGCGGCTTCCGCTGCTGTACCCGCGGTCAACGTCGTCACGTTGCCGTCGGCATCGGTCAATTTGATGGTTTGGCCGGACGTTACCGAGGCCAAAGTTACACTGGCCGTTCCGGCGACGAATTCTGTCTCCGTATTGTCGGCCAACGAAAAAGACACTCCCAAGGCACCACCATTGGATGCACTCAGGGCCGACTGTCCAATACCTTTGGCCTGTTCAATCATGGAAGTGATGGCCGTAATTCCCTTGTCAGCGGCGGTGATCGTCGAGATCGCCTGCCCCATGGCGTCCTTCAGGCTATCAATCTTGGACGCACGAGAGTTCAGGGACTGTGACGCGAAGAAGTTAACCGGGTTGTCGATAGCAGTGTTTACTTTCTTGCCTGTGGCCAAGCGGTTCTGGGTGCGGTTTAAAAGACTTACTGTGTTCTGAAGACTTAAAAGGTTGGATCTCATTCCGGATGTTAACGAAATATCACTTAGTGCCATGGTCATTCTCCTTTTCTAGGTTTTTTTTCAGCATTTCTTGCCGAAGTTTTATGTACCGATTCGATCGGTTTTTTTGTGGGTGGCCTTCGAGCAGCCCTTTCAGGCGATCCTCCTTTCCGGCTGCCTCTTTTCTGCCTTTGTTTTTTTTATCGGTTCCTTGAAAAAGAAACTTTAAGGCTATTTAAAAATTTTCTTCGGCAGGGTCTGCTTGAAGATTGCGCCCGAAAGCGTTATGAAACGACAGAAAGATCCTGCCCGCCCATGGTTGTTCCAGCCGCATGGGCGGTCGAACAGAAGTCACTTTTTTCCCAGGCGCCTTGCCTGAACGAATCGAGGAAAGGGGAATCTTATGTCAAGGAATGGAAATTACATCTTATCTTCCGTCACTGTCGACAGTGACCTGACTTTCGCCGAGGCGGTCTCCGGCTCGTCGGTTCCAGGTTCCGTCCTGGATGACCTCCGGCTCGTTGAGGTGGCGTATTACGGATTTGACGGCAGGCTGCACACAGGGCAGCTGGTCGTTTCCTCCGCCGTTGAACAGGATGTGCGGGAAATTTTTTCCCTTATCCTGGAAATACGCTTCTCCCTGAATTCCGTCATCCCCATTGTCCGGTACGGCTGGTCGGATGAAGCCTCCATGGAAGCCAACAATTCGTCGGCGTTCAATTACCGCTTCATCGCCGGGACGGACCGCCTTTCCCGCCATGCCCTCGGAATGGCCGTCGACCTCAATCCGCGACAGAATCCCGTCATCTATGAAGATGGTCAAATCCTGCCGTCGGGAGCGATCTACTCGCCCGGGACACCGGGCACCCTGACGGAACTCTCCCCCATCGTGGAGGCGTTTCTGCAGCGAGGCTGGTTCTGGGGCGCGTATTTCCGGAACTTCCGTGATTATCACCACTTTGAGCGGCCTGAACCATTCCCCTTATAGAATCCATCCCGTCCGTAAAAACCCTTAAAGACGTTTCAGGGATGCATTAAGGGTTCCCCTCCCGATAAATCAGGATTAGCCCGATTGTCTGATGTCTGATGATCCTGTATTTACTTCCCACGTTGTGCATGAACACCTCGAAAAGGGGGAGTTGTCCGGGTCCGGGCAGGTGCAAAACGCCATAGGCGGCCGATTCCATGCTCTGCTTGATAAAATTGCACAGGTTCTTGGGAAATCGCGTCAACCGGGAAGGGGGGAGGATGATTAACGGAGCTGGCGGGTTGTCCGGACATTCAGTACACCATGTCTTCCGGCCTGGAGCCGGCTTGGAGAGAGTGAATTTAAAGGAAGAACGTTAAATTTCTGATTAGAAGGGGGACAGGAACGATGAAAAAGTATCTTTGTGGTGCAAGGTCTTTGGCTGTTGCCTTGCTTGTTTTGTCCGTGCTGATTCTGGGGATTCAATCGCCGGCGCAGGCGGATCTGACGTTGACACTTGACGATGGGACCAACCCGGTCATCACGGCGGCCGACACGGATCATGATGGCTATGTATACTACAGCGGGGCGATCGGCAATTGGATCATGAACCTTTCCGGTGGGTTCAGTGTCGGTAATCTCATGGACCTGGTCAGCGGGAATGTATCGTCAAGCGCAGGGGGAACCATGACGGTTACCTTGACGGATACGGACTTCAGCGATCTTTCCTCATTCCATGTTGGGGGAACGACGGGCGGTTCCGTGACATTCAATCTGTATAACGACTCCAACCTGGTTGCCTCCTATACCGCCGGCACTCCGTCATTCAGCACGGATATCACGTCTCTGACGTCAACGGGTTCCGTAACGGAGATTGAAGCGGTCATCACCCACGCCGGTAGCACCATGTCAAGTTTTGATGCCAACGTCGTGCAGAACCCCGTTCCTGTTCCCGCCGCCTTCTGGTTGCTTGGGAGCGGCCTGATGGGGCTGATCGGGATTCGAAGAAGGGTCGCCAGGGGCTGAATTCAGAAGACGGCGGAAGAAATTTTCCTGTTGAAAAAAAAGATCGTCCGCCGCTTTCAGATCTTTGATCACGGTGTGATGTGTTGCTGAAAAGCTGGTTTGGAAAAAGAGACCCTCGCTGTCAAGCGTCCGGGTCTCTTTTTTTTAAAAAAGACAAACGTCATGCGGATTTTGCACTCAGGGGACAATCGTCGTCCCGGCTCTTCCGTCAAGGGCCTTTCCCATGAGTTCGGGCAGGGTGATTATGACGCGTTTCCCCCCGGCTTCAAGAAACCGGATCGCCGCCATGATCTTCGGCCCCATGCTTCCCGGTGGGAAATGCCCTTCCGCATGGAAGGCCTTGATCTCTGCCAGGCTGACATGATCCAGACCGGCCTGCCCCGGCGTGCCGAAATGGAGGTAGACCCGGTCCACATCGGTGAGGATGATGATGCTTTCCGCCCCGATCTCCGTCGCCAGCACGCTGGTTGTCAGGTCCTTGTCGATGACGGCATCGATGCCCCGCAGGGTTCCATCTGCGGTTTCCACAACGGGAACGCCCCCTCCGCCGGCGGCGATCACCACGACGCCCTCCAGGGCAAGCCGCTGGATGACGTTCTTTTCAACGATCCGTTTCGGCATCGGCGAGGGGACGACGCGCCGGTAGCCCCCTGTCTGCCTGATCATGACCCACCCTTTATTCCTTTGGAGGGCCTCGATCTCCTCTTTCCGGTAATAGGGGCCGATGGGTTTTGTCGGGCGGGAAAAGGCCGGATCGTCGGCGTCGACAACGACCTGGGTGATGATCGTCACGACGTCCTTGACTTCACGGATCATGATGAGTCGATTGTACAGCGTCTGCTGGATCATGAACCCGATCCCGCCCTCGGAATCGGCGTCGGAGTAGTAAAGGGGCATGGGGGGGATGGAA
>JAVETB010000085.1:0-11975 GCA_034006265.1 Syntrophus sp. (in: bacteria) | reverse complement strand
CACCTCATAAATTTTTTAGATAACAACGCCATCCCTTCCAGAACCCATCGATAAGAATGGCACATCAGCAGGATTTATTTTTAAGGCCGGCCCATCTGCCCGGTACCAGTTTAACATTGACAGGGGAAAAAACATAATATAAAAATCCGGAATCATGAATGTTTCTCGTTGCAGGTTCTTTTCGTTTCAAGAGAAGATCAACCACAGAACTGCTTTCAGTTTAGGAAGGAGAAAATATGGACACCCTGCTTTCCATCAATTTATCGATCCCTCTGATTCATATCGCCCTCCTGCTGATCATGAGCACCGCTGCTGTTTTGTTCGGCCGAATTAAGCTGGCCCTGATTCTAAACTACGCCTTTATTCTCTACTGGGGCTACATCCTGAACATGGAGGTCATCCGGGAATCCGGTCAGGCCGTTATCGATCAATTCACCCTCATTTATTTCGGTTTTGGGTTCGTCATCCTTCTTCTCGCTTCGGTCGGTTTTTTTGCCCACCACGATTAATGTTTCTTTCAGTTCCTTCCGAAACGCCGGTTTTTTTGTTTTTTGGGAGCGAAGACCAGACAGGGAGTCCCGGAATGCCGATAAACCGCCTCCGAAGGAAGGGTGGACGACATAAAATTCATAGCCCGGCAACCGTAAGGCCGCCGGGAATTGTGGGTTATCAGGAAATGCCGGCAGAAAAAACAGGGCGTTTTTGTCATCGTCATTCAGCGGCTTCCCATATGAGGGGTTCTATCGCCAGCTTTCTTTGAAGGCGCTGGTTGGCGGCGGAAAGCGAATCCTCCGACGCATACACGGCAACGCCCTCTTCCTTATGCATATCGCTGAAATAAGCGACTGCGGCACTCTGAAGGTCTTCTGTTGACGCATCCAGAATGGCTTCCCGGAATCTCCGGCGATCGCTGTCCGATATGCCTGCCAGTTCCCGGATCATGGCCACCGTCCCCCGTCCCGAAGGGTCCATCGGTCTGTCCAGCGCACCAATCGTTCCCACAATCGCTTTTTCCATTTCTTCAGGCGCCAGTTTTACATCGCCGATAAGGGCCATGGCCTCCTGATAAATCTCCAGGGTTTCCACAATGCGGGGGTCTCGATAGGAGAAGAAAGAAAACAATCCGCCCATGGGATCGAACTGGCACATACCGCCATAGGCGCCACCCTGGACCCGGATGCGCTTGTAGAGGAAGCCGTTGGACAAGTGGCGGGCCAGCACCAGCAAAGCAGGAGACAAGGGCGAGTTGAAGTTGGGGGCGGTCATGACCCTTGCGACATAGGACACCTGAGCCGGAATGGCAATGCCTGAATAAACCGGCGTTCTTTCCGGAAGCGCTGCGGATTCCTCCTTGACACTCCTTGTCAGGCAATTGACAAGGACCTTCAGCTGATTCTCCAGCAGGGAGAGGCCTTCCTCATCTCCCGTCATGTTGAGCAGCAGCTTGTCCGGGCTGAAGACTATGGACCGCAGGCATGCCAGCTTTTCCCGAAATTCCCCGGGCTTTTTCTGGAATTCCTCAGCAATTCGGCTGACGAAGCGAAGCTGCGTGCGGCCATGCCACTGCTCATCGCGCCAGGCCGGAAGAGAAAGGCCCGCCCCTGCGGCCATCCGGGCAAAGGCATGGCCCGAAGGCACGACGGCGGCGTGAAGCCCGTTTTTCTTTTCCGCGAGGAGATCGCGCATCCGGGCTTCATGGCTGAGATCTCCAGCCGTGAGAACATCTTTCAGAATTTCGACGGTATCCTCAACATTCCGATGCAGAGCGGATACGCCGAAAATCATGCGCTGCCAGGTACCCCGGCCGTCGGCAGTCATGCCGGCGTTGAGAGACGAGCCGAGCCCCCCGGTCTTCAGGGCGATCCGCTTGGCCATCTCCTCATAGGAATAACCCGCCGCCCCCATATTGTTCGTCATCTTGCCCAGCAGAGGCAGATAAAGCTGCAGTTCCTCCGGAACGGAGGATACATCAAAGGCCAGTTCGGCATAGGCAATCCCATTGGTAAACAGATTGTGCATCAGGACGGGAACCCCTTCGAGAGACCTTTTCTCTGTGGGAATCGTTTCAATGCCCCGTTCGAGGTCGGCAACCCGGAGCTTCGGCAGAGAGGCTACCGCATCGGGACTGTCCGGCTCGCTCTGAAACGTCCGGAGCCGCTGCGCCGTCTCCCGGATCCGTTCAAGCTCCTGATCACTTAATGACGCTTTAATACTCGCCATTTTTTCCCGGAACCCGGATTCCTTTTCCTCGGCAACGGTCCGGCTGGGCTCCAGAATCGAAAGGACGCGGTGGGGATTGTCGAGCAGCCAGGTTTGCGTTAAGCGCTCGAAGAGGTCCGGCTGGGCCTCCCATTTTCTGCGGACATGTTCGATGATGCGGGGAAAGTTCAGTCCTGAGAGGGGATCGCCGTCATAGAGCCATGTGTGGTAAGCCCGCCCCATCAAGACAATCCCGTATGGATAGGAGCTCCGGACAATCTCCTTGCCTTGAAATTCGATCTGATGGAGAACGCCCTCGATCAGTTCCCGGTCAAATCCTTTCGCAACGGATTCTTTAAGCGAGTCCATGATGCAGGCCTCTAACGCTCCAGCCTTTTCCGGATCGCTTCCCCGCAGGCCCACGGCAAAGAGAAGCTGGCGCAGATCTCTTTCGATGCCCGATACGGGAGAAAGGTCCTCGCCAAGGCCCGAATCGATGAGGGTTTTTCGGAGCGGAGAGGCGGCACTCCCGATCAGGATGCCCGCCAGGATTTCCAAGAGAATGGCGGTCTCCTCATCGGTGTTTTCCGTAAGCATCCAGGCCATGTTGATGGCGGTTTTTCCCGCCAGAGCCTCTTCTTTGCTCACGGGATAAACGGACCGCACCTGGGCGGGAGCCGTCCAGCGGGGCTGGCAGGTCACCTCGGAATTCACGGAAGTCCGCTCAAAACTGGAAAGCATCTCCTCAAGAAAGGCCAGGTGCTCGGCTGTCGGAATATCCCCGTAGAGGAAAAACCGGGCATTGGACGGCGAGTAATAGAGGTGGTGAAAAGTCCGGAACTCCTCGTAGGTCAGTTTCGGAATCGTTTCCGGACTGCCACCGGAATCAAAAGCATACGGCGTATCCGGATAGATTGATTCCTGGATCTCCTTGAACATCAGCGCTTCAGGAGAGGAGTAGGCCCCCTTCATCTCGTTGTACACGATGCCCGAAATGGTGAGTTCGCTGGAGGTGTCCTCAGGGTCGACGAATTCCAGGTGGTGTCCTTCCTGAAGAAAGGTTTCCTCCAGGAGACGGGGGGAAAGGACCAGGTCGGCATAAACCCGGGCAAGATTGAAAAAATCCCTTTTGACCTGGCTGGCCACGGGGTAGATGGTCTTGTCCGGATAGGTGAAGGCGTTGATGAAGGTCTGCAGGGTCCCCCGAACCAGTTCGTTGAAGGCATCCTTGAGCGGATATTTTTCCGAACCGGCAAGGACGGAATGTTCCAGGATATGCGGCACGCCGGTTGAATCCGGCGGGGGGGTCCGGAAACCGATGGAGAAGAGGTTTTCCCTGTCCATGCTGTGAAGATGAAGCAATTTTGCCCCGGTGTTTTCGTGCTCGATCTCATAGGCCGTTACCCGGAGATCGTCCATCTGTTCAATGCGCAACACTTTGAAACCAAAAAGCCGATCACCGGCCTTCAGGGTCGGCTCCGGGCATTTTCCCCTTTTATCCATGTCTTCAAATCTCCTGTCAAACCAGGATGCGTCCATCCGGCTGACTCTCCCGGCGCCTTCTTCTCCCTGCCGCGCGATCCTCCCCTGGAATGTAGCCTGGTTTCGATGGTTTTTTTCACAATATCCTTCCGTTAAATCTTTTTGAATCGACCGTCAAGGAAAAAACAGGAAAAGAATCCCCGGGATGGCCGATCAGAAACAATTCGGGGCAGATTGACCTTTCGTGCCAATCTGCCCCGAATTGTGTAGGTCTCGCCCGGAATCGCACGGGCAGGCCGTTCCCCCCGGGTTAGGACATAAAATAGAACCCCAGTTGCTTCTGGGACCACTGGTCCTGATTGACGAACTCGCCCCCCACCATCCGCCCCTCAACCCATTTGACCTCGGTCATTTGATTGACTTGGGTCTTGTTCCTGTCGTCCAGCGTAAAGCTGAGTTTCAGGATACAGCCGAGTTTAAAATCGTACGTCACCCGGGTCTTAAATTTTATGCCGACTCTTGAGAGATCGGTGACTTCGATTCTCCCCGCCAGTTCTTCTCCAGGCCGCTGCTGGACGAAGGTTCCTTGAAGGCTGACTTCCTTTCTGTACGATTTCCTGAATTCGCAAGCGACTTCCGACACAGCCTCGCATTTTGAACATTTGTGTTCGATGACATTGATTCCTTCGCCGAAACCATTTAAATCAACAACCGAAGTGTGTTTGCAGTGGTTGCATGTGATCCATGCTATCCCCTTTTCGTTCACCAAGACCTTTTGCATTGCATCCATGGCTCCTTGTTAAATAAAAAAGGTCTTAGCAAAAAGCACACCGCAGCATGGCGAATGCCGAAAAACCGGGGCATGTGCGGGCAGGCTCGACCCCCTTGACCCGTGCGAGAAGTGATCAGTAAAAACGGGGCCGCTGAAAAGCACCTTTTTCACGAAAATCGCCCTGACAGGCAGGCGCCAAGCCCCTGAATCCGCTTCGGCCTTCCGCTACCGGTATCTGTAGAGTCATGACTGGAAAAAATCAGGTTCTACACGAAATCAGCCGGCTAAAATTTCCTTGACACGGAGGGCGCCTCTCTCACATATTCTGCAGCACAGCAACAGAACCTTATCCATCCGATTCCGCCCGGGGTCGTCCGTTGAATCCGTCTGCCCGTTCTCTATGAAAGGAGTCCTATGGCCGCCAAAAACCGTTATGTCCTCCGCCTCATCGCGTATGCCCTGGTGGGTGCGTTGCTGTTCATTCTCTGGCGGGGCTGCCCCCACATTCAGGGCTTGCTTTCCCCAAAAACGGACGCCTCGCCCCGCACTGTGGCGGCCCGCGGCGATCTGGCCGCCGACGAGAAGGCAACGATCGAGCTTTTTGAAAAATCGCGCGACTCCGTCGTCTTCATCACGACCAAGGCGCTGGTACGCGATCGCTGGACCCGCAATGTCTTCACAGTGCCGCGCGGTACGGGTTCCGGCTTTATCTGGGATCAAGCCGGGCATGTCGTTACCAACTTTCACGTCATCCAGGGGGCGAGTGAAGCAACAGTCAGGCTCAGCGACGGAAGCGACTACAGGGCCGCCCTGGTCGGGGCGAGCCCCTCCCATGACATCGCCGTTCTGAGGATCGGAATAGGCTTCAAGCGTCCCCCGCCGGTACCGCTGGGAACGAGCAGCGACCTGAAGGTCGGCCAGAAGGTCTTCGCCATCGGCAACCCCTTCGGCCTGGACTGGACTCTAACCACCGGCGTTGTTTCAGCGCTGGATCGTTCTCTCAGCGGCAATGGCGTCACCATCGAGCATCTGATTCAGACGGACGCAGCCATCAACCCCGGAAATTCGGGTGGCCCTCTTCTCGATTCCGCCGGTCGGCTCATCGGCATCAACACGGCCATTTACAGCCCGAGCGGAGCCAGCGCCGGTATTGGATTCGCCGTGCCGGTCGACACGGTGAACCGGGTTGTACCTCAACTGATCCGGGACGGGAAATACAACCGCCCTTCCCTCGGCATTCATTTGGATGAGGGAATCAATGAGCGCCTGAAGCCCCTCCTGGGCCTGAAGGGGATCGTAATCCTGAGGGTATCCCCGGGGTCAGCGGCGGAACAAGCCGGCCTGAAAGGGGCAACAATCACCCCGGATGGGGGAATTGTACCTGGAGACATCATCACCGCGGTTGACGGGAAGCCGGTTGACACTGTCAGCAGGCTGCTTGCACGCCTGGACGACTTTTCCGTGGGCGACACGGTCAAGATAACGGTGCTGCGTGGCGGGCGGACACTGGAGATGGCCGTGGCGCTGCAGCCCGGAACATAACCCTGTGCAACACAATCTCGGCCCTGCTGAGCGATGCGAAGCAGGATTTCGAGAGCGGGGGGCCTTTACCTTCTTTTTAATTTCATTCCATCAGAGATATCTAATTGACAAAATCAGGGGCATGTTCTAGAGGTACAATACTTAACGATAAAATGTGGTGTCATTTATATAAGGGGGAGCCTATTATGAAGAAGCTGTCTTTGTATGTTGTTGTTCTTATAGTGGTTTCAGTTTTTTCTCTTCCGTCATTCGCCGCCAACACGATTAAAATAGGTATCGTAGACACGTATACCGGCCCGGCAACGACATACACCCAGGACGTCCTGGACGGCTTCAAGCTCGCCGTGGATAAGATCAACGCATCAAACGGCGTGCTGGGGAAAAAGTTTGAACTTGTTACCCGGGATGACAAGTTCAAACCGGACATTGGACGCGCGATGGCCAAAGAGCTCGTGCTGAAAGAAAACGTGGACATTCTTGTGGGCACGATCAACAGCGCGTCAACCCTCGCCATTTCGGACCTTGCTGAAAAGGAAAAAATTCCCTTCTTTGTAACGTATGCCAAGAGCGACAGGATTGTGGGCGAAAAAGGCCACAGATACGTATTCAACATGAACGAGAATACGGAAATGGCGGGCAGAGCCGCCGCAGTAGCTCTTTCGAAGAAACCTTTCGTGAAGTACTGGATCGCAGGCGACGATTATGAATACGGCCATGCCATTGCCAATTCGGCATGGAACAATTTGAAGAGACTGAATCCCAGGGTGCGGAAGGTGGGCGAATCGTGGTGGAAAGTCGGAGAAGCGGATTTTACGCCTTACATTACCCAGATCATTGCAGCGAAACCGGATTTCATCATTGTAGCCACAGGCGGGTCCGGGATGGTCAACTTCCAGAAAGCCGCAAAGGCGACGGGACTCAGCCAGAAAATCCCCTTTTACCAGCACACGGCAAACGAGCTCGGCACATTGCTGCCGCAGGGGCTGAATGCTCCTGAAGGGGTTTACGGAACCTCTGCTTACTTTTTCTACATCGCCTATCCGGCCAACAGGGCCTTCGTCGCTGAATTCATGAAAGCCTATAACAGATATCCGAAGGGCAGCGCATACTCCGGATACATGACGGCGAGATTTATTGCCGAAGGATTTAAAAAGGCGAAAAAGATCGACAGGGAAGCTCTGATTAACGCCCTCGAAGACATGTCCCTTGACAGCCCCGTCGGCAGAGTTCAGATAAGGAAATGCGACCATCAGCTCCTTCTTCCCATCTATTTTGGAAAGACCAGGAAGGATCCGAAATATAATTTCTTAATTTCGAGCGAGAATCAGATCATATCAAGCAAGGATTACATCTCTTCCTGCAATGAGGTTTTAAAAGCCCGGAAAAAATAGATTACGAGAGGATAAGAGCTTCCTTATAAGTGGATATCCTGTATGCTGTGATTCCGCCGGCGATACTAAGCCAGATTTTTGTCGGTTTAAGCCGCTCGGTCATACTTTTTATTGTCTCTTCAGGCCTGAGCCTTATTCTGGGGACGCTTCGCATCCCCAATGTCGCACACGGCTCTCTCTACATGATCGGAGCCTTTGCGGCTTATACGGTCTCAGGCTTTTTTGCCGACAGTTCGACCGGCTTCTGGGCTGCGCTTATCCTGGCTCCTCTTTTTGTGGCCCTCGTGAGCTTTATTTCGGAACGGGCGCTTTTCCGTCATCTTTATGAGAGGGAGCATCTGATGCTCCTTCTGCTCACCTTCGCGCTCTCGCTGATTTTCAGCGATCTTGTAAAACTGACATGGGGCGCCGAGTACAAGTCCGTCCCCGTACCGGCAATGTTCCAGGGCTATGTGCCCCTGTTCGGGGAAATGCCTTTTCCCACCTACAATTTATTTCTGCTGTGCGTGGGACCGGTTGTCGCACTGCTTCTATGGCTGCTTATCAACCGGACAAAAATCGGCAAGATTGCCCGAGCAGCGGCTGTAGACAGGGAAATGGTCGGGGCCGTAGGAATTAATGTAAGCTGGGTTTTTGCAGGCGTGTTCGTGATCGGCTGCTTTCTCGCCGGCCTGGGAGGAGCGCTTGTCGCCCCGACGATAAGCGTGACACTGGGCATGGACCATTCGCTTATCATAGAAGCCTTTCTGATCGTCATCATCGGGGGGCTGGGCAACATCTGGGGGGCGTTGCTCGGCGCCCTGATCTTCGGACTCACGCAGTCCATGGGAATACTTATCTGGCCGAAATTCGGAATCATCTTCCCCTACCTTGCCGTCGTCATCGTTCTGATTTTCAGGCCGAGGGGGCTTCTTAAATCCGCATGGTAACCGGAAATGCAGCTTTAAAGAACATGCTGTCCGCGGGTTATAAGACATGGGTCTTTCTCGGCGTGGTCCTGCTTGTCCTTCTACCCGCCGTAGTGCCGTTGTCGGCTTTCCGATTTTACATATACCTGGCTTCCGTCATCCTCCTTTACGGACTCGCAGCGACAAGCTGCAATCTGCCCCTGGGCTACGGAGGGATCTACCAGTTCCATCATGCCGTGTTTTACGGCGCCGGCGCCTACGGAACCGCCCTTGCCATCACGAGGATGGGTATCTCGCCGTGGATCGCTTTTCTCTGCGGACCTGCCGTCTCAGCTTTGCTGGCGCTGATCATGGGGCTGATCTGCATGCGGCTGTCCAAGCTGTATTTCGGCATGCTGCAGATATCTCTCGGCTCGCTTGTGTGGGCCGTCGTCTACCGATGGTATTCCTTCACCGGCGGCGATGACGGGATACAAGGGATACCCGTGCCCGATGTCCTTGCCTCCGCCAGGGGGGCTTACTATTTCGTCCTGGCGGTCACGGGCGTCAGCTTTTTTGCGCTGTACAGGATCATCAAATCACCGTTCGGCATCGCCCTTCAGGGAATACGCGACAACCCCGTGCGCAGCGAAATGATAGGTATCAATGTCATGGCGCATCAGCTGGTTACGCTCGTCATTGCAGGCTTCTTTGCCGGGGTCGCCGGCGTGCTCTTTGTTGTTGTGGACAATACGGTTTTTCCGGATATGCTGTTCTGGACGCTGTCCATGGAACTCATCATCATGTGCCTGCTGGGAGGCATGTATAATTTTTTCGGTCCGCTCACTGGTGCCGCCATTGTGATCTTCATCAGGACATTCTCCGGTTCCTTTGTGGAGTTTTTGACGTCATCGGCCATTGGTCTTTTCGGAGGCGCCATAAGCGAGTCTGCCGCTGACTCGCTTATGGCATTCGCTGCGAGTTTTTCTTCATACTGGACTCTGGTGCTTGGAGTCATCTGCATTCTGGTAATCTTTTTCGTACCGAACGGCGTGCTTGGATTCTTCGACAGGCTCAAGGAGAAAGGCCGGGAAGCCGTGGCGGTCGGGGAGTGACTTGTGCTTATTGTCGAGGAATTGTCAAAATCATTCGACGGATTTCGGGCCGTCAACAAGGCGAATCTTGAGGTCCGGCAGGGGGAGATCATCGCTGTTATAGGCCCCAACGGAGCCGGGAAAACGACCCTGTTCAACCTGATCACCGGGGTCGTCAAGCCTGACGGCGGCCGCGTTATCTTCAAGGGCGAGGACATTACGGGGTCCCTGCCCCACGAAGTCTGCAGAAGGGGGATTTCCCGTTCCTTCCAGGTCGTAAACCTCTTCCAGAAACTCACGGTTTTTGAGAACATCCAGGTTTCAATTCTCGCAAGGGAAAAGAGGACCTGGAACCTCTTTGCGTCGTCTTCAAAGCTGGTGCGGCAGGAGACCGAGGAAATACTCAACAGGGCGGGGCTTAAGGGAAAGGGAAACGTTGTTGCCGCTCTGCTGTCACACGGAGACCGCAAGGTACTCGAGATTGCAATGGCGCTGGGCGGAAATCCGCATTTCCTCATCCTTGATGAACCGACGGCGGGAATGGCACAGGATGAAGGCGAGCGCTGCATCGACCTGATCCGGAGACTGTCCAGGGAGATGGGCCTTACCATCGTATTCTGCGAGCATGACATGGAAATGGTTTTCGGCATAGCCGACCGGATTATGGTCATGGTCCGAGGCACAACGGTCGCCCAGGACTGCTGTGACGCGATCCGATGCAACAGGATTGTCCAGGAGGCCTATCTCGGCGGGAGCAATCATGCTTGAAGTACGGAATATTCAGACCTATTACGGATTAAGCCATATCCTTTTCGACGAATCGCTTCATCTGGAAAGGGGAGAGATCGTAGGGCTTTTCGGAAGAAACGGGGCAGGCAAAAGCACCACGATGAGAAGCATCATGGGCCTGACCCCGCCCATGGAAGGGAGGATCATTTATAACGGTGAGGACATTACCGGCCAGAAGCCGTACAAGCTCTTCAGAAAGGGCATCGGGTACGTCCCGGACGACAGGCGCGTGTTTGCGGATTTGACAGTGGATGAAAACCTCGATATTGTTTATAAAAGGCGCGGTGACTGGAGCAGGAAGCGGGTTTATGACGTATTTCCGGCGCTGAGTGAAATAAAATCCCGCCGTGCCGGCTTTCTGAGCGGGGGTGAACAGCAGATGCTCACGATTGCCCGCGCCCTCATGGGAAGCCCGGATCTCATCCTGCTTGACGAACCGATAGAAGGCCTGGCCCCACTTGTCATCCGCAGCCTTGAAGAACTCATCCTGCTGCTGCGCGATTCGGGCATCAGCATTCTGCTCTCCGAGCAGAACATCAGGTCCGCCGTCAAGCTCGTGAACCGCGTGTATGTAATCGATAACGGGGTCATCCGCTTTGAAGGAACGGCGGCGGAATTTGAAGCCGACGATGAAGTAAAAAAGAAATACCTGATGGTGTAATCTTCTTCTTTGAATAGCCATGGACACATCCGTTGGGACCGCCTGGTTCTCCTTTATGATATGCATGATCCTGATCGGGGTGGCCGGATCGCGCCTTTCCCGCTACGGAGATGCAATCGCCGAAAAAACCGGGACAGGCGGAACCTGGATCGGTCTGATACTCCTGGCCACCGTAACCTCACTGCCTGAACTGATGACCGGGGTCAGCTCGGTCACATTGGCGGATACACCCGATATTACCCTTGGCGACATCCTGGGGGCCTGCATTTTCAATCTCATGCTGCTTGCGATCCTCGATGTCATGACCGCGGGAGAACCCCTGTACTGCCGGATAAACCGGGGACACATCCTCTCGGCCGGTTTCGGCATCATTCTCACGGGAATCGTCGGCTTTAACCTGCTGATCGGAACCGGGGGCCGGATGCTGTCCATCGGGCACGTCGGACTCTACTCGATCGCATTGATCGTCCTTTACGCCATTGCCGTCCGAACTGTGTTCCGCTACGAGCAGCTCCACCGCCGGAAGCCTCCGGAAGAAACCGCGGAGCGCTATCCGGACCTGACACTACGTCAGGCAATTGTTCAATGCGCTCTGTGTTCACTCGTGGTTGTTGGGACCGGCCTGTGGTTGCCCTTTATAGGAGCGGAGCTGGCCCGTGTCATGGGCTGGGAACAGAGCTTCATCGGCACATTGTTCATAGCCATCGCAACGACGGTGCCGGAGACAGTGGTGAGTATCGCTGCGCTGCGTCTCGGCGCTTTCGACATGGCTGTAAGCAATCTACTGGGAAGCAATCTGTTCAATGTTCAGATCGTTGCTATTGACGATCTGTTCTACACAAAAGGCCCGCTGCTTTCCCACGTAGCCGCGCAGCATACCGTTTCCGCTTTCACCGTCGTCATCATGAGTGCCGTCGTGATCGTCGGTCTGATTTACCGTCCTCGGAAGCGCCTCTTTGGAACGTTCGACTGGACCAGCCTGTTCCTGATTGCTCTCTACATGCTCAACTCCTTCGTTCTCTATCTCTATGGACACTAGGCGGGCGAGAGAGACAAGGTAAAAAGCCAAACAATTACAGCAAAAAACACACGTTGAAACAGAAGAACAAATCCAAACGCTTTCCGATTATTTCAGAATCGAGCAGGACAATGTAAAGT
>JAVETB010000008.1:0-62769 GCA_034006265.1 Syntrophus sp. (in: bacteria) | reverse complement strand
ACAGATAGGGGTTGTCGGCCTGGAGATGATTCCTGACATAATCGGCTACAGCCTCTTCGAGGGTATGAAACTCGGCCCCCAGGCCGGCAGCCTGCAGCTTTTCCATCTTCGCCTCGGTGAAATACTGGTACTGCCCGCGGAGAGACTCCGGCATATCAATGTAATCGATCTGGGGCAGCAGGTTCATCGCCGAAAAAACGGCCTTCACCAGATCGTTCCAGGTCCGCGCCCGGCCGGTGCCCAGGTTGAAGATCCCGTTGATTCCGGGATGCCGGACAAACGCCCAGAGAACGTCCACACAGTCCTTCACATAGACGAAGTCCCGCATCTGCCCCCCGTCGGCGTAATCGGGGGAATGGGACTTGAAAAGGCGCACCCGTCCCGTATCCATAATCTGGCGGAAGGACTTGAAGACCACGCTGGTCATGTCGCCCTTGTGGTATTCGTTGGGTCCGAAGACATTGAAGAACTTGACCCCCGCAATCCGGTCGATCAATCCCCGCCGAATGGCCCATTGGTCGAAGAGCTGCTTGGAATAGCCGTACATGTTGATCGGCTGGAGCCGGTCGATCCCATCCAGGTCATCACCGAATCCCTGAGATCCATTGCCGTAGGTGGCCGCGGAGCTGGCGTAGACAAACCGGATGTCATGGCTGAGCGCCCACTGGGCCAGGTCGCAGGTATAGTGGAAGTTGTTCTCCATGAGGTAGTCGGCGTCCCGCTCCGTCGTGGACGAGCAGGCTCCCAGATGAACCACGGCCTCGATGCTGTCTGCCGAAAGGATATCCTCGTCCAGCATATGCCGGAAATCTTCCTTGTGGACATAGTCGGCATAGCTCCGATTGACCAGGTTTTTCCACTTTTCCGTCTCTCCCAGATTGTCCACAACCAGGATGTCGTTGATGCCTTCCGAATTCAGTTTCCAGACGAAGGCGCTGCCAATGAAACCGGCCCCGCCGGTGACGATATACACGATGCGTTCTCCTTGATGTCTAACGTTACAGGACGTCGGCGGCCTTTTCAATCGCCTGCCGAAGCGTCGCCAGCCGCTCTTGGGGCATCCGGATGTTGATCCCCATGAACAGGGTCCGCCCCAGGAGATCCTCCGCCTGAGGAATGTCCTTTCGATCATATTGGACCGTTCGCTTGTTCATGGGATTGGTGAAGGGAAACTTCTTCGAGTTTGCCGTCGACTGCGACAGGAAGTGCTCCCAGTTGGGGAGGTAATGCCAGGCGTTTCTCTTGTAGCAGACCGTATCGACGCCTCCGGCGGCGAGGGCCTGCTGAAATTTCTCTGCCGTGCCTTCATCGGGAAGGTTGAAAGCCAGGAAGGTGGCCGTGTCGCCCTGGGGATCGGCAAGCTCCCGGAACTTGATCCCTTTCACAGACGACAGCATGCTCTTGATCGCAGCTTTGTTTTTTCTCTGCTCGGCGATCATGGCATTGAGCTTCCGCAACTGGGCCAGGCCAACGGCACCCTGGAGCTCATTCATCCGGTAATTGAATCCCAGGATCGACCGGCCCTCCATGGCCCGGCTGACCGTGGGATTGTGGTCATGGCCGTGATCATGATACTCATCGGCCCGATGGTAGAGGGCTTCGCTGTTTGTGATCACTATGCCGCCTTCGCCGGTGGTCATGGCTTTGTAATAATCAAAACTGAAGATTCCCATGTCGCCGAAAGTGCCCAGCTTTCGCCCTGAGAAAGCACCCCCGCACCCCTGGGCGTTGTCCTCCAGAACGAGGAGGTTGTGCCGGCGGGCTGTTTCCAGGATTTTGTCGATGCGTGCTCCGGAGCCGCACATGTGCACCGGAATAACCGCTTTGGTATAAGGAGACATTTTGCGTTCCATGTCGGCGGGATCCATGTTGAGGGTTTCATCGATATCCGTCATCACGGGGATCGCCCCAACTTCAAGGACCGCCTCCCAGGTCGCCAGAAAGGTGAAAGCGGGAACGAGGACTTCATCGCCGGGTCCGACATCCAGCGCGGTGAGGGCGATCTTGAGGGCCGAGGATCCCGACGTGACCCCCAGGGCATATCCCGCGCCGCAGTATCGGGCAAATTCCTCTTCAAACTGCCGGACCTTGAAAACGCCCCTCCGTTCGCTGTCAAAACCGTAGCGCATGAGGACACCCGTCTCCATGACCTCCATAACTTCCTTGAGTTCTTCCGGACCCATCAGTTCAAAACCGGGCATGACCAAACCTCCCTGCATAATATTCCCGTGTGAATTTACTGGAAAATAAGTTTCCGCAGGAGGAAAGTCAAGTTCTTTTATGGAAGAGATGACCGGGCTCCATGGCAGGCCGGCGGTGAAAAATCCGGCAAAGTTCTTGCAAATGCTCGTGCCTTACCTGGACGTTCAGGAATGAAACGTCCATCTATCCGCTTCGACAAGCGGCAAAGCCGTCGGATCCGGTCCCAAAGCGCAGGGAATACGATCGAGGCCGGCCTGTCCGCGGTACCGAACGTTCTGCCTGCTGCAACATTTACAAGATTTGTTTTTTTTCGATATAATCTGTGATATAAGTGTTTCTGCTGTTTTTTCATCATGTTCACGCTGGGTTGGCACAATGAAACGTCGAATGTTTTTTTTACTTACAGCATCAATATCCTCCCTTCGCTCATTCAACTTCTTTACGAAATATTTTACACAGTTATTATCAGACTTGTCGAAGACGACCAGCTCGTTTTTCCTGAAGACACATGATATCGGGGTTTTGCATAAAAGAGAGCCGGACCGGGGCCCGATTTCATGGCTGAAGTCCCCGCGAACCCTGCGACGGAAAAGCGAAAGCGGGGGCATATCGACACGGGCACGGCTCTTGAGCCCATATCCACTGGATCTTCACATCAACCCCACCTAAAGGAGATCAAACAGCATGCTGATCGAAAAGTTTTCGGTAAAAGCCCAGGACAGCATTGAAAGCGCCTGCCGGCTTGCAGTGAAAAGGGATCACGAGCATGTCACTCCCTGGCACATGCTTTCCGCGCTGCTCCAACCCGACGATGATCTCATCCGAAGCTATCTTTCCCGGACATCCATCGATCTGGAAGCCCTTGGCGCGAGGGTGGACGGCAAACTGCTCACTCAGCCGAAAGGCCGTGAAGGCACTTCGCAGACTCCCATCAACCGCGACCTGGAAAAAGTGTTCATCCTCGCCGAGGAGGCAAGCCAGAGGGCGGGGGATAAATACATCGGCATCCATCACATCGTTCTGGGCATGATCACTCTGGAAGAAATCTCCGAAGCCTTTGCCGATGCCGGTGTCGATCAGCCTGAGCTCGAGGCCCTGCTCCAGCAGCCGCCGAGAAGCCGGTTTTCGGGAGGGGAAAGCGGATCCGGCGATTTTGAGTACCTGGCCCGATACACCCAGGATCTTACGGAACGGGCCCGCCGGGGCGGCCTGGACCCCGTCATCGGGCGGGATCAGGAAGTTCGGCTCACCATCCAGATTCTCAGCCGCCGGCTCAAGAACAACCCCATCATCATCGGAGAACCGGGGGTCGGCAAGACCGCTATCGTAGAGGGCCTGGCCCAGCGGATTGTCCGGGGAGATGTCCCTGAAGACCTGAAATCGGCGTCCATTCTATCCCTTGACATGGGACAGCTCATCGCCGGGGCGAAATACCGGGGTGAATTCGAGGAGCGCTTCAAACGGCTGCTGCAGGAAGTCTCCGATGCCGGCAACGTGATTCTCTTCATCGATGAAATTCACATGCTCATCGGCGCCGGCGGCTCGGAAGGCGCCATGGACGCGGCCAATCTGATCAAGCCCGCCTTGTCCCGGGGTGAAATCCGCTGCATCGGGGCGACCACCCTGGAGGAATATCGAAAGCACATCGAGAAGGATACCGCCTTGATGCGCCGGTTTCAGGTCGTGATGGTCGACGAGCCGAGCCTTGACGAAACCATCACGATCCTGCGCGGAATCAAGGAAAAATACGAAGTCCATCATGGGGTCCAGATCCTGGACGCCGCCCTTGCGGCTGCGGCAAAGCTTTCCAACCGCTACATCACGGACCGGTTTCTTCCCGACAAAGCCGTGGACCTGATCGACCAGGCGGCGGCGGCCCTGCGCATCGGCCTTTCCTCAAAACCCGAAGAAATCGAGCAGATGGACCACCGGATCGTCAACCTTGAAATTGAGATCCGGGCCCTGGAACATGAAGCGGACTCCAGCACGGCCGAACGCCTTGGCCACCTGCAGCGGGAGATGGAAGAGCTCAGGGAAAGGAACCGTCAGCTGACGGAACAATGGGAAAAGGAGAGGAAGGCCCTGGCGGAGATCCAGAAGGCAAAGAAAAACCTGGAGGCGGCCAACCAGGAAATGGAGCAGAAGATCCGGGAAGAGGATTTCTCCCGGGTGGCCGAACTGCAGTACAAAGTGATCCCGGAATGCAACAGGATCCTGGTGGAATACGCCGATGTGGATCTTTCCGGTCGGAACTTCCTGCGCAGGACCATTTCGGAAGACGACATCGCCGATACGGTTTCCAGGCTGACCCACATCCCCGTCTCCAAGCTCCTCGGGTCCGAAATCGACAAGCTGCTGCACCTGGAAGATCATTTGCGCCAGCGTGTTGTCGGCCAGGATCATGTCCTTTCAACCATCGCCAAGGCCATCCGGCGCTCCCGGGCCGGTGTACAGAACCCGAACCGCCCCATCGCCTCCTTCCTGATGCTCGGCCCCACGGGCGTGGGCAAAACGGAGGTATGCAAAACCCTGGCGGAGTTTCTCTTTGACGACGAACGCTCACTGATCCGAATTGACATGAGCGAATTCATGGAGAAGCATTCCGTGGCCCGCCTGGTCGGGGCCCCCCCGGGCTATGTCGGCTATGAAGAAGGCGGCGTCCTGACCAACAGCGTTCGGCGCAACCCTACAGCGTGATCCTCTTCGACGAGGTTGAAAAGGGCCATGCCGACGTGTTCAACCTTTTCCTGCAGCTTCTTGACGACGGACGCCTGACGGACAGCCAGGGACAGACGGTGAATTTTTCCAACACGGTGGTGCTCATGACCTCCAATCTCGGATCGGAAAGCATTCAGCCCGCCGAAACGGAGGAGGAAATCCAGGAGATGAACGCGGCGATCATGAGGGCCGTGCGCTCCCATTTCCGTCCGGAATTCATCAACCGCCTGGACGATATCCTCGTTTTCAAGCAGCTGACCCTTGAAGGCATGAAAACCATCGCAGAAATACAGCTCAGGCGCCTTGCCGGGCTGCTGAGGGAAAAGGGCATCTCCCTGGAGTTCAAGGAGGAGGCGCTGACCCTCCTGGCCCAACTGGGCTTTAACCCCCTGATGGGCGCCAGGCCTCTGAACCGCGTCATCCAGACGCATCTCCAGGATCCCCTGGCCGAAGACATTCTCGCCGGCAAAATCCAGCCGGGAGATACCGTCTGCATCTCCGCCGACGGGGGGCAACTGGCCATAAAGGCGGCCGGCATTGCAGAACAGCAGGGCGAGCATTAAGTTTCCGGCTCCTGCAGCCGGATGACCGGCATCATCATTGCGTTTCAGGCTGAGCCTGTTTTTTATCAGCTCATGAAGGTGGATATTCTATGGATTCGCTTTCCCGGATAACCGGATATGTCCGGAATTTCTTCACACTGGACAACTGGCCGACTCTTCTCGCCATTCTTGCGGCACTGGTTTTGTTGATCCTGGTGGGGCTGCTCGCCTATTATTGGATCAGAAAACGCCGCCATCCGGGCACCCTGGAGATCAAGGCCGGGTCCTCTGCGGAGCGGAAAGCCCTGAAGAAGGAGATGCCCGCTTCGAGTCTTGTCGGAATATGGAAGGAATTTCTGAAAGAAATTCCCTGGTCGATCCGGCCGAACATCATGACCTATGAGCACTTCATCGTTTTCGGGCAGGCAGGCTCGGGAAAAAGCACCCTGATTGACCGTTACACGGATTGGCAAGGACATGCGCGGCAGTTTTATCCCAGCTTCACCGCAAACCCCCTGCTGCAGATCTACCTCGGCTCCAAGGTTCTGGTTCAGGAAATACCGGCCTCCCTGCTGGACGATACATCAGAGGCTGCCCGCCGGGCCCTGCTGAAACTTTGGAAGCCCCTCTTCAGGAGCAGGAAACCCACCGTGGTCATTGCCTTAAACGCCATGGAGCTTTCGCCGGACGAGCCGGGCCACCTGGAATCTCATCGGCAGAAGGCGCAGATGATCCGGGGAAAAATCAACCTGCTCGGACAGATCTGTAAAAAACCGATCCCCGTGCGCCTTGTCCTGACCCATCTGGACCAGTTCGAGGGATTCCTGGAATTTTCCCGGTTTCTGGCCCAGAGCAACATCCCCCTGAAGCTCGAATGGCCCTCGGCAGGCAAAGACCGGGACCGTTCCGAAAGCCCCGGGAATCCCGTTGAAGGGCAGCGGCAGGATCCCCCTGCCAGAACGGATCGTTATGATCTCTCCGGATGTCTGGATCCCTGCGAAGAACACCTGACCCGTGCGCTGATATCGCTTCCAGCAGACCAGTACCTCCGGGCGATAACCTTTCTTTGCCAGGCTCCGAGAGTTTTTCAGGATCTCTCCCTGTTTGTCAGAAACCTTCAGGAACCTGACCCCCTGTCGCTGGAACCGGAGATAACCGGTTTCTACCTGACGTCACAGGCTGAAGAGGAGCTCCCCGTCCTGAATCCCTTCGCTCACCTGCTGACGGCGAAGGAAATTTCGCAAATCGACCCGCATCGCAGGCACCGGCTGGCAGCAGCCGCCATAGGCCTGGCGGGACTGTTTTTTTTCGGGGCGGCATACTTTCACGGGCGAAGCCTGATCGTGGAGCGACACCGTGGCCTGGACCGCGTGGAAACAGATCCTCCCGCCCGATATGATCAGCGGATGCACGAGCTTCTGCCCGCTGTCTATGCGGATCAGCACCCTGTCACAAAAGTTCTGCCGGATTTTTTTTCATCACGGAACAGGGAAATCACGCATCGCTCCATGGAAAACATCCGCGAGCTTTATCTGCTTCCGGAACTGGACAGGCTGGCCACAGAAATGGCGGCCAAGCCGCAGACCCCGATGGGCGCGGTCATCACCATCCAGGGCTTTGAGCATCATTACAGGGGCAGCATTCATGCCGCCCAGGATAGGGCCGTCTATCTGCTGGCCTTGATCTATGCCACACGGGACAACGATCTGGGGCAGCTCATTCAGCACAATCCCGCCTCCTGGTCAAAAATCCTCAACTTGCCAAAAACCATGATCGAGGACTACGTCCACAACAATGTTTCGTCCTCCGATGTTTCTCTGGCCGGGAAGAAGCTTTCCTTCCGCCAGTCCCATGGCGCCGTGGATGACCCCAACCGCTGGATGGCGTACTTCAGGGAAATCGGCCGTTTCTGCCAGCAGCCGTTTATAAGCAGGCTGGAATTCGAAAAGCTCCAGAAGGACACGGATCAATTTCTCGGAGTGATCCAGCAGCTGGAGCTTTATGACCTCACGGTCCGACTGGCAAAGCTGCTGAAAAGAGAGGTCCCGCCGGATATCGATCTGGATATGATTGTGATCCAGGAATCCGAACTCCGGCAGGAGGCGATCAAAAATTTCCTGAACTTCATCAAGAACTCCAGCATGAATTACCCCGAGACGGCGCCGGGTTCCGGACTGGCCGGCCTGCTCGAAAACCTCAAGATGATGCTAAGTTACAAGGATCCCCAGGCCGAGAGAGACTGGGCCTTCCGTTTTTCCCTGGGCGGCGAAGACTTCAGCCTCAGCGCCGGACAGTGGAAAGACCTCATCAACCGCAGCAGGATCAACGCGTTTCTGCGGGACTTTGTGAATCAGCATCAACGCCAGGACGGCCTGCTTTTTTTTCCGTCGGACCAGGAGTTTGATGACCTCATCATGAACCCGTCCAATGACGGACGCTTCCTGTTCATCGGTTCAGCGCGAGTGGACGGCAGATTTACGAGAGATGCCGTCGAAAATAGGGTGCGGCCGATCCTGTCGGAACTGCCCGCTCTCATAGAGAGTCTGCCGATAGACCCTCAGGGCAAAAAGCATGTTACGAATTTCCTTCTCAAGGAAGTTGACATCTACGGACGTCGCTATGCCCAGTCCTACCGCAGGTATTACATGGAATTCGACATCAAGGCCTCATCCCCGGGGGCGCTCCGCTTTGTATTGAGCCAGATGGCCCTTCCCTCGTCACCCCTCAGGGAGGTGCTGGTGAGCATCCTGGATAATATCCGGATTGATCCCGGCACGAATGAATACATGCAGAATTTTTCCCGGCATCTGTCGGAATTCGATTTCATCAAGCGCCTCATGGGTGAGCAGAAGGGGACCTTTCCGGAGCTGGATCGATACAAAGCCCTGATGGAGCAGATGCTGGCGGATGTTCAGGAACAGCAGGGACAGGGTGAAAAACGGGACAAGGAGGAACCTCACGCCCTGCTCAAAAACCGCCTGTCTCCCCTCGGCCGGATCGCGTTTGCAATCCTCGACCAGGAAAAGGACTCCTACGTGAACCTGGTGAAGCGCTGGCTTGAGAGTGTCGCCGTGCCCCGCCCCTGGCAGGACATTTTTCTGGCACCGGTATGGCAGGCCTATTTTCTGGGTATGGCAGACATTGAATCCGACATTGCGAAAACATGGGAAGAGCTCCGGCAGGCCGACATCCAGCCCCTGCAGCATAAATTTCCCTTTCTTCCCGCTTCAGGTGAGGATGTTTCCATTGAAGAGCTCCGGAATGCGACACACCCCGCCGGGCATTTCCGGCGGTCTTTTCAGGCCCTGCTCCTGCCCTACTGCGGAGAAGAGGGACAATGGTGGCGGAAGAGAAGCAGCCCTTACAACGTCCTGAAGCTTCCCGAGACGATGCTGCCGACCCTCAACGCCATCGAGCAGCTTGGCGATGTCCTCTGGGACAGGGACGGAAAGGAAAAATCCCTCGAGTTCATGGTTCGCCCCACCCCCCTGCCCTTGATGCCGCCCCGGGAGCCGCTGGCTGCTCTGTCCTATCTGTATGTGGGCGATTCCGCCGTCTTTGGTTTCAACCAGAAGCCATCCTGGAAGAGGATCCGATGCTCCTGGAAAGACCCTTCCAGTGCGGCTGTGGGCATCGAGTTCGCGGGCCGGAGCAGATCGGCCAGAATCAGGAGAACGATCGAGGTTCCGCCTTCCTACTGGAGCTTTTACCGTCTTCTCCAGAAGGCGAAACAGCCGGCGTCCTTCGACAGAAACAGAAACATTTCGACAGTGCAGTGGACCATCACGTCACCGGCCGGGAATGGAGAGGGCGTATCCCTGGATATCGCCTTCGACATCAAGGGTGATCCGTGGAACGTCTTTAAACTGCCCCGCTGACAACGCGAGGCCAACAGGATATCTCATGGCACATTATAAGAAATCAGCCTTATCTGCACGGTTTCTAAGCGGAGCGTTAACGGCCCTTTTTCTGCTTTCGGTCATGGGATGCGCTTTCCTGGGCTTGAAAAGCGGCGCAAAGGTGGACTACATCACGCTCGACATCGCCGCCGATGCGCTCGCCAATGAGGACCGGCTCGCCTATGTCGTCATACGCAAGGTGAATAAAATGGAATTCCTCATCGACCAGTACGAGGCCATCTCCGATATGGCCTTTGCCAGGAAGCCCAGCGAAAGCATCCTGGCCGTCAAGATGATCCTGCCCGGACAGACGCAGCAGATCAAGGTCATCAAGCCAGACAAAGAGGATATCGGCGTCTATGTCCTTTTCACCAATCCCGGCGAAAACTGGAAAGTGATCCTCGAGGGGCCGTTGAAGAAGGAATACCGGATCAACGTGAAGAAGAACGAAGTGGAAGAGGTCCCAGGGAATCTGTTGGACCTGCTTTCCGGCATCCCTGTCGTAAACGGTCTGTCAATAACGTGAAGGTGCACTCATGCCGCAACATTTAGACATCGCCTCTCTTGAGAACGATCTGCGCCTGGAGAGTCAGCAGCCATACCGGAGCCCAGGATGGCTGGAGGACAGCTATCGCAATTCAGGCGATTTCTGGCGCTCTCTCCAAGGAGCTTTTGATGCGCATGTTGCGGTACAGGGAACCAGTTCCCTTTTCAACGGGTATAACTTTTATCATGACATGCTCATCCGCAACCGCAATCGTGCCCAACCCGCCCTGTGCTGGTATGAACCGGCCACCGGAATCAAAGGCATTTCGTACCGCGAGCTGGATTCCCTTGCCGCCGCCAGGTCAAGCCATTGGGCCCGCCTCGGTGTCCTGCCGGGACAAACGATTTGCATCATCAGGACCATGGGCCTGGAAATGACCGTTGATCTGCTGGCGGCCCTGAAGGCGGGATGCGTCATCTCCTTCCTGCCTCCCCGGGGCAGGGGTTTTCTGCAAAGGAGGCTTGACGTCCTCAAACCCGACCACATTGCCATGGAAGATCGGCAGACTCCGCTGCTTCCGACATGGAACAGACGTGTGCTGCCGGAAGGCGATTTCGGAGCGGGTTTTCCCAACGGGAGAGAGCGGCCTTTTACATACCGGTCCGGCCAGATCATTTTTCGCCATTTCGATCCCTGCGGAAGCGACCCCGGCACCCTTTCGGACGTAACCAGCGATTCGGCCTATTTGTGCGCCCTGCGAGATGCGATGATCTCACTGGGGATCGGTCCGGGTCAGATCTACGCGGCACCGGGATTCCACGCCATGGAAACCACCCCTGCCCTGCTTCTGGCCGGTCTGCTCTGTGGCGCAACCTACCTTCACCTCACGCCGAAGGACATCGAAGCCCAACCGGAGCTTGTCAGGCAGCATCCGCTCAAGGCCTTCGGGGTGTGCCCACAGGTAAGGGACATCCTCCTGGAAAAGCAGATCAGCGCAGAGGATTGCTGGGAATCATGGTTTCGCAACCCGGCGGAATCCCAGGACATGGACCGGTGGTATCATTTCATCCGGAACCTCAAGCTTGAACGGTCCTTTGCCTTTAATCTGAGGTGGAGCGCCGCCGTGGGAGGGTGCTCCCTCTTTTCCGTGCGGAGGAAAGGGTCGGCACATATGACGGTCCTGCCTGTTCCCGGCAGCACCTGGAGCCTCGGCGCTCTGTCCGGCGCGGAGGAGGCTTCCGCAGAGGATTTCGGCGTCTACACGCTCTCAGCAACCGGCGCACCGGAAGAAGAGCAGAAGGCCACGGCTGATCGAATCGCCAGAAGCGGGCAGGAATGGATTTTTTCCGGCGTTTCCACCCGGCACCGTGAGGGGAGGACATTCCCCGTGGACGAAATCCTGACGACGCTCAGGAAGCTGGAAGCCCGCTACGGCTTCTTCTGCTCCCTCGCGGACGTCCCCAGGATGGACGGGGGAAACGGACAGCGCATGGTGCTCCTTGTTTTCCGCGGCGCCGATGCCCAGTTGAATGAAGCCCGGGTAACGTCGGAAATCCGGACAACCCTGGCCGAAGAGATGGGGGAAGAGTTTCTGCCCGATCGCATGGAATTTCTTCCCCTGTCTCCACGATTTCTATCCCCGGCCGAGGTGGATCATTCCTGGTGCCGCAATGCCTTTCTGTCCGGGACATTGTCCCGGAGATCGAAAAGGGAGGTTTTCGCCATCCTGACCCGGCTGAGGAAATGCGTCATTGAACAAGAGCATTCAGCAGAATTATCTGCCGGACCGGCAGACGAAATCATACAATAATCCAATCATCGAAAGGAGATAAAGGAAACATGGCCATACAGGATGAAATTCCAAAATCACGTCTTACCTTGAGGTACAAGACAGAAATCCACGGGCAGCCCGAAGATTTGACTCTGCCGCTGAGGCTTCTGGTCGAAGGGGATTTTTCCCATGGAAGCTCCCAGGACCGGCAGGTGGATCTAGAGGAGAGGCGCCTGCGCAATCTCAACGGCACCAATACGGATGCGGTCATGAAGGACATGGACATGTCTCTGAAGTTTGCCGTGTCCAACAAGATCGACCCGGAAACCTCGGACGATATGAATGTCGAGCTTCCCATCACCAGCATGCGTTCTTTTTCTCCCGACGAAGTCGCCAGGTATGTGCCCAAGCTCCGGGGGATCCTCCAGATGAAGAAGCTCCTGGAGGAAGTCATCTCCAATGTGGACAACAGGAAGGAATTCCGCAAGCTGCTCAATGAATTAATGGGCAACGAGGAAGCCCTGGCAAAGATGCTGGAGCAGTTGAAGGGCTTCGAAAGCATGAAGCTTCCTTTAGGTAGAACGTAAAGAATCCGCGGTAACCTGTTTCGCAGGGACACGGTCTATCCAACCAGAGAACAGAACAAATGCTTTCAAGGAGAAGTCATATGGCTGATAAAACGAAACAAGTTGAAAAAACGGAAGAAAAAAAGGAAGAGCTCGACCTCAAACGCTTCCTTTCCAGCATGCGCCTGAGCACTGAGCTCAAGGAACCGGTTCCAATGGTCCAGGACAATCTCCAGGTCGTCCGGGAAGACGTCAGCGATGAGGACCGCTTTCTTTCCGGAATGGCCGCTCTGCTGCTCAATGTGGACAAATCCTCGAAACGCCTGGACAAGGGAAGCATCCAGGAATTGATCGCCCGGATCGATCTGGTCGTGAACGATCAGGTCAATGAGATCATCCATCATGAAGATTTCAAGTCCATGGAGTCCACCTGGCGCTCGCTCAACGATCTCATCTTGAACACCAACTTCAAGGCCGACATCATGATCGACATTCTTGACGTGGGCAAGGAAGAGCTCTACGAGGATTTCGAAGCCAATGCCGTGGATATTACCAGCAGCGCCCTTTTTAAAAAGGTCTATGTGAGCGAATACGATCAGTACGGCGGGAAACCCTTTGGCGCCATCATCGGCCTCCATGAGTTTACCCAATCGCCTGACGACGTCTTCTGGCTGACCACCATGGGAAAAATCGCCGCGGCCAGCCACGCACCCTTCATCGGATCGGTTTCGCCGAAATTTTTCGGCTGCGACTCCATTGAAGAGCTGTCCGCCATCAAGGACCTCGAAGGTCTCATGAACCATCCGAAATACGGAGCCTGGAACAAACTGCGCGACTCCGAACAGGCGGCTTATCTCGGGTTGACCCTGCCCAGATACATCGCCCGTCTTCCCTATGATCCGGAAATCAACCCCTGCAGGGAAATCACCTTCAAGGAAAAGATCCGGGGCAACAATGACGAGGACTACGTCTGGGGAAGCGCCGCAATGCTCTTCGCCCAGAACATGGTGCGCTCTTTCGCTCAGACCGGATGGTGCCAGTACCTGCGCGGGCCGAAAGGCGGCGGGCTGGTGACGGGGCTCCCCGTGCACACCTTCAACCTGCGCGGCGAGGAGGAGATCAAGATCCCCATCGAAATGGCTATCCCGGATTACCGGGAACTGGAGTTCGCCAACTGCGGCTTCATTCCCCTGATCTACCGGAAGGGCACGGCCGATGCCTGTTTCTTCAGCTGCCAGTCGCTCAAGAGGGCCAGGAAATTCAAGGATCCGAAAGACTCGGAAAATGCCCAGCTGGTCACCAATCTGTCCTACACCTTCTCGATCACCCGGATTGCCCATTACGTCAAATCCATCATGAGGGACAACATCGGCAGCAATGCGGATGCCCAGTATATCCAGAACACGCTGAGCAACTGGCTCTTCCAGTACGTGACGACCGTCGTCGATCCCGACGATCTGACGCTGCGCTTCTACCCCTTCAAGGCGGCATCCGTGGAGGTGACCGAACGGCCGGGCATGATCGGATGGTATGACTGCAGGATAGCGATCCTTCCCCACATCCAGTTTGAAGGTATGGATGCTGAACTCCGTCTCGATACGCGGCTTTAGAAAGTAACCTTTAACTCATTCAAGGAGGAACATCATGGCGGAATCAAGTTATAGCTGCAGCGTTTCACAGGGATTCAATTTTCAGAAGGATCAGCAGGTTCTCGTTGGGCACATCGTTTCATGCAAGGTCGGTAACGATCAGTTCGATGCCGACCTGAACGTGAGCGACCCGGAGAACGCTTCAAACCTGGTCAAGGTCTTCGGCATCGTATCGTCGATCTATTGGGCCGGCGGTTATGCCGATCCGGTCCAGTTTTCCTGCCAGGTTTCCAATTTCAACAAGACAAAGATTGCAACACTGACCCACAAAAGCCTGGCCAATACGGAGGTCCTTTTCGATTTTAACATCTACGACTATGACCCCAAGGAGAAGCGCTATTACAAATGTTTCCACACCAACGACACAAAGCTCAAGGGGCTTGTCCTGAAGTCGGGAGGAGAGCTTGCCATGTCGATCGATATGGATCAGTCCATGGAGGTGGTCTCTCCGAAGAACTTCGCGTTCAACCTGGGCGTCATGCCTCAGGATGTCGACATGCAGATTCACCTGGCCGTTTCCGTCTTTGACAAATTCGTGAAAAAGTGGGGTGTGGAAGTAGCCAAATGATGCATCGTCAAAAGCGGCCCCTTTTGCAGAAGGGCCATTCACGACGGGGATCGGCGTGTCATCTCCCCTTACGCCCCCTCCATCCGGGAAGGGGAAGAGGGGGGGCGTTGCCCGCCGTGGCGGGCAGCCGATCGTTTTTGAAAACTTCAATTTCTAGAATCATCAAGGCGGCAAAAAGAGATGGATGACAAACTCGCACGAGTCTGCTGGAAAATGGGACAGACCCTCCTGCCGGAACACCTGACGGCCATGGAGGATTCGCTGCTTGCCAACACGGTACAGCGGTTCCGCATGCAGGGTCTTCCTGCCTACGGCGTCGGGAAGCTGGTCTTGAACGAGACGCTCTTGGGCGAAGGGATCTTTTCCGTTCAGGAAATGACCCTTGTCCTGTCTTCGGGGCTGCTGCTGAACGTACCGGGCAATGCCGCCCTCTCTCCCTTCAACCTGAATCTTCCCGGGACGGCGAAGGTATCCGTCTATCTGCACATCCTCAGCGAAGCCCCTTCCGAGCAAGGCAGCCCCGAAGGCTGGGGCGATCAGGCCGACGAAAGGGTCCCGAGGATGATGCACAGGATGGCCCTTTCGTCGGAGCAGGACTACCGCGGCGCCGTTGAGACATTGAAGCTGGCAGAATTCCGAAAAAGCGCCGAGGGCGTCTGGCAGATTTCGCGGGACTATATTCCTCCGCTGCTGCAGGTGGGAACCTCGCCTTTTTTGAGGAGCGAAATGGCCTCGCTCTCCGAGGCTCTGGCTCTTTTTCAATACAATCTCTACATGGACGCCGTATCCTACCTGAGCGGCGACAGTCTTTCCAGCGTCAAGCAATGCCTGAAGAGCGTTTTTCGGACCCAGCGCCTGCTGGCCAACCTGGGCTTTCAGGTCCATCTCCACCCCTTCTTGCTCTGCGAAGAGCTGTTAACCCTGTATACCGAAGTCTGTTTCTACAGGAATACGACGCCGGAAAACATCACATCCCCCTACAACCATGATCAGCTGGTCTCCCTGCACACGGTCTTCGATCTGATCCACACACAGATGCAGATGGTAAGAGCCCTGCCGCCTTACCTGCCCTTCGAACTGAGCGACAATATCTACCGGGTCAAGCTGCCCGATGAGATCCGGCAGGCCACGAATGTCTATCTCCTGGCGCAGAAAGACCGGGTCATCAGCAGGCTTTCCCTCGATGAGGTCAAGCTGGCCTGCCTTTCCCGGCTGCCCGTCGTGCACAAGATGGCCCTGCAGGGCATCCCCTTTAAAAAAGTGGAACACCCCTCCTTTCAGCACGCCTTCGGCGCAGAGGTGGAATTCTATTTGATCAGGGAGGGGGAGGAATGGGACAATGCGTTGAATGAGAAAGTCGTCGCTTTCTACAATCGGCCGGAGCTGAAGGATACCGCCTTTTACATCTTCTGGCGTATCGAATGACCGTTTCCTGGAATTTCAGTCGAAGGCATCCCGATGGCTCTTTTCAATAAATTCAGAGATCGCTCCGTCACCGGCAGAGAAGATGAAATCAAGGACATCCTTGACAACCTCAATCACGTGCTCAACACCAAGAAGGGCTATGGCAGCTTCCTCTCCGATTTCGGCATACGGGACATGAACCAGTTCAGCTCCCGGGATCAGCTGGCCACGGTCATCATGGAGGAAGTTCAACACAACATCGAACAGTACGAGCCGAGGCTGCAGGTGGTGAAGATCTCCGTCGAGGACCATCCCGATCCTTTCCGCATTTCCTTTAAAATCGAATGCCTGGTCAAGAATACTCAGAAGGAGCTGTTCATGGAATTCAACTCGGTGCACCATGACTTTCACATCAAGAATTCATGAACCCGGAGGGGGAAATGTTCGAAGATAGCCTGAAAATGACGCTGGCCCTGACGATCGGCATGGACAGGATCAAGGTGCCGGGCGGTCAGATCAAGTTCCTTACGACGTCCATACGCCCTTACGGCTACACGGCCCGCCTGGATTTCTGGATGTCATCGGCAACGGCCACGGGGAAGGAAAACGATCCGCTTTTCTCCAGGTTTGTGGAACAGGACCTGATCGAGGTCAAACTGGGCATCGAGCCGCAGTTAAAGCCCAGGGACACGAAGATTGAACCCCTGACGCTGCAGGGATACGTAACGGACAAAGCGATTCTCACGGAGCTCACCATTGAGAATGTAAACCTGAAGGGCGATCCTGTTCTTTATCGGCATTACCGGATTGATTTTGCCGATCCGGCCCATGTCCTCTGGCGTCAGCATTTTCCCTGTGATCTGATGGTTGATGAGGACGTTAAGGAGCTCATCGAAGCCAACAAGGCGGACGGGGTGAATCTGAAGTACGACTGGCCGATCCTGAATGAAAAATTTGCCGTCAGTACGCTTTCACCGGGATCCCCCGATGAACCAGCCAGCTTTTATGACTTCATCATCTGGTACGCAGCGACTTGCAACGGCGTCTTCACTTATGACGGCAGGACAAACTCGTACACCCTTTCCGGATCAAAGGATCGAGACGGCAAAGTAACGGCCATGAGCGAACTGGAGGTCGCAGATCACCGGATCGATTTTCCGGAGACTTCCCGGTATGACGATCGGTTTCTCAATGCCGTGGCGGAAGATCCCCAGAAGGCTGCAACAAGCCGCGGTGCGGCGGAGAAAGGACTGAGGCGGGACGTTCTGGTGCTGGAATCAAACCCCGAGAATTTCGAAAAAGCGTTCCGGCAGCAATCAAGAATACGGAAAAGCCGGGGGCATGAGCTGTTCATCACCCACAAGCGCTTTCCCCTTCTTACCTACCGCCCCAGCACCTTTGTCAAATTCGAAGGCGGCCTCTGGAGCAGGAAGATTTTTCTCACGGGAAAGGAATACCGGGTCAGGGATATCTTCCTCGAGGCCCATGCCGTCCATGATGCCCCCGATGCCGATCACAATATGATGTACGCGACCTACAGGATGGAGATGACTTCCCGGTTGGAACTCAAGGAGGAACGGGCGTTGAATTTGCCGACCTTCAAGACCCCGGCCTACCCCATCCAGGTGGAGGGAAAAATCGTCAGCGACGAGGGGAAGGAGAAGGAAGAAACCTATCAGCTCTATCAATCTCCGGAGTACGATATCGACATCCCCTTTGTCGGCGAGGAAACGGAGGAGATGCTCGAACAGCAGGCGGAAAAAATCCCTTTTGTCGGGGACAAGCTGGGGGCGGAGAAGAACCATTACAGGGTAAAAATTCCGATTTTTGACGACCGGCAGGTTGTCTGTCCCTTTGAACCTCTCTTTGCACCGGGGCACTTTTATTTTCCGGCCTACAAGGACGAGCGGGTTCTCGTGGAGCTCGATTTTCACGGCGCACGGATTGTCCGCTTTCTGGACTGGCGTCCGGGCGGCCAGCTGCCTTTGGACACGCAGGGGAATCAGATTCTGTTCGGGAAGGGCGAGGGCAGCCAGTCCTCCATTCGCCATGTGTATGTGGACAACAAACCCCAGCTCAACGTGAAGCGCTCTTCCAGCAATGATACGGAAATCATCCAGTTGCAGGAAGGAACCATTATTCTCCAGACCAAAGAGGAGAGTTCAGAAGAGACATAGGATTGCAATTATGGGAAATCTTGTTTGCCGGGTAGAGCTCGACAAGAAGAAGGGGATCGTCCTGACGGTGGAGAACAGTGAGGGAAAGATCACCCAGACGGTGGTCATGGACGGAACGAAGATTACGGCGACCGTCAAGGGGGCGAACGACACCAGCACGATCACCCAGCAGGAGGACGGGATTCAGATTGACTGCAAGGCCTTTACGCTCCATGCGGAAACCATCACCTGCGTCTCCAAAAAGGAGGCCACCCATGAAAGCGGTGAGGATTTCACCATCAAAAGCAAGGGCAATCTGAACGCCTCCGCCGTCAGCGACGCGACGTACAAGGCCATGAATTCCGCCATGGAGAGTTCCTCGGAAACGAAGATCGGCGGGATGAGCCTGAAGCTCTCCGGCACAACCAGCGCGGAATTGAAGGGGGCCATGATCACCGTTGATGCGTCGGCGACGATGGATCTGAAATCGAAAATCGGAAACCTCAAGGGCTTCAATGTCAATATAGGTTGAAAACCGGAAAAGATAGCGAACATGAGAATCGACGAAGGCCTGTATAAAATCTTCCTGGAAGAGATGAACTCCCTGGAAAATTTCCGTATTGCCTACGCCTCCCTGCACCCCGGCGTTCCCCTGGACCGTGAGGATCCCGACGTGAGGCGATTGATTGAGGCGATGGCCCTTTTTTCGGCGCGCACCCGGCTGGCCGGTTCGCGAAATATCAGCGCGGTCAGCCGAAGGATCTTCCAGCAGTTTTTTCCTCACCTGCTGGCCCCCATCCCCTCAATGGCCATCCTTCAGGCCCTTCCCAGCCGGCAGTTTGTCGAGCCCGTGATCTTTCCCGAGGGATCGGAATGGATTTTTTCCCCGGAATCCGGTGGGGGAGCGGTTTTTCGAATCCTGGGAGACCTGCGCATCCTGCCCATCCAGCTTACGAGATTCTCCATGATGCTGCGGGACAGAGGATTCCGGATCGCCCTTCGCTTCGGCGCCTTCTTTGCCCGCAGTGAAGACATCGGGCAGCTGAGCTTCTTCATCAACCACCTCAATAATTATGAATCCTCCCAGACGGTGCTTTTTTCCCTCAAACGCCACCTCAGGGGGGTGTCCGTCCTCTTCAACGAACAGGCCACCGAAACTTCCTCCGGAATCCCCTGCGGCGCAACCTTCGGAATGCCTCGGGCGGCTGACGATCATTCCCACCCCCTGCACAGGGAAAGGATTTTTTTCCACTTCCCCTGGCAGGAAACCTTCCTGAATGTTCAGGTCCCCCGGTCTTCGGGAAGCTGGAGCGATTTTACCCTCCTGCTCGACCTTGACCCTGGATGGCCCCGGAATCTTGTCTTGAACCAGGATGTGTTCCAGCTCTTTGCCATCCCCGCCATGAACCTCCGTCAGGGCACGGCCCAGCCGGTCATCTGCGACGGGACCCAGGAGCGCTATGCGATTCGCCACCCGGAGAAGGATTACGGATTCGAAATCCATTCCGTAACGGGTGTCCATGAGGTCACCAGAGAGGGCATGACCTTTGTCAAGCCGGGCATTCTTTCCGGATCCGCCCCGTCTTACGAGACAGAGGAATCGATGGATCCCCGGGGACGGAGGCGCCATTACCTCCATCTCCACTTCCCCAAGGCCTTCGAAAAGCCGAGAACCATCGTGACCGACGCGCTCTGGTTCCAGCCCTGGTTCAGTACCAGAATCGCGGAAAGGCTGACGGCCACCCCCTACAGCCGCAGAACGACGGGTCTGAAGTGGGATCTCCTCGTCAATCCGGTCCCCCATGCCGAAAACCTCTTCCAGGACAGCATCGAGGGATTTCTCCATTTTCTTACTCTGACCAACCGGGAAACACTGAGCCGTGATGACCTGATCGACATCCTGCAGGTCATGGGCATCATGAGGCAGAAACAGTTCCGGGCTTTTTGCGACCTGCTGGCCGATGTCCGGGTTGAAAAATCCCCACTGCCGGAAATCCGGTTTTCAGGGCTTTTGAAACATAGATATATCCTGCGCTTTAGAGAGTACGATCCCAGCAGGGAACCCCTGATGGAGATTTTCCTGACGCAGGTGGAACATATCCTTAACGCGTGGATTTCCGGCGCCACCGTCGAAGTCCGAAAGGAAATCGGGGACGCTGAAACCGGCATGCCTCAGATAAGGAAGAGAAATGAAGAATAAGTCATGGGAAGCCATACATGAACTCTATACCCGCATGGAAAAGCTCTGCGGGAGAAGCCTGTACATTCCGGAAGAGCAGCTTTCCGCCGCCGGAGAAGAAAACCGGGAAGAGATGGAGAGAAAGACCGAGGCGGCACCGGGGGCATTGAGCATCGACGACATGGTGCGCATCCGTGCGGAACTCAGAAATCAGCTGGACTTTCTTCAAGCTACGCTTGCCGAACATTATTCCGGACGGGAGACCTACATGGTTCTCTTCGCCGTGGTGGCTCAGATTGACGAGCTGATCCAGACGAATGTTCTCCACACTCTCAACACCAGCTGGCCGCTTCTCCAGAAGGAGCTCTTCGACCTCGAAGATGCCGGTGAGGTCTTTTACGAAATCCTGGATGACATCCTGTCGAAACCGCAGACCAGCACCTTTGTTTATGAGGTCTATTTCTTCTGCATCCGTTACGGATTCCGCGGGCGGTACGAGAACAATCCCGTGAAGATAACGGAATATCTCAAAAAGCTTCAAGCGAAGCTCAAACAGGATGAGCTCCCTCCGCCGCCTGCTCCAGGCGGAGAGAATGTGAAGCTGAAGCGGTTTTACTCACCCTACTGGTATTACCTGATAGCGGTGGGCGTCATTGTGTTCGCCTATCTCTTTTTCTTGATCCTGGCGAATATCGACCAGCCATAACCCGCCTGGCTGCCCCGGGCACCTTTAAGGAGGCAGAGGAAGGCCATGCCCAACAAGATCGATGAACTTTTTTCCCCGGAACAGATGCGCCAACGCTGGCAGAGGGCCCCGAAGCCCGCAGGCGGATCCGCCGCCGTCAAGGGGGAAGGCCCGTCTGCCCTGGAGCTTTTTGAACGCCTGAAAACGCTCGTTTCCGGACGCTTCTCCGGGGATGAGGCCGTCGTTGTCAATCGGATGCTTGAAGAGCTGCATCTGCACCTGTGCCGCGTCTTTCCGAAGGACTCAAAAACGGAGCCCCGGGCGGAAGACATTGCCGCTCTTCACGAGACCCTGAACCGGATCGAGGATCTTCTGGACGCTTATGAAATCGACCGCCCCAACGGGAAGGGGAGATAAGATCTTCGCCGCTGCACGCACCCGGTGCAGGAAGAAAAGAGCGGAACATACCCAATCGGAGGATCGTGATCCATGAGCGGCCTGAGGGAAAAAATATCCGGAGCAATCCATGAGTTCGATATCATCTCGCTTCTGCATCTCCTGAAAACCATGGATTACGCCCCGGAAGACATCCGGTTCCGGAGTTCCAACAGCACCTGTTCACAGCCCGGCCTGATCCAGGGCATTCAGTTCTACTCCGAACCGGTTCGGGAAGCGGTCATTACGATGAACATGGGCCTTCTGAGCGCCCAGTCTCCGCTGCCCTCCTATTTCAGAAAAAAAATGGACCAGGAAGAATCCGGTCGGGCCTCGCTTGTCGATTTTATTCGATATTTTGATCACTACCTGATCCGGAACTATCTCCTGAACATCTATCCCGAAATCAACGCCTTTTTCTTCCCGGACTGGGAGTTGACCAAAAGGCGCTATCTCCAGATTCTCAATCTCAGATCCATCGGCACGCTGCACTGGCTCTTCTCGAAGGTCTTTCCCGAGATCGGCATCCAGGTTGAAAATGTCGTGTTAAGCACTGACGTGCAGACGCGGCCGATCCGCCTGGGGGAAACCGCCCTTGGCTTTGATGCGGTCTTCGGCAGCAGAACCCGTGTCCCCATTAACGGCCGGAGAATCACCTTCTACAGCGACGAGGAGATGACCGATACCCAGGTGCCCTGGCCGAAGGAGATACAAACCCGGCTCACCAGCCTGGTCTTTCCAGTCCTGCAACCGGCGGGGATCGACCTGGAAATTCTCCTCGTTCTGAAATCCCAGAAAAGGTGGGTGCGTCTTCACGAGGAAACCTACCTGGGCTATGACCGGATTCAAAGTGACGAGGATACCTACCGGCGGGTTCGTATCTTCAGGGGGCACATCGGGCAGTCATTCGGAAATTCAGAATAATCCCGGCGCTCATCGCCGCGGGAATCATCAGGGGGAGTGCTATGGAATGCAAAAAATGCGGCATCGACCTTGCCGGAAAAGAGTACAAAAAGGTCGCCTCATGGCCTTTCTGTTTGGAGTGTTTTCAAGCCCTGTTCACCAGGGCTGAGGAGGAGAAAACACCCGACGCTGCGCACGAAGCGGAGGCAGCGGTAAAACCGCAGCAATGCCTGATTTGCGAAAGGGAGCTTGAAGAAGGAGCCGCCCGCGAACTCCTCGGTATGATCCTCTGCCGCCAGTGTTATGAAAACCTGATCAAAAAACCGGAGATCCCCCCCCGGACGGAAACCGAGGAAAGGGAACAGGAAATGGCCGAAACGGAGAAGCCGCCGGTGATGCAGTTCCGCGTGGACTTCAGCACCCCCGTTCAGTGTTACGGCTGCGGCAGGCAAATCCCTTTCATCGGCAGCAAGCAGTTCGACGGCCATGCCTACTGTCCAGACTGCTACCACTGCCTTCAGGAGCTCATCGCCCAGAAGCCCGGGCCATTTCCCAAGAAGTATGCCGCACATCCCGCTGAAGCAGAAGAAGTCCCTGCCGGTGAGGGGGAACCGGCCGTTGGCCTGGTCTGCCAGGCCTGCCAGCGTCCTGTTCTGCCCGCCAATCTGAAGACCGTGGAAGGCTTTGAGATCTGTCTGGCCTGCCTGGCCACGGATCCGGAAACGGCCCTGGAAATTGCCCGCGCGCGGCACCGCAGCACCCTGGAAAAGATCAGAAAAGAGTTGCTTTAGCCATTTTTTTCATCTACGGGAGACCCCATGAAGATTGAACTGATACAAGGGACACTGGAAGTCGGAGAGAAACCCGGCCTGGACATCACCGATCCGAGGTTTAGTGACATCGCCACCCTGGTGCAGGAGGGCAGCTATCTGGAGGCGGCGGCGGGGGCAGAAGCGATCCTGAAGGAAAACATCTACGATATACGCATGATCGGCTATTTTCTCTACGGCCACTTCCTGGAAGAGGGCATCCCGGCCCTGACCGATATCTATCGGAGCCTTTCAGATCTTCTGAGCGAGAACCTGGAGGCCCTCGGCCCGACCAGAAACCGTGCCAGGCATATCCAGACCATTCTGAACTGGCTGGTCCGACAGATTCTCAAAACGCTTCAGTATGAAGAGGGAAGGAAGAGCCGTCTTTACGAAGACTGGGTTTCGTCCGTTTCCAGCGATTCGGTCCGGGAGTCCCTGGAGGCGGGCGAAACGCTGAACCGCGTCCTGTTGGCGACCCTGGAGGACGCGGCCGGACCCGTCCTCGAAGGCCTGGGAAAGATCCGCGACTGGCTGAAGGCTTTTGAACGCCTTGTCTACCGGGAACCTGAACCGGCGCCCGAAGAGGCACAGGAGGCATATCCACCGGAAGGAAATGAACAGTCCGAACCGCAAGAGGAAATGCCGGGCGAAGGAAAGACCGGACAGGAGCAAGGCAGGCCGGCTTCCATACCCGACTCTTCCAGAGGAGAAAAGGCGGATCATGCGGAAGGGTCTTATCATCTGACGGCCCTCCTGCGCAAACTGGACGTCTTCGACGAGCTGATTTCAAAGGGGAAATATCCCAGTGCCGCCATCGTCGCCGATGACGTCAACGCTATCATTGCCGACTTCGATCCCAGGATCTACTTCCCGAAGCTCTTCACCCCCTTTGTGAGACTGTCCGCAGCACATATCCATGAACTGACGGCTTTTGAAGAATACAAAAACTCTGCGGCATGGCAATCCCTGAAGGATTTATACCGGGTGGATCTGGAGAGCTTCGTCGACTTCGATCCGGCGCTGGTCGGACTCGACGCCTGCGGTGCGGCCGGAGGGCCCGGATACCCTGGTCCCTGCGGGGACAGCTCCGAGGACGAAAACCAGTACCTGGAAGGTTTGCCGGACCAGGAATCCGATGAGAAATGGTGAGGTCATCTCAGGAACGGTCCGCCCATGAACATAACAAACACTTCCGTGCTTCCCTGAGGAAATGCCCCATGCTCCGCAGACTCCTTTCATCCATCCTGCCAATCGGCTGTCTTCTCGGCGCGCTGCTTTTCGGGTCCCCCGCTCTGGCGGCTGCGGGAGAACTGAAGACCGTGACCTTTCTCCCTCAGTGGCTGCCCCAGGCCCAATTCGCCGGATATTACGTGGCCTATGAAAAGGGCTTTTATAAAAAGCGCGGCATCGATCTTAAAATTCTCCGGGGCGGGCCGGGCTTTCCCTCCGATGTCATGCTCTCCCGGAAACAAGCGGACGTGACGACGCTCTTTCTTGCTGACGCCATCCAGCAGCGGGACCGGAACGTTCAACTCATCAACATCGGCCAGATCGTTCAGCACTCCGGCTACATGCTTGTGGCCAAAAAGGGCAGCGGAATTTCCAGGCCGGAAGACTTGAATTCCAGGAAGGTCAGCCTCTGGCAGAGTTTCAGCGTTCAGCCGCAGTCTTTTTTCCGCCGACACAAGATTACCGTTCGCCCCGTGGTTCAGGGGACGACGGTGAACCTCTTTCTTCGGGGCGGTGTGGATGCCGCTTCGGCCATGTGGTACAATGAATACCACGCCATCCTCAATGCGGGGTGGGATGAAAGCGAGTTGACCCTTTTTTTCTTTCACCAGTACGGCCTGAATTTTCCCGAGGACGGGATCTATATTCTTGAGGAAACCTTTCGTCGGGACCCGGCCCTGTACTGCAGCTTCTTCAGGGCGTCGGTGGAAGGCTGGAACTACGCCTTTGAACACCGCAAGGAGGCGCTCGACATCGTTATGAGATACGCAGCCGAAGCTCATACGGGAACCAACCGGACCCATCAGCAGTGGATGCTTGACCGGATGAAGGACCTGATCCTGCCGGAAGGTTCAAAAGTACCCATGGGCGTCCTGGAATCCAGGGGCTATCAGACGGTCGCGGAAGAGCTTCTCAAGGCAGGCCTCATCCAACAGATCCCACCCTTCGACCGGTTTTACGTCGACTGCCTGCGTGACGGCAACCATGATTAAACACGGCCTTGCCTTTAAACTGACCCGCGTCATCCTGTCCTGTACGGCCTTCATTTTCCTTGCAGCCTTCGGCTACACCTACTTCTACTCGCGGGACCAGCTTCTCAGGGATACCCGGGTCAATGCGGCAAACCTGACGCTGGCCGCCGTCAACAAGATTGAGACAACCCTCAACGGAATCGAGAAAGTCCCCACCTATGTCGCCCGTTCGCTGGCCACCCAGAAGCTGGGGGATTTGCCCCTGCAGCGGGAGATGGAGAATTTTCTTTCGACCAATCCGGAAATATTCGGTTCCGCTGTCGCCTTTGAGCCTTATGCCTTTGATGGGAAAACGCTCTATTACGCCCCCTACATCTTCCGCGAACGCAACACGCTCAAAAGGATCGCCCTGGGGAGTTCGCAGTACGACTATTTTCATCTCGACTGGTATCAGATCCCCAGGGAACTGGGGCGCGCCGCCTGGAGTGAACCGTACTTTGACGAGGGGGGTGGGAACATCCCCATGGCCACCTACTCCATTCCCTTCTACCGGTACGTCGACAACAGGAGAACCTTTACGGGCGTCGTCACCGCGGATATTTCCCTGGATTGGCTTCTGGATATCGTTATGAAACTCATCCCGGAACAGACGGGTTACGCGTTCCTCGTATCTCGAAACGGCGTTTTCGTGATCCATCCGAACAAGCACTATATTCTGCGGGAAAGCGTCTTCAGCATTGCCGAAGCCCTCGATAGTCCCGAGCTGCGGCGGATCGGCCGCCACATGACCCGTGGAGGAGAAGGATTCGTCTCGATCACGCGAAATTATGCCAGCCAGAAGATCTGGATGTATTACGCGCCGCTGCCCTCCCTGGGTTGGTCCATGGGCATCGTTTTTCCGGAAGAGATTCTTTTTGCCGAGATCCAAAGGTTGAACCGGGTGAAACTCGCCATCGGCGCCGCCGGTTTGTCGGTTCTCTTTTTCGCCATCATCTTCATTTCCGGAAAGGTGACCCGCCCCCTGCGGCTCCTTGCGAAAACGACCAAGGAAATTTCCAGGGGAAACCTCGACCTCAATGTGCCGCCCACGGCCTCGCAGGATGAAGTGGGGGAGCTGACCCGGTCGTTCCGCGACATGCAGACCGCCTTGAAAGAGTATATCAGCGACCTGGCTGAAACAACCGCGGCCAAGGAACGGATTGAAAGCGAACTGAAGATTGCCCACACCATCCAGATGAGCTTCCTGCCCAAGAAGTTCCCCCCCTTCCCGGAAAACCAGGAATTCGAAATCTTTGCGGCTCTGGAACCGGCCAGGGAGGTGGGAGGGGATCTCTACGATTTTTTCCTGCTCGACAACGAACACCTGTTCTTTTCCATCGGCGACGTTTCCGGGAAAGGCGTCCCAGCGGCCCTGTTCATGGCCGTTACCAAAACCCTGATCAAGGGCATCGGCTCAAGCCAGGGAATCCAGCCGTCGGAAATCCTCAACGCCGTCAATGCCGAGCTTTGCATAGATAATGAATCGTGCATGTTTGTCACCCTGTTCTGCGGGATCCTGAACTTCAGGACGGGGGAACTGCGCTTTACCAACGCAGGCCATAACCCCCCCGTGCTGGTGTCTGCGGAGGGCGCACCGCGCTGGCTGGAAGTGCCGCCGGGGTTAATTCTGGGAATCATGGAGGATGCCTCCTATGACACGAGCCTCATGACCCTGAAGCCTGGAGAGACGCTGCTCCTTTATACGGACGGCATTACCGAAGCCATGAACAAAGAAAAACAATTGTTTTCCGATGCGGCGCTCCTCGAAACGGTCCGTTCCTGCCGGAGTTCGACACTGGAGGAGTTGATCTCTTCCGTCCTGACAGCCGTCAGGCATTTTGCCGGCCAGGAGCCGCAATCGGACGATATTACGATCCTGGCGCTCCGTTACCGAGGTCGGCCATGATGAGGACAGGCATTTTATTTTCCGGTCTTCTTCTACTGGCCATCCTGGGTTTGTTCGTTACAGGCTGCTCCGATCGTGGGGAACCCGTTCGAATCGGCGTCATTGCCGAGCTCACCGGTGACATGGCGGCAGTCGGGGCGTCATGCCGCAGGGCCGCCCAGATGGCGGCTGATGAAATCAATGAGGGCGGCGGTCTCCTGATCAATAAAAAGAGGCATCCCGTGGAGATCATTCTGGCCGATAACGGAGGGAAAGAAGAACGATCCGCAGAGGCCGCACTGAACCTGATCTGCAGACACAGGGTCCTGGCCATCGTCGGACCGAACGTCAGCCGATGCGTCCTACCGGCTGCCGACATGGCAGAGCAAAACGAAACGTTGCTGATTTCACCCTCTTCCACCTCACCCAGGGTAACGCTGGATCAAAAAACAGGGAAACCCCAAAAATTCGTCTTTCGCGCCTGTTTTACCGACTCCTTTCAGGGCCGCTTTCTCGCTAAATTTGTTCTCGAAACATTAGGGCTTAAAAAGGCGGCCGTGCTTTACAATGCCGACTCGGAATACAATCGGGGCATCGCTCATTTCTTCCAGGATGCCTATGAGAAGGACGGCGGGAAGGTCGTGGCCTTTGAGGCCTATCAAAATGGAGAGAGACACTTTGATGATCAACTGGGAATCATTACGAAGGCCCATCCGGAAATCCTTTTCCTCCCAAACTATTATACGGAAATACCAAACCAGATTCAGCAGGCCAGAAAATCGGGCATCACGGTTCCCGTCATCGGCAGCGACGCCTGGGGAAACAACGAATTACTGGATCAATGCGGTCCGGACTGCGAAACATGTTACATGAGCAGTCACTATGCCATAGATGCCCCGACAGCCGCAGCCAGGAAATTTGTCAACAATTACCAGTCGCGATACAATCGGATCCCTGACGGCGTGTCAGCTCTCACCTATGATGCCTTTGGACTCCTTTGGGAAGGGTTGAAGGTCACAGGAAAACCGGATCGGAAAAAACTCCGCAATGCCATGGCGAAAATGACACACTACGAAGGGGTCACGGGGACGATGAAGTTCAGGGAAGGTTCCGGCGATCCCGTGAAGAACGCCGTCATCCTCCAGATCAGGGACGGCCAGTTCACCTGGTTCCTGGACATCAAGCCTGAGGATTCCGCAGTTGCGTTCTGAGCGGGAACTTCAGCCCGGATTGAGAAAATGACCATAACAGGGAAAACCAACCTTTCCCCTCTGTTCGGTCGGGCTAACGGATATTCGAATCGATCTCCTTCGCTTTTTTCAGAATGAAATCAACCCCATGATCAAAGGGGATCTGCTCGAACACGTGGGCGGTCTCCGGATTGATCGCCGCCCTGGCCTTATGCCCGGCACGGTCCCGATCATTCGAGCAAGCCCAGGCGGCATGAGCCGTCGGGGACATTCCTTTGCGCTTGTTCTCCGAAATGGCGTACAGATGTGTCACCCTTGCTTCGGCGTCAGCTAACGCCCGTCTGACTGCCTGGTCGAAGGTTGAGCTGTAGACCTTCATGCCCGCACCGGCAGATGGGAGTAACGTTGTGTAGTAACCGACATGGTAGTCGATAAAGTCGTTCAGCGACAGGGCTGTTCCCATCTCGCACACGGAATGGTGCATCTGGGCGCCCATCTGGATGACGGGAATGAGATGGATATAAGGCAAAAACATCTGTATGCGTTCGGCGAGGCCCTTCATGTGAACGGCATTTTCAACATTTCTCCGAACATTGTCTCCTGTTCCAATCGACTCGACGCGAGTAAGTATTTCATAGATCGCAAACTGGTGGTCCGTCGTCGTCCCCGAGATCGTCGCGCCGCGGGGCAGCCCGTAAAGCTGCGAGATCTGCCATAGACGGTCCCATTCCATCTGCCGCCATTTGGTGATGCCTGCAAACTGCCAATCAGAGTCATTATTGATATTAATCGTGCTCTTCTTGTGCGACGGCACTTTGATGTATGGCCGCAGCTCGCGCGGGATAGGAACGTTGCTCTCGCTTCGTCGGGCACGCTGGAGCTCGTACTCCGAGCCGCGTACCTCCTCGAGCTTCGCTTGGTAAGCTCTGGCTGCCGTGTCGCCCTTGTACTGCCACTTTGCGAACCATTCTGCGGTATATGCATAGATTTTGTACTTCCTGCCCCCGGGCGTCGTGCCTTGACCCTTAAGGTAACGCTGCACAAGCCGGGTCTGGTGACTGAGCCGCCCCTCGTACTCCCGATCAAGAATCGCGGCCATAAGTTGTATGCGATGCTTGTCCCGGACGGATTTGGGCGCTTTGGGTGCGCCGGCTATGAGCTTCAGGTACTTCGTTACGAGGGGATTGTCGAATGTCTCGAACCGGGCCTTGGCCATGAGGGCATCGATGTCCGGGTCCCGTCTGAGGCCAAGCTGATCGAGGATGAATGTGCACATATGTTCCGACAGCTCGGCCTGGACCCGGAACCAGCCGCCGATTTTCCCCATATCCCTGAAGCAGACCTCCGGTCGTTTCTGCATGTCCTCCAATTTGGCCCTGGTGGGGGATTTCCCCTCGAAGCAATCCATGTTCTTGACCTCGTCCAGCAACTTACTACCCCTCGGGTTGCGGAAGACGACTTCACAGAATTTATCAAGGTCAGGCTCGTTGACTGCCTCAGCGCATTTCTTGAGCCACTCGAGTGAAATTCCGGCGCCAACGGCGCACATCTGGCGGAGGACGGACATAAGGGTCGTGTTTTTTTCATAGATATCCCAGAGCCTGTTGCAGATTTTCAAATCCTCGATCTGGCGAGTCTTCTCTGCTTCTATCGTTTGATTGAGGCTGAGGCTGATCATCTCTTCTTTCTCCACGTGGTCTTGGGGGTTAAGCTCAAAGGACCTTCTTCCTGCCGTCGTCAGGAAGACTCTGAATCCGGGCCGGAATCTTGAGCATCGAGGTGTATTTCCGGTCCATTCTCCATCTTTTTCCGGATAACCATCACGGACACCAGGTACTCCATAAAACTCCGGTCATGAAGCCGCAGGGTCCAGGGAAATTCTTCCTCCAAGAGAAGTTCCAGCCCTTCAACCGCGTTGGGATGACCTCCTCCGGACATGAGGGACCGCAGGACATCCGGGCTTGATCCCCGATGCCCGGAGCGCTGTGAGTGCCCTCCCAGCCAGGCCTCCACGGGAGTGGCACCGGCATTCCAGTCATAGGGGGTCGACAGGACGGCGCTTCCGCCAGGCTTCAAAATCCTGCCCATCTCCGCCAGGAAGTCATAGGGCGACCAGACGCAGTCCAGAACATTGAGGCTGATCCCGGCGGAAAAGGTCCGGTCGGCAAAAGGCAGGGCCGTCGCATCGCAGACCCAGAAATCGACCTGCTCCGCCCTTTCGAAGGCGGCCGGAAACCGCCGGCGCTCGTAGACGATGCCGCCCCGGCGCCTGGGGTAGGAAACGCATCCGCTTTCGAGAATGGTCGCCGCTGTCTTCAGCATGCCGAAGTTCAAATCCATCCCGAGGACGATGTCATCGACCTGTTCTGCGAGTTCGAAACTCGTCCGGCCCGCCGCGCAGCCGATATCGATGACCGGTCCCTCTGCCCGTCGCTCCGCGAGCGAACATCCCCGCTGGAACAGTCTCCGGATCGAACCGGGCGGGACGGGGCTTTGCCCCCCTTCGCCGGGGTCCAGATCCCCGTAGTGATCGAATACGTAAGTGCTGAGGTGCTGGCGCCAGGAATCAAAAGCCGATCCCGGACCGAAGCAGTCTCCCAGGAGGCTTTCCATCGGTTCGGTGAGATCGTCTCGGCAGAGGACCGGAAGGAAATTCTGGGAAACGTAGGCCCTCAGGTTGGCCAGCAGGATTGGGATGCCGTCCAAGACCGGGTATTCACTGAGGCACCCGGGGTTTGAACAGACGAGGATCCCTTCCCGTATTGACCCGTTGCCCTCCCTGAGGACCGATCCGATCTTCAGAGGGGATTCTTGTCCGGCTGCTCTGCACACCGGGCATAACGGCTGAAGAATCTCAAAATGACGCAGTTTAATGAGGCTAGCCTCCAATCATTACCGTCGGGCATCCGGGCGGAAGAATTTTTCCCGTGGGGCTTGGAATCGGAGCGACACAGGTCGGATGAGCTGTCTGATCGTTGACCCGAGCAGCGGGCAACCCCCCGATCATGACGGTTGCAGATCCTTTGACGACGATCCCGGGCCCTCCGGGGATGCATCCGGGGAGGGTGCAGGGCATGGTTGTGCTTGTCAGCCTTGCGGCAGGCTGATTGCCGATGAGCACGGTGGGCATTCCGGTTATGATGGTCAGCGGAAGCGCCGGGTGGGGAACTGGCGTCGGGACAGGCGCCGGCGGATGGATGGGGGCGTGGCAGTGGGGTGCATCCTGCAGAACCATGTCACCCACGCGGGCGGCGGACGGCATGCTCTCTCCTCCTTGATCCTCGTAATTCCATGCTTTTCCTGCTCAGTTCAGGTGGATGATCTTTCCTTCGACACGGAGGTCGTCATCGCAGTGAAGATCCATCGTCTTCGCAGCGTCTATTTTCAGTGCCCCTTCGCTCCTGAGCACCGCTTCCTCTTGCGCATGAAGGTTTATTTTTCCGGCTTCCAGGGTAATGGACCGAGTCGATTCGAGCTTCAGTTGAGCCCCCCGGAGGGTAAAAACGGGGCCCGCATCGGTCATGCGGACCGTCAGAGAGATTTCTCCCCCCGGTTCCACGATGGAGATAAGCTCCTCCGCTTCACCGCCATGAACGACGATCTCGCGCCCGGAACGGAGTGGAATCCGCTCTGTGGCATCCTGAGAGACATCCTCCAGGGGCCTGTGCTTAACATTGACCACGGTGTCTTTTACGCTCACGATCCGGCTCCCCTTTCAAGGCGATCAAAAGAAACGATCAGGTTTTGGCGCCGTCTATGACGAGGGTCAGCCTGTTTCGGTTATTCTCCCGCCGATAGCGGACATCATCCATCAACTTCTTGACGAGAAAAATCCCCAGCCCCCCTATTCGCCGCTCCTCCATATCGACCGATACATCCGGATCGGGAACGGAAAAAATATCAAAGGGAACGCCGGAATCCACGACCTCGATCACAAGGTCCCGCGCAGGAGAACATGTGCAGGTGATCTCGATGCTGCCTGTCGAATCATCATCCCTGTATGCATACTTGATAATGTTTACAAGGACTTCCTCCAAGGCCAGTTCGAGTGTCCTGATTTTTTCCGGAGGAAATCCCTGTTTTCCGGCAAAAGAAGTCACGAAACCCATCAGCGCATAGAGGGATTCCATTGTTCCCGGCAATGTGATCGTTGAGGGCATGGTCATCCATTTGACCTATTTCAATGCATCTTCCCGGGTATCAAATATTTTGAACATCGTAGCGAATCCGGAAATTTGAAAGATATCCCTGACGGTTCCCCTCAGTCCGGAGAAGATCATCTTTCCCCCTCCGGGTTTCAATTTTTGAGCCGTTGCCAGAATGCTTCGCAGCCCTGCACTGCTAATATAATCAAGTCCGATGAAGTTGAGAAGAAAATTCTTTTCACCCCGGGCCACCTGCTCCGCAAGTGCCTTTTCGAATTCCGGTGCTGTAACGGCATCGATTCTGCCCGTAACGGAAACAACGACCCGGTCTTTTTCTTTTTCTGACGCAATTTCCATGTAGATCACCCTTTTTGTTCCAGGCTTCGGTCTTCTATTGTCAGGGACAAGTCATGAGAAGTCAATCCCCTTCGACAGGGACCGCAAGATCCCGTCAAAGTTCGGAAATTTATTATAAATATCATGCACTTACAAAATAAAGTGCTTTTCGCTCTTTATTCAATAAATACAATGCATTACGAATTTAGATAACTTGTCCTTGACAGGGACCGCTATCCCCTGTGGTGGAGATACCAGGAAAGCTGACGGCAGATTCCCCGGATAATCCGGACCTCCCTGGCGGAAAGGCGCATCCGGGAAAAGAGCCGTCGGATGTGCATCATCCAGTATTCCGGGTTTTCCGGGTTCAGAAAGCCGATTTCCTGCAAAAGCGCGCCGATGTGCCCATACATTCCCTCGGTTTCCCGGGAAGTGGCCATTTTCGGGGTGAACCGCTCTGGAACCCCTATTTCCGCCATCGAAATTTCATAGCAGAGGATCATGACCGCATGAGACAGGTTGAGCGAGCGGAACCGCTCCGAGGTGGGGATGGAGACAACACTCTGGCAGTACCGCAGGTCCTCATTGGTCAATCCCGTATCCTCCGGACCGAACAGGAGAGCCACGTCATTGTTTCGCGATAGTTCAACCACCTGCTGCGCCATTTCCCTGGGCGACACCACCGGCCCCCGGGCAAGGCCCAGCCGGGCGGTCGTTCCGACAACATAGTGAAATCCGGAAAGGGCTTCCCCCAGGTCCCGGCAATAGACAATGGAATCGACCACATCTGCGGCCAGATGGGTGGACATCTGACGGATTTCCTCCTGCGGGTAAACCCGGTCACTCACCACCATCAGCCTCTCCACTCCCATGTTCTTGGCGCAGCGCGCTGCCGAACCTATATTTCCGGCATATTTCGGCTGGTTTAAAACAACCGCGATATGATCCTTATCCGCCGTTAACCGCATGCCCTGTACACCTTCTCTCGATTCATCCCCTGTTGACAGACCCTTTCCAATCGCATAGAAAGGAAGCGAATATGTAATCCTTTTTCACCCAAAAGAAAAGTTTTGAAATAAACCTTTGCCAACGATCCGCCTTCTTTTTATCCTGTCGACAGCTTCGGGCCGTATCGTGTTGTCCGATCAATCCGGGTAGAGGAATTTTTTATTGGAAAATTCATCGTCTTTCGACTTCAAATCCCACGGATCCGGGGGATTGACAAAACACTTCAAAGAGGCGGCCGCCGATCTGGGTGTCGTTCTCACGGATGAGCAGCTGCAGAATTTCCAGCGGTATTACCAGGAACTGAACCTGTGGAACTCCCGTTTCAACCTGGTGGCCTCCACGGAATCTGCGGAGGAAGTCTTTGTCAAACACTTCCTGGATTCCCTGACCCTGGTCCCCTTTCTCCCCCTTCCCGACGGACGCCTCCTGGACATCGGAACGGGTGGAGGATTCCCGGGGATTCCCCTGAAGATGACCCTCCCCGGCCTGAAGGTCACCCTGCTGGAGGCCTCCCGAAAAAAGGTGTCTTTCCTCAAATACCTATGCCGGACCCTGAAGCTTGAGGGAATGTCCATCCTTCAGGAACGGCTTGAAGCCCTGTTGAAGGAGGAATCCTTCAGAGGCTGTTTCGACATGGTGGTTTCCCGGGCCGCCCTGAAGCTTCCGCAATACCTTCAGGCGGCGGGCGGGCTGGTCTCCCCGTCGGGATTGATCTTTGCGATGAAGGGAGCCAATTACCGGATGGAACTGGCTGAAGTTTCGGATGTCCTGACCAACGGGAACCTGGTCTTGACCGATGTGCACACCCTGGCCCTTCCCCGGGGGGGCGATTTCCGGGCGATCCTGATCTTCAAAAAGTTGAAGACCCATCTCACCTTCAGGGGCCAGGCGGTTACAAGGATTTGAAATCATGTGTATTATTCATAACTTACTATAAAGATTAACGAAAATACTCCTTCTAAAATCGATTTTTTTATGTTAACGTCTCCACTTCTTACAGGATCATAAAATATTAAAATCGGTTTTGCTCCCATGCGAAAAGTGATATCCATTGCCAATCAAAAGGGGGGAGTGGGAAAAACCACGACAGCGATCAACCTCTCAGCGACTCTGGCTTCAGCCGAAAAAAAGACCCTCCTCATCGACTGCGACGCTCAGGGAAATGCCAGCAGCGGCGTGGGCATCAACAGGGAGCAGATTTCGGAGAAAAATCTCTACTCCGCCCTGATCAACAGGGTCCCGCTGCAGGAGGTGGTTGTCCCCACCTGCATCCCCTATCTCGATGCCGTAGCCGCCACTCAGGATCTGGTCGGGGTTGAGGTTGAATTCATTTCGATACAGGAGCGGGAAAAGCAGCTTCGAAGGCTGATCCGGGAATTGGATACGCAGTATGATTTTATCATCCTGGATTGCCCCCCTTCCCTGGGTTTTTTGACGTTGAACGCCCTGGTGGCTTCGTCCTCGGTCATTGTCCCCCTCCAATGCGAATATTTTGCGCTGGAAGGTCTGGGACAGCTCATGATTACGCTAAAACTCGTCAAGACCCGCTTGAATCCGATGCTCTCCCTGGGAGGCATTCTGCTGACGATGTTTGATTCGCGGAATCTTCTTTCCCGACGGGTCAGCGAAGATGTGCGCAGCCACTTCGGAAGCTCCGTGTTCAATACGGTGATCCCCAGGAATGTCCGTCTGTCCGAGAGTCCAAGCCACGGACTTCCGATCATTTACTATGACATCAAATCCCGTGGGGCGGTTTCCTACATGGAACTTGCCCAGGAAGTTCTGAACAGCAAGAGGATCTGAATGCCGCCTAAAAACATTCTGGGCAAGGGATTGGGGGCCATTCTTCCCGATATCCTTGAAGACTTGAACGAACGCCCCTCTTTCATATTCTGCAGTGTGGAGGAGCTGATTCCCAACCGTTTTCAGCCCAGAAAGGAATTTGACGATGAAGAGCACCGGAGTCTGGTTGAGTCCATTCGGACCAAAGGGCTGCTCCAGCCGGTGATCGTCCGACCGCAGGAGGGGGGATACGAGATCATCGCCGGTGAGCGCCGCTGGCGAGCCGCCAAGGAAGCCGGCTGCACGGAAATCCCCATCCTGATCCGGGACGTTCAGGATCTGGAACTGGCCGAACTGTCGCTGATTGAAAACCTTCAGCGTTCGGCATTGAACGCCCTTGAAGAGGCAGAAGCCTATCGCACGCTGATGGATGTTTTCGGACTTTCCCAGGAGGAGATCTCCTCACGGGTGGGAAAAGACCGCTCCACGATCGCCAATACCCTGAGGCTGCTGAAGCTCGATGACGAGATTCGCAGGGCGCTGGTCGAAAAGCGGATTTCCCCGGGCCATGCGAGAGCTCTTCTGACCCTGGCAACAAAAAAAGACCGGCTGAAAGCCCTCGATGTCATCCTGAACAAGAAGCTCAGCGTACGGGAAACGGAACGCCTCGTTGGGAAGCCTTTGGAACAGCCTCCCAAAAGACCTCCAGGCGATGAGGCCCGTCACCTGGAGGTGCTGGAAAAGGCCCTCTCCACCCGGCTCCGGACATCGGTCGTTATTCGACAAGGACGTAAAAAAGGCAGAATTGAGATTCGATATGCCTCTTCTGAAGAGCGGGACCGTCTGCTCGCCCTGTTAAATCCGCCGAAATGAATCGCGGAAAAGAGGAGACCACGGAGCCTCTTTCCCCATAAGGAGTAAATTTTTCTCAACACTTATCAACACATGTTGATAAGTGTGTGGATAGGTGTTACAAAGTGGAGAATATCTGGGAAGAAAGTATTAAAATCATTAAGGAAAAAATCAGTTCGCAGAATTATGAAACCTGGATTCGTCCGCTGAAACTGGCATCGATCGAGAACAATCGCGCCAGTTTATCGGTACCGAACAAGTTTTTCAAAGACTGGTTGACGGAAAACTATCGGGAGGTGATTTGCCAAGCCCTCTCCAACTCAGCGGGAAAAGAGTACTTAATCGATTTTATTATTCTTCCGGAATCGGAAAAACATTCCCGCTCCGTAACCAATCCGGCACGTAGGAAAAAAACCGTCGATCCTCAACATCAGGAACCGCGAAGGCAGAAGGTGCACCCAACCTTGAACCCCAATTACAGTTTTGAACGCTTTGTTGTGGGATCCTCCAATCAGTTCGCCCATGCCGCCTCCGTGGCCGTGGCCGAACAGCCGGCCAAGAATTACAACCCCCTGTTCATCTATGGGGGAGTGGGCTTGGGCAAGACGCACCTTCTCAACGCCATCGGGCTTATGAGCATGTCCATTTACCCCGACATGAACGTGGTCTACGTCTCGGCGGAGGAATTCATGAACGAGCTGATCCTCTCCATCCGCTTCGACAAGATGCCGCAGTTCCGGGAAAAGTTCCGCAACATCGACTGCCTGCTCATGGACGACATCCAATTCATCGCCGGCAAGGAAAGAACCCAGGAGGAGTTCTTCCACACCTTCAATACGCTTCACGATTCGGGAAAGCAGATCGTCGTCACCAGCGACAAATTCCCCAAGGACATTCCCAACCTCGAGGGCCGTCTCCGTTCCCGGTTCGAATGGGGGCTTATTGCCGACATCCAGCCGCCGGAGATTGAAACCAAGATCGCCATCCTGGAAAAAAAAGCCCAGGAAAACAACATCCTGGTACCGACCAACGTGGCCTATTACATCTCTTCCCATGCCGAATCGAACATTCGCGAGCTGGAAGGCTTTCTCGTCCGGATCGGCGCATACTCCTCCGTGACGGGAAGAAACATCGACCTGGACCTGGTCAAGGAAGTCCTGAAAGACATCATCCGGAAGCGGGAGGCCGACGAGGTAAGCTTTGAAGAGATCCTCAAGTCCGTCTCCGCTAAGTGCAACGTGAAAATCTCCGACATAAAATCTCAGAGCAAGAACAAGAGTATCGCCATGGCCAGGCAAATGACGATGTATCTGACCAGGAAGCTCACGGGAAGCTCCTTCCCGGACATTGGGGAAAAGATCGGGGGCAGGGATCATTCCACGGTCATTTATGCCAACAACAAAATCCGCAAACAACTCGAGACGGACACCAGGTTGAAAGCGCTCCTCCAGGAAATCGAGGATCAGCTTCTTAAAAAGCACTAACAGGACGACAAGGGACTTATCAACAGACCTTTTTTATGATAACAAAACGAAATTCAAATGGATTTATGTTTATTGACTGCAATCCACAGGACTTATTACTAGAACTATCTTTTAATAAATAAACAAAAATAAAAAATATAAAATCAGTTTGGATGAAATGGGGAAAGGTCATGGAATTCGATATTTCGAGACAGATTTTTTTGGATGGTGTTCAAAAAACTCTGGGAATTGTTGATAAAAAAAGCACCATGCCCATTCTTGGGAACCTGTTGATCAAAACAGAGGACGGCCAGATCAAGATCGTGGCTACGGACCGGGAGCTGAGCCTGGTGGCCAGTTACGAAGCACGGGTTGTCAGGGATGGTGAAATCACTCTTTCCGCGAAGAAACTCTTCGAAATGATCCGGGAAACTCAGGAGGAAAGCATCCACTTCTACTGCGATGACCATAATCAGGTCACCCTGACCAGTCAGAAGGCCGTCTATCGGATTCCCGGCGTCTCCGCCATGGAATTTCCCACGGTGGTCTACGATGAAGAGGTTCCCCTTTACCCCGTGCAAGCCGCCCTGTTGAAGGAATTGCTTTCCAAGACGGCTTTTGCCGTCTCCACCGATGAAACGCGCAAGAACCTGGTTGGCGCCCTGATGGAGACGGAGCAGACGGAGCAGGGGACCGTTCTGAGAGTGATCGCTACGGATGGACACCGCCTGGCGAAATGCTTCGACATGCTTGAGGGAACCCCCACCTTTTCTCTGGAGGAAGGCATTATTCTCCCCCGGAAGGGAATCGCCGAGATCCGGAAGCTCATTGATCCGGAGCCCGGAGAGATCCAGATCGGTTCGGACCGGGGAATGTTTGTTCTCAAGACCACCAACACCCTGTTGAAGGTGAGCCTGATCGACGAGATGTATCCTGACTATCGGCGGGTGATCCCCAGCGAGCAGGGCACCCGGGTGATCCTCAACCGCGATTTGCTTCTGCACGCCCTCCGGCGCATGAAGGTCATCTCGACGGAGCAGTACAACGGTGTGGTGATGACGGTGGCCTCCAACAAAATCGTTATGAATTCTAACAATCCCGATGTGGGAGAGGCCAATGACGAACTGGATGTGGCTTACTCCGGAGACGAGATCCGGGTCGGATACAACGTGGATTACGTCATTGACGCCATCGAGGTGATCCGGGAAGAGGAAGTGATAATGAGTATCGGCGCCTTCATGAAGCCGACGCTTATTCTGCCTGTCCAGAACGACCGCTTCCTCTGTGTTGTCATGCCGCTGAAGCTTTAAGGGCATAAGGACAGAACAATAAAAAAGTGATTCAACAGAGCAGTATGGAAGAGAGATCAGAAAAAATGACCACGGACAATTATTCCGCTGAAAGCATTAAAATCCTGGAAGGCCTGGAAGCCGTCAGAAAACGGCCGGCCATGTATATCGGCAGCATCGGCAAGGATGGTCTCCACCACCTGGTGTATGAAGTGGTGGATAACAGCATCGATGAGGCATCGGCCGGATACTGCGACCGGATTACCGTGAAAATCCGGGTGGACAACAGCATCATGGTGGAGGACAACGGACGGGGAATCCCCGTTGATATGCATGAGACGGGAGTTTCAGCCGCTGAGGTGGTTTTGACCAAGCTACACGCCGGTGGAAAGTTCTCCAACGATAGCTACAAGATTTCTGGCGGGCTTCATGGAGTCGGCGTCTCCGTCGTCAACGCCCTTTCCAGCTCCCTGGAAGTCAATGTCCGGCGTGACGGAAAGGTTTATACGCAATCCTATGTCCGCGGCGTGCCCCAGAACCCGCTGACCGTTACCGGTCAGACCTCCGGCCGGGGTACCAAGATTTATTTCAAGCCCGATGAGGAAATTTTTGAAGAGCTGGAATTCAATTTCGACATCCTTGCCAACCGCCTTCGGGAACTGGCCTTCCTGAACTCCGGCATCTTCATCATCTTGATCGATGACCGCACGGACAGGAAAAGCGAATTCTTTTACGAAGGGGGTATCGTCTCCTTCGTCGAGTACATCAACCGCAACAAAAAGGTCCTTCACAAAGACCCGATTTTTGTCACCGGAGCGCGGGAGGACTGCACTGTGGAAGTGGCGCTGCAGTACAACGACACCTACACGGAAAACATCTTTTCCTTTGCCAACAGCATCAACACCACGGAAGGAGGAACGCACCTGAGCGGCTTCCGGTCGGCGCTGACGCGCGTCTTCAATAACTATGCGGTCAACAACAATCTCTTGAAGGGCAAGGAATCGCTGCGGGGAGAAGACTTGAGGGAAGGCCTTTCCTGCGTCATCAGCGTCAAGGTCGCCAATCCCCAGTTTGAAGGCCAGACCAAGACCAAGCTGGGAAACTCCGAAGTGCGGGGGCTCGTGGAAGGCATCGTCTACGAAAAAATCGGCAGCTACCTGGAGGAAAATCCAGCGACAGCCAAGCAGCTGCTGAGCAAATGCCTCGATGCCTCGAGGGCCCGGGAAGCGGCCCGGAGGGCCCGCGAGCTGACACGCCGGAAGAGTGCCTTGGAGGTGGGGGCCCTGCCTGGAAAACTGGCGGACTGTCAGGAGCGGGACCCGGCCCGAAGCGAGATTTATCTCGTGGAGGGCGATTCGGCGGGAGGTTCCGCCAAGCAGGGGCGTGATCGCCGCAATCAGGCTATCCTGCCCCTGCGGGGAAAAGTCCTGAATGTGGAGAAGGCCCGTTTCGACAAGATGCTTCAGAACGAGGAAATCAAGACCATGATTACGGCTCTGGGGACGGGAATCGGGGAGGAGGATTACGACGTCAGCCGGATCCGCTACCACAAGGTCATCATCATGACCGATGCCGATGTGGACGGTTCCCATATCCGCACCCTCCTGTTGACCTTCTTCTTCCGCCAGATGCGGGAGCTTGTGGAAAAGGGATATCTCTATATCGCCCAGCCGCCGCTTTTCAAGATCACAGAAAAGAAAAACGAGCTTTACATTCATAACGAGGACGAAATGAACAACTTCATCCTCCAGAATGGCGTCAAGCGGATTAAACTTTATTCCAAAGGGAAAGAAGAGGCCGTCACCGGCAATTCCCTGCTCAATCTGGTCAAAAAGATTCTACGGGTTGAGACTATTCTGGAGAAGTTCGAAAAAGAGGATTGCAATCGAAAGATTATCCTCTCTCTCGCCGAACGGCCATCTTTGTCCATCCAGGACTTTGAGGATGAAGGGCTCCTGAGGGAAACGGCCCGCCAGACAGCGGAGTCCCTCGGGGAGGAGGTCATGGAAACGGGTGTGGAAGCAGATGAGGAGCACGGCGGCTATAAAATGTTCTTCCGCTTGGGAAAAAATGGAAAGCCTTCAAGGATTTCCTTTGGAAAATCCATCTATCGGGCGCCGAAGTTCTCGGAAATCAAGGCGCTTCTTTCCCAGATTTCCACAGTTGGCAAGGCCCCCTATTCGGTGGTGGCTATGGACGGAGAGGATAGCGACCGCCGGGAACTTCCGGATATGTCCGCTCTGGTGCAGTTCGTGACCTCCGTGGGCAAGAAGGGGATTTCTGTCCAACGCTATAAAGGTTTGGGAGAAATGAATCCCGAACAGCTGTGGGAAACCACCATGAATCCCGAGAAGAGAACCCTTCTGCAGGTCCGGGTGGATGATGCCGTGCGGGCCGATGAGATTTTCACCACGCTGATGGGGGATCAAGTGGAACCCCGTCGTGACTTCATCTACAAGAATGCCCTTTATGTGTCCAACCTGGATGTCTAGGAAAGAGGAATAAAAAAGAATGGATCCATTGGCAGTACAAAGAAATATCAATGTAAATATTGAAGATGAGATGAAAAAGTCCTACATGGACTATGCCATGAGCGTCATCATCGGCCGGGCCATTCCCGATGTTCGCGATGGCCTCAAACCGGTTCACCGTCGCGTCCTTTTTGCCATGAGCGAGATGGGAAACCGCTGGAACCGGCCCTACAAGAAGTCGGCCCGCATCGTCGGGGATATCATCGGTAAGTACCACCCCCATGGCGATCAGGCAGCCTACGGTACCATCGTCCGTCTGGCCCAGGATTTTTCCATGCGCTATCCCCTCATTGACGGCCAGGGAAACTTCGGGTCCATCGACGACGATCCTCCGGCAGCCATGCGTTACACGGAAGTCCGCATGGCCCGGATCACCGAGGAAATTCTGGCCGATCTGGAAAAAGACACGGTGGATTTCATCCCGAACTATGATGAATCCCTGACGGAACCTTCCGTTCTTCCCTCGCGGCTCCCGACTCTGCTACTGAGCGGTACGTCGGGAATTGCGGTCGGTTTAGCGACGAACATCCCGCCGCACAATCTCACCGAGGTTCTTTCCGGGACCATCGCCCTCATCCGGAATCCGGAAATGACCCTGGAAGAGCTCATGACCTATATTCCGGGACCGGATTTCCCCACGGCGGGGTTCATTAACGGGCGGGAAGGAATTCTCTCTGCTTATCGGACGGGACGGGGCATCATCCGCATGCGGGCTAAGGTGATCATCGAGAAGAATGAGCGCAATGACCGGGAGAGCATTGTGGTCACCGAGATTCCTTATCAGGTCAACAAGGCGGCCATGATCGAAAAGATTTCCGAACTGGTCAAGGACAAGAGAATTACCGGAATCTCCGATCTCCGTGACGAATCCGACCGCGAAGGCATCCGGGTTGTCATTGATCTGAAGCGCGACGAGAACTCCAGCGTGATCCTGAATCAGTTGTACAAGCACACCCAGATGGAATCGACCTTCGGGATCATCATGCTGGCCATCGAAAACAGTCAGCCCTATGTGTTTAATCTCATTGAAGTCCTGAAGAGTTTTATCGAATTCCGAAAAATCGTCATCGTCCGGCGCACAACCTTCGAAGTCAACAAGGCGCGGGAACGGGCTCATATCCTGGAAGGTCTCATCATCGCCCTCAATAACATCGATGAAGTAGTCGCCGTCATCAAAGCATCCAAGAGTCCCCAGGAGGCGGCAGCCGCCCTGTGCAGCCGTTTTGCGCTCTCGGACATGCAGGCCAAGGCGATCCTGGACATGAGGCTGCAACGTCTCACGGGACTGGAGCAGAGCAAAATCAAGGAAGAATTCGAGGCCATCTTAAAGGAAATCGATAGGTTACAGGGCATCCTCGATGATCCCCAAAAGGTCCTGGAGGTGATCATCTCGGAGACGGAGGAGATCATCGAGCGGTACGGCGATGAACGTCGGACGGAAATCGTGGCCAGCTCGGAGGACATCAATATTGAGGATATGATCGCTGAAGAAGACATGGTGGTCACCTACTCACAGGGGGGGTACATCAAGCGCAATCCCTCAAGCCTCTACAGGACCCAGCGTCGGGGTGGGCGCGGCAAGGTCGGGATGATGACCAAGGAAGAGGATGTCGTGGAGAAGCTCTTCATCGCCTCCACCCACGATTATGTCCTGATCTTCACCAATGCCGGCCGGCTCTACTGGCTGAAGGTCTACCAGATCCCCCAGGCAGGAAGGGCGGCCAAAGGCAAGCCAATCGTCAATCTGATCAATCTGGGACCGGAGGAGCGGGTGGCGGCGGTTCTTCCCGTGCGGTCCTTTGAAGAGGGGCAGGCGGTCATCATGGCCACCCGGGCGGGGATCGTCAAGAAGACCGATCTGTCCGCCTATTCCAATCCCCGTTCCGGCGGGATCATCGCCCTGACGATCGACGAAGGGGATGAACTGGTCGATGTGAAGCTTACGGGAGGTGGTCAGGATGTCTTTCTGGCCACCCGGCAGGGAAAGGCCATCCGCTTTCACGAGGACGACATCCGCACCATGGGTAGAACAGCCCGGGGTGTGAAGGGAATCTCCATGAATGAAGATGACGTCGTCATCGGCATGGATATCCCGCGAGAGGGCAATGCCATCATCACCGTTTCCGAAAAGGGCTACGGCAAGCGGACGGCGGTTTCGGAGTACCGCCTGCAGACCCGGGGCGGCAAGGGAACGATCAATCTGCGCATCATACCCAACAAGGGAGGACTGGTGGCGGGTATCCTGCAGGTCACCGGCGAGGAGGACCTGCTGCTCATGAGCAACAGCGGAAAGATCATCCGGATGAAGATTGAAGACGTACCCTTGATTCATCGGACCACCCAGGGCGTCAAGCTGATCGAACTCGATGCGGAGGAACAGCTCGTGGGCATGACCAGCGCGGAACGGGACACCCGTGAGGAAGAGGAGAATGTTTACGAAGAGAATGAGCCGACCGATCCTGTCTTTCCAGAGGAGGACTAGGACCGGTGAGCGCGTCCTGGCAGTTGCTCGATCATACGGCGGATCTCGGCATGGAAGTGGAGGGATCCACGTTGGAGGAGCTGTTTGCCTGTGCCGGGAGGGCCATCTTTGAACTGATGGCGGAGCTGGATACGGTGAAGATACGGGTAAGCCGTGATCTGGTTGTCGAAGGAACCGACCTTGCCGATCTCTGGGTCAATTTTCTCCGGGAGGCGCTCTATCTCCGGAGCGGTGAGGGGCTGCTCATCAAGGACGTCCGGATTCGCCGCCTGTCCGATACCGCTCTTACGGCAACCCTGTCCGGAGAAGCCTACGATTCCAGCAGGCATGAACTGAACATGGAGATCAAGGCGGCGACCTACCACCAGGCGGAAATCGTCCGCACCCCAAAAGGCTGGAAAGGGCGGGTGATCTTCGATGTCTAAGATCAGCGTGACCTTGAACAAACTGGATGCATTCCGCTGGTCCATTCCCAGAACCGGCGGAATGCGGGTTCCCGGTTTGATCTACAGCAGTGAAACACTTCTCCGGACCATGGGAAACGACGAAAGCCCGCAGCAGGTCATGAACGTGGCCCACCTTCCGGGAATTGTCAAGTATTCCCTGGCCATGCCGGACATGCACTGGGGGTACGGGTTTCCCATCGGCGGCGTGGCGGCCTTCGATGTGAAAAGCGGCGTGATATCCCCCGGCGGCGTAGGGTACGACATCAACTGCGGCTGCCGGATGATCACCTCCAGGCTGAACTTCGAGGACATCCGGGACCGACTGGAGGATCTCGTGGTTGCCCTTTTTCACAATATTCCCTCAGGAGTCGGTTCAACGGGGGTTATCAAACTGTCCCCGAAAGAGGAGCGCCAGGTTCTGACCCAGGGATCCCGCTGGGCAGTGAGCCAGGGTTACGGTTCGGAAGAGGACATCGAGACGACGGAAGACCACGGGGTCATGGCCGGGGCCGATCCGGACAAGGTGAGCCCCAGGGCCATCGACCGGGGGCGGGACCAGCTGGGGACCCTGGGATCGGGCAATCACTTTCTCGAAGTGGAAGTCGTGGAGGAAATTTTCGATCCGGAAGTGGCCGCAGTCTTCGGCCTTTCCGTGGGCCAGGTGGCTGTACTGATCCACAGCGGATCGCGGGGCCTGGGGTATCAGATCTGCGATGATTACCTGGCCCGGATGGTCAAAAAAATGAATGAGCTGAGTGTCCCGATTCCGGACCGTCAGCTTGCCTGCTCTTGGCTGGAATCCCAGGCGGGAAAAGATTACCTGGCTGCCATGGCCTGTGCGGCGAACTACGCCTGGGCGAACCGGCAGATGCTGATGCACTGGACACGGGAAACCTTCGAGAAAACGCTGCGGAAAAGCCCCCGGGAGCTGGGCATGAAGCTCCTTTATGACGTCTGCCACAATATCGCCAAACTGGAAACCTTTCCCGTAGACGGCCAAATGGTGGAGCTCTGTGTCCACCGGAAGGGAGCCACCCGGTCCTTTCCTCCGGGCCACCCGGCGCTGCCTGACTGCTACCGGAAGGTCGGCCAGCCGGTGCTGATTCCCGGCGACATGGGCACGGGCTCCTACGTGATGGTTGGGACGGAAAAGGCCTATCAGGAAACCTTCGGAAGCACCTGCCACGGTGCGGGCCGGGTCATGAGCAGGGCCCAGGCGACGCGGGCCAGCTCCGGCCGGCAGGTCGCCAGGGAAATGGCCGACCGGGGCGTGCTGGTCATGGCCTCGGGCAAGGGAACCCTCAAGGAGGAAATTCCGGAGGCCTACAAAAAGCTGGACGATGTGGTCGATGTGGTCCATCGTGCCGGACTTTCCCGCAAAGTTGCCCGCCTGCGGGCCGTGGGCTGCATCAAGGGATAGCCGGAAACGGCGCCGTCGGCAAGATGGCCGCCCAAATCCGGGCTTTTCTCAATTTCCTGTTCTTTTTTACCGAATTTGGAGGTTACTATGGGAGTCTTTGTCAACGAACTGGCTCAAATGGTCGAATCCCACGCCGAAGAAATCGCCGAGCAGTGGGCAAAAGCGGTAAGAAGAAATCCAAAAACACCTTCCTTTCAAAGACTTTCCAAGGAACACTGCCTCTTCTGCGCCGCGGGTTTCTACCAAAGATTCGTCAAGATTTATTTTGACAAGAGCCCCTATCCAGCCCTCGAAGAATTTTTTACCCGATATGCAGAAGCCCGCTATCAAGAAGGAATTCCCCTCCAGGAGGCCATCCAGGCCCTTCTCATGCTGCGCCGCCAGATGTGGCTCTTCCCGGATCTTCAGACCCTCTTCGCCGCAAACGTCGACCAGTCCCAGGCCGTTGAGATCCTCAACCAAACCATCCGCATCTTCGACCAGGGTATTTACCTGATCATGGAACGCTATCAGGAATTGAGCAGCGGAAAATGCTGATTTCCTTATATAAAGTATTTCTGTCACATATTATTAAACCGGCAATTAAATATGTAAATTAGATCTCAGCATAGCCCGTATTTGCTGAGTATAGCGCTCATTGTTTTGTATATTTAATTGCCGAAGTAATAAATTCAGGGGAGTGTTTGATGTTATGATCAGGGCTGAGACATGATGAAGATCGACATAGACGGGCTTACGGAGGCGGAACTTATTGACCTGAACAACCGGGTGGTTGCGAGACTGAAGTTTCTGCACCAGATGAAGGCGCATGCAGCGATGCTTGAGTTCAGCATTGGTGAACAGGTGTCGTTTCAACCCAATGGGCGCCCCTTCATTACAGGTGTCATCTCCAAGTACAACAGGAAAACGGTGACGGTGGTCACATCGGATGGTCACCAATGGAATGTCCCCCCAATTTATCTCCGTAAGGCTGAAGCCCCACCGCGTCAAGAGCCGGGCCGCGGTCAAATCATCAAGATGCCGAAGAAGTGAAGGCCCCTATGTGAGATCCTCGGGACATACCTGATCCGGCGACGCCGTCTTGCAGTGCCGACTTGCATTTCTCTGGATAAGGTATTATTTTTTAGGGGAATTCGGCACCAAAGAAAAAGTGATCTGCTGGAAATAGAGCCGTTCCGGGCCGGTTCCCTCTTAGTAAGGTTCCTGGGGCCGTGATCATCATTCCGGACCGTAAATGCTATGATAATCCCTATGGCGGACGGGAATCCGTCACAGGGAGCCATGATGCAGTTTCACAACGGTGATGGTATGGACGTGACCCGGATCATCGCGGCGGCGGGAGGCCGGTTCTCCCGGGAGATGGGTATTGACCTCCACGAATGCCGGTCAGACCAGGTCTTCCAATGGTTTCTCGCCTCGGTCCTGTTCGGTGCCCGGATCTCCGAGACCATCGTGAGACGGACGATGGAGGCCTTCAAGGCGGCGGGCGTCTTGACGCCGGAGGAGATCGAGAGAACCGGTTGGGACGGCCTGGTGTCGATCCTGGATTGCGGCGGCTACGCCAGGTATGATTTCAAGACCGCCACCAAGCTGCTGGAGCTTTCCAGGACGCTCCGGGAGCGCTATGGTGGCGATCTCAACCGGCTGCACGGGGAGGCTTCGGACGCGGGGGATCTGGAGGAGCGGCTCAAGGCGTTGGCGAAGGGGATCGGCCGTGTGACCGTGAATATCTTTCTGCGCGAGATGCGCGGAATCTGGCCGAAGGCGCGGCCTCTGCCCTCCGATCTTGTCGTGCTGGCCGCAGGGAACCTCGGTTTCTGTCCCTTGGGGATCGGGGACCGGGAGCAGGCCTCCGATCTGCTGCAGAACCGGTGGAAGGAAAGCGGGGGAAAGGCAGCGGATTTTCCCGATTTTGAATCCGCCCTGCTGCGCATCGGGAAGAACCACTGCCGGAAAAAGGGATGCGGCGCCTGCCCCGTCCGGACCGAGTGCCGGAGCGCGCCGGGATGATGATGCCGGTCGGTCGTGACGGCGAACCGCATCGATACGAAACATCATTAAGGAGAGCCATGAAATGAATGAGCTTCTGTTCGATTCTGATACACACCGAAAGGCAGGCCGGCTCCTGGGGGAACTTCTGGCGGGCTATGAAGAGGATCTCTCGAATCCGCCCGGATTCGGACAGATTGATCGGGACGCCATGCGGGCGATCATGACGGAGCCTCTTCCCGAAGAGGGGAGATCCCTTGAGGAGCTGTTCCAGGAATTCCGGGAGGTTGTCATGCCGAATTCGACGCATGTGGCGCACCGGCGCTTTCTGCCTTACGTGCTTCCCTCTCCCAACGGAATCTCGGCCTTTGCCGATGCCCTGGCAAGCACCCTCAATCAGAACTGCAACCTCTGGACGCTGTCCCCTGCCGCCAATGCCATCGAACAGCGGGTCATTTCCTGGTTTCAGGACTTGTTCTCCTTTCCCGAAGGGAGCGGAGGCATCATCACGAGCGGCGGGTCCATGGCGAACCTCACGGCCCTGGCGATTGCCAGGGACACGTACCTCGGAACATCCGCCAGGATGGACGGGCTGCAGTGGAGGGTATCGCCGCTGAGACTCTACGTGTCGGACCAGGTGCATAACTGCGTCGACAAGGCGGCGGTGATTCTCGGCATCGGGCTGAATCACGTCCGCCATATTCCCTGCGATTCTCAGTTCCGGATGCGGATGGATCTTCTCAAAGAGGCCGTCCTTCAGGACCGCCGCGATGGGTTCAGCCCCTTCTGCGTCGTCGGTTCAGCGGGTACCATCACTACCGGGGCGTTCGACCCCCTTGACGAGCTGGCGGATTTCTGTGACGAGGAGGGGCTCTGGCTTCACATTGACGGGGCCTACGGCGCCCTGACGGTTCTCAGCGAAAGAAGGCGTCCCCACCTGCTGCCGGCAGGCCGCGCCCATTCGCTGTCGCTTGACCCTCACAAGTTTCTCTTTGCACCCCTGGAGGCCGGATGCGTTCTTGTCCGGCGCGCCGAGGACATGCGAACCACCTACAGCTTCGTTCCGACCTACCTGTCCATGTTCTCCGATCCCGACTTTCTGAATTATGCGGAGTATGGCCCCCAGCTATCGAGGAGCTTCAAGGCGCTGAAGGTCTGGTGGTCGCTGCGGGCCTTCGGGCGAAAGGCCTATGCAAAAGCGATCGACGATCTCTGTGACCTTGCGGAATATATGGGGGCGCGAACGGAAGCCGAGCCGGAGCTGGAACTGTTGGCCCCGGTCACCTTGAATGCCGTGTGCGTCCGCTGCAGCAATCTGTCCGACGGCCAGAATGAGCGTGTCCTGGCCCGTCTGCTGTCCGAAGGGGTTGCATTCCTCGGTAGGGCTGAAGTGAAAGGGAAATTCTGTCTGCGGGCCTGCTTCATGAACCTGCGGACCACGCGCGACGACGTGGACCGCATTCTCGAGGAGATGGTCCGTTTTGGAAGCGAAGAGATGAGGGTGTGAGCCGCTTTTTGAGCCGCATATCCCCATCGGGGGGTCAATGATGTGCCTGATTGCCTTCAACTGGCAGCCGAAAACGGAGACGCCGTTGGTCCTGGTCGCCAACCGGGACGAATATTTTCATCGCGGAACCGCCGCGATGTCCTGCTGGCTCGATCAGCCCGATATTGTTGCCGGGCGCGATCTTGAAGCCCTTGGGACGTGGCTCGGCGTAAATGCCGGCAGAGGCCGGTTTGCCGCCTTGACGAACATCCGCGCCCCAGCCTATCGCCGGAGCTGCGAAAAAAGCCGCGGCCAACTGGTGTCCGGCTTTCTGCAGTCTTCGCTTCCGGCCAGCCGATATCTCGATGAGATCTGCCGGGAGCGGTCATCCTACGGCGGGTTCAACCTGCTCGTGTTTGATGGAGAGGAGCTTTACCATCTGAATTCGGAAAAGCATCCGCGGCCGGTTGAACCTGGACTGCACGGCCTGAGCAACGCCTGCCTGGACACGCCCGGTTGGCCTAAGGTCGAAAGCGCCAGGAGGAAGCTGTGCCGCTGGCTGGAACAGCCTGGATCCATGCGAGATCTGGCGCTTCTGCTCGGCTCCAGGGCGCTTGCGGCGCCGGATACGCTTCCGGCCACCGGCGTTTCTCCTGCGGAGGAGCACAGCCTCTCGGCGGAATTCATTGCCATGGACGGCTACGGAACCCGTTGCAGCACTGCGATGATCTGGGGGTGGGATTCCGTGCGGCTTCTGGAAATCACCTATGACTGTGACGGCCGGATCTGTGGACAGTCCGAATTTCAGATAAAGCCGGAAGACCGGTTATCTGATCCCCGGTCCTGGATCTCAACGGATCGATCCCCGGTTTTGAGTGTGACGTGAAAAAAAAGTTGTTTGGAATGTTTTGTCAGGAAATTTTTGCAGAATAAGGAGGGGAAACATTATGGCGCAAGATCCGGGAATGGGAAAAAAGGTGATCGCCACCGTTATGGACGTGAAGGGGGATTGCAGTGCGGGCCATGTAAAGGGGGAGACCTTCGAAATCTGTTGTCATAATCCAGCCGGGCTATGCGGATTTTTCTTCCATGATATCTTTCCCAGCCTTTCCACCTTCCAGTTCGGCGGAAACCTTCCCTGGTGGGAAGGCGATGTGATCGAGCTGCAATGTCCGGACAGCTATAATCTCGTCACCTTGAAACTGGAGCGGTTTGACAGGGATTGATCGTTCCTGAACAGGTTCGCGGCCGGAGAAACAGGAGAGAGAACATGAATGGACGGCGTCCTCCAAAATCCGATGAGAATCCGATATTGAGGGAAGAGCTTCGGACCGGTTTGACTGCAGAGGCCATAAAAAACGATATTCTTGAAAATCTGGTTTACGTTCAGGCGCGGATCCCAAAAATAGCCACCCGGAACGACTGGTACATGGCCCTGGCCTATACGGTCCGCGACCGGCTGCTCGAGCGCTGGGGTATGGCCATCGAGTCCCTTCAGCAAAGCAGCCGCGCCGTCTGCTACCTTTCCGCCGAGTTCCTGCCGGGGCCTCATCTGGGCAACGCCATTTTGAACCTCGGCATGTACGAACAGGCGAAAGAGGCAACGGCCCGACTCGGACTGGATCTGGATGCCCTGATTTACCATGAAGGAGAGCCGGGACTGGGAAACGGAGGCCTCGGCAGACTGGCCGCCTGCTTTCTCGACTCCCTCGCGACCCTGGAAATTCCGACCATCGGATACGGAATCCGCTATGAATTCGGGATTTTCGACCAGGAAATCCACGATGGGTGGCAGCGCGAAGTGACCGACAAGTGGTTGGCGTTCGGCAATCCCTGGGAGATCGTCCGTCCCGAGATTGCGTATTACGTGCCCCTGGGCGGCCACACGGAAACGTATTATGACCGGCTGGGCCGCTTTTGCGTCCGCTGGGTGCCGGAGCGGGTCGTCAAGGGCATCGCCTATGACACCCCCATCCCTGGTTATCATGTGGAAAACGTCGCCCTTCTGCGGCTCTGGAAATCGGAAGCCTGCGAATCCTTCGATTTCCAGGCCTTCAATGAGGGCGATTATTACGGGGCCGTGGAGGACAAGATAGCCTCCGAGACGATCTCAAAGGTCCTCTACCCCAACGATGAACCGATACCCGGCAAGGAATTGCGGCTCTCCCAGCAGTTCTTTTTTGTGTCCTGCTCTCTTCAGGACATGATCCGGGTTCACCGCCTCGGGGGAGGTGTGCCGGCCACCTTCGACCGGAGATACGCGGTGCAGTTGAATGACACGCACCCTGCGATCGCCGTGGCGGAGCTGATGCGCCTCCTGGTGGATAAACAGCACATCGACTGGGAGCGGGCCTGGGAGATTACGAAAAACACCTTTTCCTACACGAATCACACCCTTCTTCCTGAGGCCTTGGAAAGATGGCCCCTGCCGCTGTTCCGGAAGGTCCTTCCCCGGCATCTGGAGATCATTTTCGAGATCAATCGCCGTTTTCTCGAAGATGTCCGACTGACCTACCCGGGTGACAGCGAACGGTTGAGGCGCCTTTCCCTCATTGAAGAAAGGGATGATCGCTATGTCCGCATGGCCAACCTGGCCGCCGTGGGAAGCCATGCCATCAACGGAGTGGCGGCGCTGCACACGGATCTGCTGAAGGAAACCGTGATGAGGGATTTTTATGAACTCTACCCGGAGAGATTTCTGAACGTGACGAACGGCGTTTCTCCGCGGAGATGGATGCTTCTGTGCAATCCAGGAATGTCCGGCCTTATCACCGATGCGGTGGGGGATAACTGGGTCTGCAACTCCCAGGATTCCATCGCCGGCCTGGAAACGTTCGCCGAAGACGGGGCATTTCGGGAAGCCTGGCGCAAGGTGAAGCAGGGCAATAAGATGGAGCTGGCCAGGCACATTTCGGAGCGCACCGGAATCGTCGTGAATCCGGAAAGCCTGTTCGACATCCAGGTGAAGAGGATCCACGAGTACAAGAGGCAGCACCTCAATGCCCTCCATATCATTTCCCTCTACATCCGGCTGAAGAGAACCCCCTCTCTGGAGGTCCCGCCCCGCACGGTCATCTTCGGCGGGAAGGCCGCTCCCAGTTACGCCAGGGCCAAGCTGATCATCAAATTCATCCACTCCATTGCCGACGTTGTCAACCGCGATCCCGATGTGGCTGACCGGCTGAAAGTCGTCTTCTTTCCCGACTTCAATGTCAAGAACGGCCAGCTCGTTTACCCTGCGGCGGACCTTTCGGAACAGATTTCCATGGCAGGAAAAGAAGCGTCGGGAACGGGGAATATGAAATTTTCCCTGAACGGCGCCCTTACCATCGGCACGCTCGATGGAGCCAATGTAGAGATCCGGGACGCGGTCGGTCCGGAGAACTTCCTGGTTTTCGGTCTGACGGCCAGGGAGGTTACAGACCTGAAAATGCGGGGATACCGGCCCTGGGAGAGCTACGAACAGAATGAGGAGCTTCGGGAAATCATCGACCTGGTCCGTTCCGGTTTCTTTTCCCGGGGAGACCGCGATCTCTTTGAGCCCCTCATCAATGAGCTCCTCAGCCGCGATGAATACTGCCTCCTTGCAGACTATCCCTCCTATCTTGAAGCTCAGGAGAAGGCGGGCAAGGCATACCTCGTGCAGGAACAATGGCTTCGCATGTCCATTCTGAATGTGGCCCGGATGGGCGGATTTTCTTCCGACCGCTCCATTCGGGAATATCTGGATCATATCTGGAAGGTGGACTCCCTGAAGGCTTCAGGAAGCAGGGAGAACGGCAGGCCTTGATAAAATCACGAAGGCAGGGCGCCATGACAAGGAGCAGCCATGAAATTGACCGGAACAAAATCGCAGGACAGGAACTCCAAACCCGGTGACAACAAGCCGGAACCCAAAAAGGGCTCCGGCTGGGCGAAGATGCCGCCGCGCAGCACCTGGATATGGTTCGCCCTCATCCTCATCGCGAACTTCCTCTTGATCAAGCTGCTGATGCCTGCGCCGGAACAGCCGTCCATCGTCCCCTATACCCTGTTCAAGGATCAGGTGGGCAAGTATAATGTTCAGGCGATCTTCAGCCGCGGCGAAACGATCACCGGCCGTTTCAAAGTGCCTCTTACGATTCATTCCGCGGAGGAAAAAGGCGACGCCAAGGCGCCGACGAAGGAAGAGCCCAGGAAGGTGGACCATTTCAAGACCATCCTGCCCGCCTTTGTCGATCAGGGTCTGGAAGCTTATCTGATCGACCATGCGGTCGAAATCAGCGCCAAGCCGCTCCGAGAAGAGCGCAGCACCCTGGCGACGATTCTTTACAGCTTTGGCCCGGGCCTGCTCTTTATCGCCTTCTATATCTGGATCTTCCGACGTATGGCCCAGCAGGGCGGTTTGGGAGGCGGGCTCATGGGCATCGGCAAAAGCAAGGCGCGCCGCTATGACCAGGAGGAAGGGCAGAAAATCACCTTCAATGATGTGGCCGGGATTGACGAGGCCGAAAACGAGCTGGTCGAGATTGTCGATTTCCTCAAGGACCCTTCAAAGTATACCCGCCTTGGCGGAGCCGCTCCGAAAGGCGTCCTGCTGGTGGGTCCTCCGGGTACGGGAAAGACCCTGCTGGCGAAGGCGGTTGCCGGGGAGGCCGGGGTGCCCTTCTTTTCAATCAGCGCCTCGGAATTTGTTGAGATGATTGTCGGAGTCGGCGCCGCGAGGGTGCGGGACCTCTTTCAGCAGGCCCGCGATCAGGCGCCGTCGATCATCTTTATCGATGAGTTGGATGCCATCGGCCGTGCGCGTGGACCGGCGTCCATAGGCGGGTCCAGTGAGCAGGAGCAGACCCTGAACCAGATCCTGACCGAGATGGACGGCTTTTCCAGCCGCCAGGGCATTATCGTGCTGGCGGCGACCAACCAGCCGGAAGTCCTCGATCGCGCGCTCCTGAGGCCCGGTCGCTTTGACCGGCGTGTGGTGGTGAATCTTCCGGACAAGACCGGCCGCGAGGCGATCCTCAGGGTTCACGTCCGGAATGTCCCTCTCGCCGACAACTCGAGCCTGGAGGAGCTTGCCGCTGCGACACCGGGCTTTTCGGGGGCCGACCTCAAAAACCTGGTCAACGAGGCCGCGCTGCTGGCGGCGAGGCGCGGCCAGAGTGAAGTCCATTACAAGGATTTCATGGACGCCCTGGAGAAGATCGTCCTCGGCCCCGAGCGCCCCCTTCTCCTGAGCCGTGCAGACAAGGAGCGCATCGCCTACCATGAGGGAGGGCACGCCATTCTGGGCCTGGTGGTTCCCGGTGCGGACCCTGTGAACCGCGTGACGATCGTGCCGCGGGGTCAGGCCCTTGGCGTGACCTATCAGCGGCCGGAAAGCGACCGCTACAATTATCCAGAGGCCTACCTCCGGGCACGGATTATTGGAATGCTCGGCGGACGGGCGGCGGAGGAGATCGTCTATGGAACGAAGACGACCGGGGCTGAAAGCGACATCGAGCAGGCGACCGGGTTGGCCCGCCGGATGGTGACGCGATGGGGAATGAGCGAACGCCTCGGGCTGGTGCAGCTTGCGCCCCGGGATAACCCCTACCTGAGCGGTATGGACGGATACGGGGGCTCCAGGCCGTTCAGCGAGGATACCGCCGAAACCATCGATGCCGAGGTTCGCAGGATCATCGCCGAGAGTCACGAGGAAGCCCAGCGGCTCCTGAGGGCATACCGCCGTCAGCTTGACGCCCTTGCCGAGGCCCTTGTGGCCCGGGAAACTCTCGATGAGAAGGAAATCCTGGCTGCAACAGGCCTGCCTCCTGCACCGCCCCTGGAGACGGGCAAGCTGCCGCTGTCCGATGAGGAGAGTCAGAGCACCGCAGGCGCCGCCTGAGGATTTCGGCAGGCGACCGACGGCCACGAAGGGACGGGGGCAGCGGTTGCTCACAGGCGGGTGAGGATTGCAAGGGTCTTCCGTGCCTGGATGGGTCCGTTCCGGATCGGTCCGGAAGCTCAAGAAGTCCGTGGAGGTGTCAAATGGGAAACCTGAACAGCGTATTCAATCCTGACCGTGTGGCATTGATCGGCGCTAGTGATCAGGATGGTTCCATTGGAAAAATTCTTCTTTCGAATCTTCTCCTGGCAAAAAATAGAACGATCTTCCCGGTTAACCCGAACAAGAAGGTGCTGCTGGGCCAAAGATGTTTTGAAAATATCGCGAGCATTCCTGAGCCTGTCGATCTGGCCGTGATCGCGACCCCGGCGGAAACAGTCCTCCGGCTGGTGGAGGAGTGCGGCAGGGCGGGGGTTGGCGGGCTGGTCATTGTTTCCGCAGGCTTTAAAGAAAGCGGCGAAAAGGGAGCATCGCTGGAGCAGCAGCTAAACGAGATCCGGAAAACGTACGGGATGCGGATTCTCGGGCCGAATTGTCTCGGGTTTGTTCGGCCGAACGCCGGTTTGAACGCCACCTTCATGAAGGCCAATCCTCTGCCGGGAAAGATTGCTTTTATATCCCAGAGCGGTGCCCTGGGCAGTGCCATCCTGGACTGGGCGGCTTCGGAGAGCGTCGGGTTCAGCTTATTCGCGTCGCTCGGTTCCATGAGCGACATCGACTTCGGCGATCTCATCGATTTTCTCGGAGAAGACGAGGCGACGCGGAGCATCCTGCTCTACATGGAGGGGGTCGGAAATGCCAGAAAGTTCATGAGCGCCGCGCGGGCGTTTGCCCTGCAAAAACCCGTGATCGTCCTCAAGCCGGGAAGATATTCGGAAAGCGCTGAAGCAGCCCGGTCCCACACAGGCGCCATGGCCGGGGATGACGCAATCTATGACGCCGCGTTCAAAAGGGCTGGGGTGGTGCGGGTGAAGGATATTTCCGCTCTCTTCGACGCGGCTGAAATTCTCGCTTCCCAGAGGCTTCCCCTCGGCCGGAAGCTGGCCATCGTCACGGCAGCGGGTGGGCCGGGTGTCATGGCCACGGACGCCCTGATGGATTTCGGAGGGGAGTTGGCAAAGCTTTCCGACGCAAGCCTCGAACGGTTGAATGCCTTCCTGCCGCCCTTCTGGAGCAAGGGGAACCCCCTGGACCTGCTGGGTGATTCGGATACCGGGCGGTTTGATCATGCGATCCAGGTCTGTCTGAGCGATCCCGGGGTAGACGGCATTCTGGTCATCAGCATTCCCATGGATACGGCTCCGCCGGTCGAAGTGGCCCGGGTGATCATTGAAAACGCGAAAAAAGCGCTCAAGCCGATCATTACGACCTGGATGGGGGCGGAAAAGGTGCGTGAGGCGATGGATATGGTCGCCCGGCAGGATATCCCCAATTATGAAAGCCCGGAAGGGGCCGTGAGGGCCTATATCAATCTGTACAACTATGAAAGGAACCTCGAACTTTTGTATGAAACCCCTTCCGAGCTGCCGGTGCGGAGAGTCGTCCAGGAAAACCTGCCGGCTTTCCTCCAGAGAATCCGGGAAGAGAAGGGTGCCTTAAAAGAGATTATTTCGAAGGCCGTCGCTGAGGGGAGATACCTTCTCAACGAGAACGAATCCAAGGAATTCCTTGCCGCCTATGGCATTCCAACCACTGTTCCCGCACTCGCTGTTTCCGAAGAGGAGGCGGTGGCCGTCGCCCGCAGCCTGGGATATCCCGTTGTCATCAAGATCGCCTCGCCGGACATAACGCACAAGAGCGATGTCGGTGGCGTTGAGGTCGGAATCCGCTCCGAGGAGCAGCTCAGGCAGGCCTACGGCGACATGCTGGCAAAGGTCGGACAACGGGCTCCGGAGGCGGTGATCGAAGGAGTTACCGTTCAGAAGATGATTGAGAACATCGATTACGAGCTGATCCTGGGCTCGAAAAAAGATAAGGATTTTGGTTCCGCCATTCTCTTCGGAATGGGCGGGGTGACGGCGGAACTGATCCAGGACTTCTCGGTCGGTCTGCCTCCCCTGAACTCGACACTGGCGAAGAGGCTGATGGAGGACACGAAAGCCTACAAACTCGTTCAGGGATGGCGCGGCAAGCCCCCGGCTGATCTCGAAGAACTCGAGGCGACACTGATTTTGTTCTCCTATCTGGTTGCAGGTTTTCCCGAAATAGCGGAGATTGACATCAACCCGCTCGCCATATCGGACGGCAAACTCTACGCCCTGGATGCGAGAATCATCCTTGATAAGGAGTATCGGAAGTCGGCGGATCTTTATCCGCACCTGGTGATTACCCCCTACCCCACGAGGTTCATCACGACCTTTCAATTGCCTGACGGAACTGAGGTGACCCTGCGGCCGATTCGGCCTGAAGATGAACCTTTGGAGCGGGAACTCCTCGAGACTCTGTCCGAAGAGTCCCGTCGGACAAGGTTTTTCTCTTCTTCTCGGAACGTCACCCGCGAGTGGCTGATCATGTTCTGCAACATTGACTATGATCGGCACATTGCCATCGTTGCGGAAATTTCGGAGCAGGGGAAACAGAAAATCATCGGTGTTGCAAGACTGATCATCAACCCGGATTTCAACTCCGGGGAAATCGCCGCGCTTGTCCATGATCGGTATCAGCGGAAGGGGATCGGGCAGAAACTGATGGAGACGGTCCTCAACATCGCCCGGTTAAAGGATCTGCATGAGATCTATGGCGAGGTTCTGACGGATAACCGGGAAATGCTCAACCTCAGCAGAAAAAATGGATTTTCCATCAAGCGGCTTCCCGATGGCATTTCGGGCATTCGCTTGAAACTGAAATAAATGGGCGTTCCAGACCGATGAAGGCCGCTCTGGGAAAGGCGGTCTTGAAACTCATCCGATTTCCAGCACAGGGAAAAGGGGGGGGGCACTATCTGGTGCCCCCCCCTTTCCCTGTGGCCTATAGAAACCGAGACGATGGGGAAATTAGGACTTCAGCGTGACGGATTCAATCATCACGTCTTCCAGGGGCCAGTCCTGGAAAGGTCCCCGGGAACCGGTTTTGACTTTGGCCAGAGCATCGACTACATCCATCCCCTCCGTCACTTTGCCGAAGACCGCATAGCCGAAGTTATTCTTGCCGGCATAATCCAGGAAGGAATTGTCCACAAAATTGATGAAGAACTGGGACGTGGCTGAATCAATGACCATGGTGCGAGCCATGGCGAGCGTGCCCTGTTCATTTTTTAAACCGTTTTCCGCCTCATTCTTGATGGCAGGACGGGTGGGTTTCTGCTGACCGCCCTTGTCGAATCCTCCACCCTGGGCCATGAATCCGGGGATGATCCGGTGGAAAATGGTTCCGTTGAAAAAACTGTCTTTTACGTACTGTAGAAAATTTTCAACGGTGATGGGGGCCTTGTCCTGATAAAGGACCGCTTCAAAAGTGCCCAGGCTGGTTTTGAAGACCACGGTGGGGTTGGAACTTGAATCTTGCATGATTGCCTCGTTTCCTTGAATGGTTTTGGTCGGCTCTCTGCCAATGGCCGATCGATGTTCTGAAATTTTGCGGAAGTATAGAGGGAAACCTTCAGGGTTGTCAAGGAAGGATACGGACAAAAACCGCCAGATCGGCAGAACGCTCCGTCAGTGATTGGCGGGAACTTCTATCCGGACGGGTACCATTCCCCCACGGGAATCGGCCGCACCGATCGAAACGGCCCTGCCCGTGATGCCCAGTCCTGTAAGCCTCTGCAGAAGGGCTTGCACCTGCCGGGGCGGCATCTCCGCCGTCAGGATCTCCATTCCTCCGGATGTACGGCGCTCGATCCTGACGGCATCAAACGTCCTCAGAAGGCTTATAATCTCGACCGTCGGCTCGCTGCCCCCGCGAAGGTTGCTGTCGGTAACGGTGGAATCCAGCGTATTTTTCTCATCCCCGGCTTTTTTCCGGGCCATGAGGGGAGAGGAGGCTCCCGAAACCGATGGTTGGGGGGAGGCGTAGACGGGGGGCTCTGCAGCCTTCTGGGAGGCGGCGCCTTCGTGGGACTCCAGAGGCAAGGGCCCCAGGGCCATTGTCCCCTTCCGCGGCTCTGCCGCATCTTCTCCCCCCGAAAGGGACTCCCCGCTGTCCCGCTTCTTCTCACCATCCGGGCGCGGCGGTGCAGCCTGTTCCAGCCGGAGAGCAGATTGATCCGTCGGCTGTACAAGACCGGGTTGAGCGGATTTCGTGCTGTGCGCTGCCGAAGGCGGCGTCGCTTCGCGCGGGACGGATGGACCGCCTTCGGGCGGCTGCGGAATGGCCGCCCGGGAATGGTCCTTGAGGGTGGGCTCCGGCTTGGGCAGGGCGACGTGGAGGTCCCCATCCCTGTAGAACTGCGGCTCCTGGGTGCGATAGACCTGGAAAGCGAGGACTGAAATGATCAGGAGCGCCGCGGTGGAAAGGGGAATCTTCAGGCACAGCGGGGAAAAGAGCCTCCGGAAGAAGCCCTTTTCCCGCTGTGCCTCTTCCCGCACCCTGGTCATGATTCTCTGCTTCAGCCAGGGTGGAGGCGTCACCTCCTCCAGGCCGGACAGAATCGCTCCCATCCGCTCCAGATCCGCAAGGGCCTTGCAGCACTGCGGGCAGGAAGCTAGGTGATCGCGCACCCGCGCGCTATCCTCAGGTGAGAGAAGACCTTCCAGGTAGGCGGGCAGGCTGTCTTCGATATCCCGGCAAGTCATGAAAAATCTCCGATTCTGGAACGCATGAGATCCTTCAGGGAATTTCGTGCCCGGAAAAGCCGCGACCGGACAGTACCCGGGGGGATCTTGAAAACCTCGGCAATCTCGCCGTAGGACAGGCCCTGAATGTCGCGCAGGACAAGAATTTCCCGGTAGCCGTCATCAAGGAGTCCGATGCACTCCTGCACCCGGGCTTCCAGTTCCTTTTTCTCAAGGCGCTCCTGGATGGAGTCCTCCTGCAGGGGCGCCGCCTGGCAGCCGCAGCCGCACCCTTCTTTACCGGGGGGCAAATCGGGGAAAAAATCTCCGGAACGCAACCGGTCCTTTCGCTGCTTCAGCTCGATCAGCCGGTTTTTCGCGCAGTTGACCACGATGCCGTAAAGCCAGGTGGAAAAACGGGCCTCCCTCCGGAACCTCGCAACGGACCGGAAGGCGGCGAGGAAGGCCTCCTGGACGACATCACAGGACTCCTCATAATCTCCGATCATCCGGTAGGCGACGTTGAGCATCTTTTTCTGGTGCCGGTCAACCAGAACCCCGAAAGCCTCGACATCCCCTTTCTGGCAAAGAAGCACCGTTTCGAGGTCATCATCCTCGATGATCGAACGTTGCTCTTTCAGAGAATTCGAGGCTTCCATGAAGGTTATCGCACCTATGGGATTGTCCGTAATACCAGCGTAAGCGTTATCCTGGATTCTTTCCCGTCTCCGGCGGCGGGAAAACGCCACTTCTTCATCTGCTCCAGGAGGCAGGAATGTACGGCGGCATCCTTCAGCGCTGCCGGGGAAGCGGTGACCTTACGAACCGTGCCGTCGGGAGAAAGGACCAGGATAAAGGTCTGTTTCACGTGAAACACCTTTCCCGCCAGGCAGGACTCCAGGGTGGAAAGCTGCCCCTTCACGATGCCCGCTGCGACCTCTTTCGAGAGGCCTCCCGCCACTTCGATCCTGTTCACGGATAGAGAAACGGTGCCGGGCTGGGCTTTCCCGGACCGGCCCTCTTTCTTATCCGCCTCTCCGTCTGGGGGCAGGGCGCTATCCCGGGTGGCCGAATGTTCGCGGACCGGCGCGGCCAGGGGAGCGTAAGACAACATCCTGCCCCTTCCCATGGTGCTTCCTGCTGCGTAATCTGAAACGCCCTGGGGCAGGGGCAACGGCTGTTGCACGGTGGTGGGTTTGCCTCCCTGCCGAACCTCGCTGTCCACCGCAACGAAGGAAGTATGGGCTGTCAAAAGGTTGTAGGTCAGTCCCAGGTTCGTCACTTCTTCGCTGCGCTCCCGCTTTTCCCGGAGCCGGTTGTAATCGGAAAGGAGCGCAATGCGGTGGCGTGCCCAGAGATAACGAAGGGCCGCATTTTCCGGCAGCGGCGTGACCCCTGCCACTGCGAGGGACTCGGAATAGGGTCCTTTCCCGGAGATTCCCGTCAGCGTCACATGGCCACCGGGTTTCCCACGCCATTTTCCGAAGAGGATCACAGGACGCTCGGCCAGAACATCGGGAAGGGAAACCGGTTCCACATCATAAGCGGAAAAGCCTTTAAAATCCACCTTCACCTGGGTCAATACCGGGGCCGAAATCATGGAGCGGAAACGCTCCGCCCTGGACTGAGCCGTTTCCCGCTTGTCGATGATAAAAGGTTCTCCCATGCCGATCCGCGCCATCCCTTCGATGAGGTGGCGGTTGACGCTCGTCCCGATCCCAAAGGCAAACAGGTTGGCGTTGTCGAGATTTTTCCGGATCAGGTCGAAGACCTCTTCCTCAACGGTCACATAGCCGTCGGTGACGACGACCAGGGTCCGCGAGTCCTGTTCCCGCTTTTTGAGGGAGAGGGCGCGCTTCAGGGCCGGCAGAATTTCCGTCCCGCCGCCTCCGCGCTGGCCCTCAAGAAGTGAAATGGCCCGTCGGACATTTTCCGCCGTGGCCGGCAGGGACTCCTCGGACATCAGGGAGGAACCTCCGGAGAAGAGCAGAACGTTGAACCGGTCCGAGGGGCGCAGGCCACCGATCAAGTTGGACAGAAGCTGCTTGGAGATGTCCAGGGGAAAGCCGTACATCGATCCCGAAACATCGACGATGAAGATGTATTCCCGGCCGGGGATCTGTTCGGGGGCAATCCTTCCGGGCGGCTGCATCATCAGGAGGAAGAAGTTCTCCTGTTTGCCCTGGTAGAGGAGCAGGCCGGATTGGACGTTGTCGCCGTCAAGGCGGTAGCGGAGGATGTAATCGCGGTTTCCCCCCGACTTTTCCGACGGATCGAGCAGGACTTGAGCCCGGGCCGTTCCTTGAAACGCTGTGTTCACGGAGTGGGAGGGACTGGAGATGTCCCGGACCGGCAGACCCGTTGCCAGGTTGACCGATATGTCAAAATCGTAGGGAGGGGCCTCCCCGGAATGAAGATAGGGGTTGGCGCTCCACGATTCTGAAGGCGGGGCCGAATCGGCCTGCGTAGTGGAATAGCGGGGGCCGACGACGGTGGGATAAACGAATTCGTACACCCGGTCTTCCGGTATGAGCAGTTCCGTGTATTTCAGCTCCACCGCGATCTCGTCTCCCGGCAGGATGTTGGCCACATTCATCTGGAACACATTGGGCCGCTGCTGCTCCAGGAGAGAGGCGCTCCGTCCCTCGTTCCGGGCCTGTTCGTAGTCTCGGCG